>LBTJ01000037.1 GCA_000990445.1 Candidatus Roizmanbacteria bacterium GW2011_GWA2_37_7
TTATTCTGCCGGAATATTACAACTTTATTAAGCTTCTGAGAGAGTCGTTGGGGCTAGATTTCACTTCCTAAAAGTCAAGATTTACCGACCAGTGCCGAAGCTGTCATAAATTCGGGATATTCTTATGGATAAACGCCCTTTTTCCCGGAATGAGTACCAATATCTAAAATATCTATGAGTAGCGCTTTTTCATTGATTTCAAATGTTTTTCAATTTCTTCAGGAGTACTTGCAATCGAATACCTGCCGGCTTCTAGATCATCCATCGCCTTCCCTATCCGTTTTTCCGTTGCTTTATCTACAAGCTCAAGATCGCCTGATTTTATGAGGATAGTTATGAGCTTTTTCAACAAATCTATTGAGATAACCGCACCTGCAGGTTTGTTGTTTCGCATAACAATATAAGGTTCATTGGTCTTTTTCGCTTTACTGAGAACCTTGGTGTATGATGTTTGTGTCCTTCGCACCTCGGGGGTGCGGAGTTTATTACCATTTGTATGTGTGCTTTACTGCTTCAAGAGTTTGTTGATATTGAGCATTTTCCAACACAAACTTTTGATATCTTTTTTTATCATAATTAAACAGTTCCATGACTCTCTTATTCTGGACAAGTGGATCATCAACTTGGGTAACATAATGAGGGTATGAAGAATACTTAAACGAAGTAAGTGCGTATTTATCTGAAATTATTTTGCTTGAGTATGGATTCAGATGTATGTAACGTGAAACATGAATAAGTTGATTGTCTTGCGTCACAGATGCTGCTTTAAATCTTGGAAGAAACAAGGGACCAACTCGCTTACATGCGATATTATAATAACGAGTAAATGAGTTAATAACATCTGCAATATACTTTTGTATAGCCCCATCCTGATTTTGTTCAATAAGAAAATGAAAATGTGTCGGCATCAAACAATAAGCTATGATACTCACTTTGAAAGTGTCCATTTTTGATACTTTTTCTCTCCATTCGTCTTTAATATCTTTTCTTAGCCGTCGGAAATCTGAATAACGGATTTGAGCCTCCAAAGATCTATAATGCTGGGCACTATTCAAAAAGATCTTAGCGTATCGATGTTCATTGAATATATGTTTGCCTTCAACTGACTTGTTAAAAATATGGTAGAGGTAGTGGTTTTGAAATCGAATATCCCTTCCGGGCATATGTATGAATATAACGAAAAGGCAATAATAATGCAAATTTATTGATTTATTGAGTTTTTCAAATACCGCACCCCCGAGGTGCGGGAACTTTCAACCGTATTTTCCTTGGCATTTTCAAAACTAAAATAATACTCACTCCAGCGCAGAAAATTGCAAGAATACTAAAACTTTCGGCATTTCCAAATATCTGTGCAAGAATTCCAGCAAGCATTGGACCAATCATCCATCCGATATTATAAAAAAAATCAACAATCCCTTGTATCTCCTTTTCATATATTTGAGTTTCAAAAATATAATCTGCATACGCGCCGTTTAATGCAGGAAATGATAAGCCAATACATGATGATGCAATAGAAACAAGAACAATCATTGAAATAGGTTCTTTCACAAACATAAAGAGGGAAAGTACGCAAGATCCAATAAGAAATGAATACACAGCGGTTCTTTTCTTTCCAAAACGGTTTGATATTGTTCCCACAAACCAACCAATGATAAGTGATGGAAAGCTATACGCAGCCAAGAGAAACCCGCCAAATTTACCAAACTCTCCATGTTCGGCGATCAAAGGCCCGATGGTCCAAAAAAACGCATCAGTGATATAGATCAAAAACGTCAACACAAGTACTGGCGCAAGTTGTTTTGTGATCATCAACCATATTTTATACTCATGTTTCCAGTCAGTACTGCGTTGCACTGGTTTCGCGGATATTTCTTCTCTTTTTTTTGATTGAATCCACAATCCAATATATACAATAATACTTAAAAAGAGCATCCAACCAGAAACAATAAAGGGTTTGCTATCAATTGTCGTCTCAATAAGTAAGCCTGCAATAATCGGTGCAATAAGGATCCCAAGCGAGTGGAAAATTCCTTGAATACCAAACGACGATGAATGTTCTTTTTCAGGAGTAGTCCTGCTTATGAAATCAAAGTTTGCAAAATGAAACAGATCCCAGTAAATGCCCCAGACTGCCATTGCGAGCAAAAATATCCATACGGTCGACGCAAAGTACAAAATGCCAAGAAATGAAAATGAAAGAATAAAAACACTTGCATACAGTTTTCGATAATGTGGAGTTTTGAGATATTTACTGACCACAATATCAAAAACTGCTCCGGCAAATGAAGAGCTTCCCAGAATCATCCCCATCTCAGATTTTGAAAATCCATGTTCTGAGATAAGAAGCGGTAAAATATATGTCAAGATCCCGTCAAAAATAGACCAGAAAAAAATCATGATAAACGCCCGATACATAAATGCATGTTTGATTCCGTACGTTCGTAGAAAATGAATTGTATGATGATAGGTACGCATAAAATCTATTGTGACAGACTACTCAAACTGTACTGCTTGCAAGATTTGATCCCGCACTGCCTGCATATTTGCATTTGCACTCTCACCAAATGCCCTGACCATATATACATGTGCATTTGTTGAAAAAATATAGTAGATATCGTTTGAGTCAAACGTCCCTCCTTCAAAGGTCGCTGATCGTACTTCACGCCCCCACAATTCGGCTCCCCCAACTGTATTTATCTTGACAACTGAGTAATTTTCCAAAAGATCATTCTGTATCTGTATAAAAAACGACTCTGTGGTAAATCCTTCATCATTTTCCGCACAATACACTTCCACAGCTGATGAAACATACCCGCTTGCCGGAAGTTCGGGATTTTTGAAAATTGCACGCACCATATGAGTGAGAATAAAAAGCTTGGTGTCAGTTTCCTCATATATCCAGAACTTTCCCTCATCGTCGATTGAGGATGGTGGTGTGTTTGGGTCGCGCGGCATCATATACGGTTCTTCTGCGGGCGGAATCCGAAAAGATGTATTACACGCAAGACTCTTTTCACGAAGCCACTCAGCTGGAATAGTACCGTCGAAAGCAAGCTGGGCAGATGGAGTTGCAGTTGGATTTTTTGAAGGAATAACAGTCAGTCCGTTGTCATTATTGGTGCTTGTTTGAATAAGTGGTGTTGTATAAAAATAGTACAGATACCATGCTCCGATTCCAACACCCGCAACCACCGCTATAAGAAAAAAGAAAACAAAAAGCTTTTTGACGTTTGAGTGTCGCTTTTTAATAATGTGATCCGGAAGTGGAGTGTAATTCATCTCTTGCATATGCGAATTTTCCTCTGACATATACTATCAGTATTCCAGATGAATGAGGACGATGCAAGTGAAGGAATTAAGCCGAATTCAATTGAAATAAATCAAAAAAAATTGGCAGGCATTCGTGAACGAAATTGGAAAACTTGATACAAAATTAGTACTTTTGAGCTTGGGAAAATCCAATAATTTCTCAATCCTCAACCAATATTTACTACCTAATTTTGTTAAAAGCAGAAAGCATTTCGTCTTTATCTATTTTAATTGAAGAGAATGTTTCTTTACTAGGTTTAAGTTGAAAAAATTCAATTATTCCAGTTTTGTTGTCCGGACTGATTAAGACAATCTCACCGAAAGGAAAGAAATTTGTTTTCAACCAATCCACAACCTTACGGAGTTTAATTTTTGTTTTTCCTTCAAGAACTAAAACAAGAGTGTAGTTGTTTTTTTCATAGTGAGATTTTCGTTTTATGAAATTCAGTATGGTATTCTCAGTAAGTAGTTCACTGTTCCCTTTACCTACAAATTTAATTTGCAAAGGTCTAATTATGGCATTTCTTTTCTTAGTTGGGTTTACAAGTAAGCTGTCTATGGGAGAATTCTCTTCTGCAAATTCTTTTATAAGATTACCAATGTCTTTTGCTAGAAACAAAGGTCTTTTTGATATTGTGGTTTCTTGATTTTCTTTATAAGGAAAACTCACCAATGTATTTACTGAGTGGAGTTTATCGTATGCCTTTTTGTAGGTGAGAGTAGCTAAAATTTCATTTTCAATTTTTGAAAACTTTTTCACTGTTTTGAGGTATCTAATCAACTCTACCTCGGTGAATAAAAATTTTTTATGAATTTTTATTTTTTCCATCGGAAAGATTATATCATTTAGCAAAAAGATTACGGAGATAAGTGAAGAAGAAATGTAGGCCCGCCACGTCAAACGTAGCTAGCCTCGATTTGTCCCGATGTAAAGTCTGGATTGTCCAAAGAAGAATCTGGCAGGCCCGGAGGGAGTCGAACCCCCATCAAAGCTTTTGGAGAGCTCTATTCTGCCATTGAACTACAGGCCCTGGCGTCCTCGAGTGGACTCGAACCACCAACCTTCAGATCCGCAATCTGAAGCTCTGTCCAATTGAGCTACGAGGACTTAAACTGGCACGCTCTATTTTATCATGAATTGATTCTGTTCGTCATTGCATTCACTCCAATACAATCAGCAAACTTATGCGCCCAATCTAGTTTGAGTCTTATTGTATCTACAACTGTTCTATCAACATCAAGCATATATAGCGCTGGCTGAATTGGAATATATCCAAGATCAGATATTGATATAATCGGTAGAGTTGAATCACGTTTATCCATTACACCTGCTCTGTCTACATGATAAAGTGCTGGACTAAGGCCATTACAAGAGAAAATATCAGCAATTCTCCTCAAATTATCCCAATTATCATCAGCCACAATTACATGATTTAAGCCTGTTCCTGACGACACCGCGCGCATAATTGGATCTAATACTGACTCAGCAAATTTATCAAAGCCTCCATGAATCATTTCCAACCCACTCTGGACCGCCCGCGCATAAATCTCTGGTAGTATATGATTGATATCTAGATTAAAGAGCTTAAATGGTTGAAATCCGGCATATCCAAATGGCGCTCCCTCTACACCACGATGTATCTCTCCATTTGTCCAGAAAATTGGTAAACCACCGCTTAATATTTTTCTTAACACTTCGGGCACCTCAGGATACGCATGTGCCTGGGTGTGGAGTAAAATCTGAAGCACTTGGTCTGGATCTATGCCAAGATCTTCTGCAATAAGTGATGATTGTTCCTCTGGCACCAGCCCTCCACGAACACGTAAACGTACGGACAATAATTCAATCGCCCTATGCACTTTCTCTTGAATATTTGGATCATAATGACTCAATTCTACACGACCGTTCATATTCCATAGATTATATCATGTTCTTACCAACTCCCTCCCCCGCCTCCTCCGCCCGATGAACCTCCACTAAATCCTGAGGAAAAGCCTGAACTTGAGGATGTAGGAGTGATCGCCGAGGTAAAAGATGAGCCAAATGAATTGCTGAGATTGTGAGTAAATGCTGCGGCAGTCAAAATCGTGGTGCCCTGTCCCTTATACCACGCAAGATTTTTCATCTTCAAATTCTTAAATCGCTGCGCCCATTTATTCTCAACACCAAATGCAATCGCATAAGGGAGTAATTTTTCAAACATCATCTGCTTATCAGCTTGAAACGTGAGCTGTCGTTTCTGGGATTCAAGAAAATTTTTTAAAGACCGAGCAGTATTTGATGCATGGACTCCTTCAAGGGTTTTTCGAGGCATGATCTGACCAAAAACTGCTGATGTCATAGATAGAAAAAAATTAAATGTTACTACAGCTACTCCTGCGATAATAGTATATTTACTTCGGACTTTTTCAGGATTCTCGGGAAAAAACCCATCCTTCACTGTTTGCTCGTAGATTTCATCTGTGGCTGAAGTTACTGCAGTATATAATTTTGTAGATTTATTTATACTGACGTGAGTTTTATCCTTAAAAACAGTTGTTATAAAATTGTCTTCGAATGTGAGCAATGTATCTGTACGATGTGGCTTATCTTGTTTGACAAGATCAAAATCTTTTTTGTTTTTTTCAACAATTTTGAAATAGCCACGCTGTGCAAGGTGGATTATCAGTGCAACAATCTCGCGGGTTTGTACACGTTCGTCAATAAGCGTTCCTGTTTCTGCAGGTGTGAGTTCACGTCCGTTTATTTTTGGAGGATCAAACCATGCACGAACAACACCACTGTGGACTTGCCCCGAGCGATCCGCCAGCTGGCGGAGAGTCGAGGGGTCTCTTCCCTCTGTCCACCACTTAAGAGGAAGCCAAAGAGGATATGCTATATACCAGAAAAATCCAACAATCATCAAACCTATAAACACAAGTCTGCCAATAAATGTTTCAAAAAAATCAGTGACTTCTTGAGGTTCAAGTACTGCAACTACTCCTTTGGGAAAACCTGCAACAATCGTCATACCGTCACCTGGCTCAAGCGCTTCGGAATCAAATAGTATGGTATTTCCAACAACTGCTTGTGCGCACTGATCATCTGTGCCGCGCTTTCCACGAAAGCAGTCCATCTGGATTTGTTCTCTGTAAATCTGGCCTGGAAGTGTCACTGAGCTTTGTGCAAGGGCAATGGGGACATCCCACTCGTCTCCGGTGACATTCCAGTAGAGCTCGTCATGATCTGAAAAATAGGTAAGAGCTCCTGAGACTTGATACCGTATGACATAGGTATGCTTCCCTGTTATTGTCACATCTGGATCTCCGATTTTCAGCGTGATCGCTCCGCTTTCGTCGGTGTTGGTAAATGTATATGGTTGTCCGTTTTCATCAACCACGAATATCTGTGAAAATGTCATCTTAAACTTTTTTCCTTCTGAGTTGAGTTTTGTATAGGGAATTGTCCGGAAAATACCGTGCCGCTCTTCAGTGCTAAAATC
>LBTJ01000038.1 GCA_000990445.1 Candidatus Roizmanbacteria bacterium GW2011_GWA2_37_7
TCCGTTACTTTGTATTGTCCCCGGTGAAAAGAATCCTTTTCGACATATTTCAGGATCTCCTGATGAAAATGCTTTATTGTTCCCTCATTCAGCTTGATTGACTGCCAGGATTCAAAGATGTTTTTTAACAGTTCAAAATAGCCTTTTACTTCCTGGATATCGCGATCCTTAAATTTTTGCATAGAAATACCTCTCATTAGGTCCTCTACGTCAGAATCGCTTAATTTTGCCCCTTCAATACGGGTTGAGGCGCCGGTTGAGGTAATAAGCACGGATTGTTTAAGTCGACCAAGTATCTGCGGGTGTAAATGAGCACCTGCGGTCCACCGGCCTTTCAGCTCGTCAATTGCGGCTATAAGAGTAAGAGTATTGGGCGGAAGTGTTTCCAACCTTGTATCAAATTTTTTAATATTTACCATATTTTTATACTTTAATAACTTCTGACGAAGTCGGGTATAGAAATGTACCCGACTATATAAGATTATATTAGATTATATAAGATTAGGAAAGTATTTGTCAAGGGAAAATCATATCTTCCATTACAGCCTTTACAATAGCTTGAGCATCAATATCTTCATATCTCAGAAGTTCCGCTGATGTGCCTGATTGAGGGATTTTTTTTACTGCAAGATGAGTGAATGTGACATCCATGCCATCAAGTGTTTGTCGTACCGCATCTCCCAAGCCGCCATCCGGATAGTGATCTTCAACCGCGATTACATGACCTGTTTGTTTTGCAAATTTTACGATCGTTGTTTTATCAATTGGTTTTATCGAATATGCGTCAATCACTGCGATATGCGTGCCTTTTTTTTCAAGCTGTTTTTGTGCCTTCAAAGCTTCATGTACCGTGATTCCTGCTGCGATTACCACTGCGCGGTCTTGTTTGGAAGATACAAGCACTTTTGATCCACCGACAATACTGTAGAGTGGAGAAGTGCGCGCATCATTGCCAGATCTTCTAAAGCCATTTGTGACGATCCGTCTTCACCAATGGAAACTCCGGCATGAGAGCCGACAATTTTCACGTTCGGATCAGAATATTGACACATGCGGATCTGATCATAGCACCTTGACAAAAACGCAGCAAAACTGGAAACATAGGGAATAAGACCGATTTTACTCATTCCAAGGCCCACTGATACCATGTTTTGCTCTGCGATATACATTTCAAAGAATCGGTCTGGCGCCGCCTCTTTCATTGTTTCGGCATAGGTTGAGTTTGATGTTTCAGCATCAAGTACTACGATGCGTGAGTCTTCTGCGATGAGTTTAAGCGCAACTCCATATGCTTCGCGGGTCGCCATTTTGTCTTGTAACGTATAACGCGCAGCGTGTAGCGCCTCTTTTTTTAGAAGTTGGATACTCAGTATCTGAGGTTTATGTACTTTCCCCCGTACGTTTATGTTGATTTTTCCCAGTTCTTTTATTGCCCCATCAAGCATCTCTTTTGGAAGTGGTTTTCCATGCCAGCCGTCTTTGTTTTCGACAGAGGATACTCCTGCGCCTTTTTTTGTTTTAGCAATGATCATGGTTGGCATGTCAGCTTTTAGCTTTTGGCCTTTAGTTTTTAGCTGATTGAATGCATTTTGAACTTCTTCAAGGTTATTGCCATTTTCGGCAACAACAGTATTCCATCCAAAAGACTTAGCACGATCTTCATAGGTTTTGAGGTCCCAGCCAAGCATGGTTTCACCACGCTGGCCAAGACGGTTTACGTCAAGAATACCAACAAGATTATTCAGCTTGTAATAAGACGCAAGTTGAAGTGCCTCATAGATTTGTCCTTCTGAAAATTCAGAATCACCCATAAGGACGTAAACGTGAGGAATACGCGGCAGATTGTGCTCTTCCCGACCTGCCGCTTCTCGTATTTTTAATTGCAGTTTGATTCCAAGTGCCATCCCAATTCCAACTGAAAGCCCTTGCCCCAAAGATCCTGTTGCAACATCGACCCAGGGAAGTTTAGTGGTAGGATGGCCTTCGAGGCGCGAGTCGAATTTTCTCAAAGTCATAAGTTCTTTATACTCGATCCATCCTGCCGCACGATACAGCGAATAAAGCAGGGGAGAGGCATGGCCTTTTGAAAAAATCATACGATCGTTGAAAATATATTTCGGGTCTTTTGGATCATAGTGAAAATGTCCATCAAACCAGAGCGCAGTCATGAGCTCGACTGCGGAAAGGGAGGATGTGGGATGACCAGAGCCGGCAGCTGAAGTTGAGGTGAGAATATCATACCGAAGAAGCTGGGTTAAAGAAAAAAGCTCTGATTTTTTCATGAAAAAAAGTATAACATATGTTTCAATGTCAAAAGGCGAAACTCAAATGTTAAAAGTAAAATACAAATTTCATCTCGTCACTGCAAAGCTTTTTACTTGGGCAAGCAGGGCTTTGGCTGTTTCATTTCGGGAAAAATGTTCCCTCACCGGCTCAAGAAGTTGATCCAATAGTATCACGGCCGTTTGTTTTATATCCAGAGGATGAATTTTTCTCTCTTTATATAGTTGTTCAAGATTTTGATACGAGTCTAAGATTACAGCGCCTCCATATTTGGATGGCCGTTCAATAGTAATCTGCGGAAACTTTTCAAAAAGAATATAGCGGTAGTACTCAAGCACAGGATTTTCCTTGACTTCGCCTTCAGGGCAGTAGGCTTTAGTAATTTTTCGTTTGATATCTTCGGTAGTGTCGGTCATAAAAATGGCATTGTCTGGATTTGATTTTGACATTTTTATAGCAATTGTTCTCGTTGCTTTGTCGGCATCAGAAAGAGGTGGTTTTCCCAGTCCCATGAGCATATGGTGACTCACCACCACTGGTTTCCATCCGCCAGCTGGCGGACTAAGCTGCATTCCAATTTCACGGGCAAGCATATTGACTTTCCGCTGATCCATGCCAAGCTGGGTGATTTTTGCGCCAAGCATAAAAATATCCGCAATCTGCATGCATGGATACATTATTTGTGCGGCCGTTAATTTTTCAATAGATTCTTCCCGTCCCATAAACTCTGCCGTGCGAATGAATCTGGAGAGTTTATTTGTTGTGCCAACCTTAATGACCAGTTCCCAATACTTGGGATTTTTCACCATATCTGACGCCCATAAGAACTCAACATTGTTTAAATCCATACCCGACGCTTTCCAGACCTCGATGAAATATTTGGCTACAATTTTTAATTTTTCCAGATCTCCTCCCATTTTATTGTTGGTGACCGCATGCCAGTCCGCAATCCACATCTTGAATTTTATCCCAGCCTTGGTCATTTTATTGATATTGATAGCCCGAAGCAGTCCTTGGGCAATATGGATCTGGCCCGAGGGTTCAAAGCCGTCGTAGGCAATGAGCGGTTCACCTGATTCAAGAAGTTTTATGAGTTCATCTTCGCCGACGATTTCCTCGCCGACTTGTTTTATGAGATTCAATCTTTCCTCAATGGTCATGGGAATATTATAACGCATAACGCGAAACGTGTAACATGTAAAACGCATCACATAAATGTTGGCAAGAGGGGATCAGCGTGTCATATTTGTAGAATTTGGCTGTGCAATAATCTTTCCAAAAAGATACTGATCAATACCAAAGTACGACGATTTCCGAAGTCCTTCAAAGATAAATCCGATTTTTTCATAAAATTCTTTGGCTTCAGGTTGGCTTGCAACTTCCATTTTATGAGCGTGGTATGCACATGCATGTTTTTGCCAAGCTGCAATAAGCTCTGTTCCGCAGCCTTGTTTTTGATACTGTGTAACTACTCCAAGCCATCTGCAAAATGAAACACCGCCGTACGGCAGGTCAATCAGCGCAAATCCGACAATTTGATCATCGTGGAGTGCTGCATAAATGAATTTTTCGTTTTTTTGAATCCAGAATTTGAGCGATGCTGGTGTGTAAATTCGATTGAGGAGATAGTTGATAACGTCTGAAGAATATCCGGGAAATTCGGTTTTGAGCACAGAAGAATATACTGGATAAAATTTATCAACGTCTTGTTGTGATAAAATTTTTACTGACATAGTTGATTATAATGCTCGCTCGATATCATTTTTGCTCACGTCGTCACCCTAAAGGGACCCACGACATTGTTTCGCAAAAAGATATCTTCGCTCGCGCTCTCTCAATACTTCATACTATATACTAAATACTACATACTATGATTCAAACTGTCGAACAATCCCGGCGACTTTTTGTTTCATATTTTCTGTAATTTGTACAATTACAATACCAAAATCCCATTGTCCATACACAACAATACTTCCTAAAGGAGCAAGCATGATCGCAGGAAGCGCCAAGAGATCTTCTTCTCCTTTGATCACAACAGTCTGAGGAATTTTTGAAGTAATTGAGAGATCAATGGCTTTTTTCATTTCTTTTACTGCTTCTTGTCTGACTGAGCCCGGAGGATTGAGGATATGGTTTTCTTTTATCAAAGATTTATATGAAAGTTCTTTTCTTCGTGATCGGTAATCTTTGATGCACACGTCAGGTATACAGCCTACCTTAATAAACGATTGACTCACGATATCACCGACTGCTATAAGAAGAGTTGGTTTATGTCTTTTTATTATTTTGACTGCCTTTTGTGCTATAAATGAGGTAAATCGTTCTTCTCCCTCAATGATTTGGCCAAGCGGTTTTCTCAAAAGAGTTCTGAGCCGTGGAGGAAGGATGAGCTGTTTTGTTTTTGTAAATAGACTGAAATATGGATCCCCATCTCTATTGATGACGCCTTCACGAATTCGTGTTGAACGGATGACGTTATTATCTGCTCCTTTCATAAGTGGGACAGTCACGATCGATAAGGGTTTTAGATTGTTTTGAAGACGTTTTTTATTGATTTTCTCGGCATTTGGAGCTGTTTCTCTGGTCACTACAATTACATCAAATGTACTATCATCTGCAGCAGGACCATATATATCAGTGAGTTTTGTGATCGTGCTTTTTTTCTCCCATTCATTTTGCCGAATGTAGGACGTTACTGCGTCTTTTCTGATATGAAAGGATTCATGCATATTGGAAAAGAGCTTTACAGCAATAGGAGCTTCTCCCACAATCCCAATTGTGACGTATTGAGCTGTATGAAAGGCATAGTCGAGAATGCGTTTGTGGCCGGAATGAAAGTGGTCAAATGTTCCGCCAAGTGCTGCATGCTGAAAATCAAACATAGCCCATTATAGCAGTTGCAAACTTTAACAAACATCCATTGCCTCAATGAGGCGAGTATCATATATACCAATCGTTGCTCATTTTGCAAATATTTCATCACAAAATGAGCTTACGAGTGTATATACTCGTAGCATTCTCAAGTGCGAAGGGTATAATGGTCTGTATGAAATTCTTTCCTGCAGAGTTTGAAGCACGCTGGGTCAAGCAGTGGTCTGATGAAGGATTGTTTCAAAAGACCTATGAACAGAAGGGAGTTACTGATGAAAATAAAATGTACCTTCTCTATGCATTTGCATATCCTTCAGGATCGGGGCTTCACGTCGGTCATGTCGAGCCTGTCACTGCTTTGGATATATTAGCTAGATACTATAGATCAATTGGAAAAAAAGTGTTTTTTCCTGTTGGATGGGATGCATTTGGTTTACCTGCTGAAAACTATGCAGTCAAAACCGGAGTTCATCCTGCAAAGACAACAGCACAGGCGATTGAGAATTTTTCCCGTCAAATTAAGCAGATTGGTGTTTCATATGATTGGGCAACAGAGGTTGCCACGTGTCATCCGGGATACTACAAATGGACGCAATGGTTGTTTCTTCAAATGTATAAAAAAGGGCTGGCATATAAAAAGAAAGCGCCGGTCAACTGGTGTCCATCATGTCAGACCGTGCTTGCAAATGAGCAGGTTGTTGAAGGCGCATGTGAGCGGTGTGGTCATGATGTAATCCAAAAAGAGATGGAGCAGTGGTTTTTCAAAATTACCGAATATAAGGATGAGCTCATTTCCGGATTGGATAAGGTTGACTGGCCAAAAGCCACCAAGCAGCAGCAGCTCAACTGGATTGGTCGTAAAAACGGAATAAATATTACCTATGATATTGAAAACATTCATGATACGATTACGTGCTTTACTACAAGACCGGATACAAATTTTGGCGCAACATTTATTGTGCTTGCTCCTGAGCATCTTATAGTTCAGAATCTAATTGCAGGGAAATACGCAAATATAGTTTCTGAACTGCAAAAAAAAGAAGTTGCAAAGTACTTTCAACAAGCACTGAAAAAAACTGAAGAAGAGCGCAAATCAGAAGGAAAAAAGAAAACAGGAGTATTTACTGGATTGTATGCAATGAACAATTTGAATGGCAAGGAGATGCCAGTATGGGTTTCGGATTTTGTTTTAGCAGGATTTGGAACAGGAGCAGTAGTGGGGGTTCCGGGTCACGACAAACGAGATTTTCAATTTGCAGCTACGTTTGGTTTGCCAGTTGTTCGTGTAGTTTCAGAGCAAGGAAATATCGGGCCAATAAGCTCTGAAGAGCAGGTTCAAGAGGATGAAGGCATAATGGTAAATTCAGATTTTCTCAATACATTAGATGTCCATACAGCAAAAGAAAAAATCATGGATTATCTTGAAGAAAAAGGGTGGGGAAAACGAGTCACTACTTACAATCTCCGCGACTGGCTTATTTCCCGCCAGCGCTACTGGGGAGCCCCAATCCCGATTGTCTATGATCCTGAAGAAAAGCCACATCCGGTGAAAATTGAGCATTTGCCGTGGATGCTTCCAACCGATGTAGATTTTAAGCCAACAGGAGAAAGTCCTTTACGATTATCAAAAGAATTCAAAGATAGGGTAGAGAAGCTCTATGGAAAAGGCTGGAGGCCTGAGTATGACACCATGGATACATTTGTTGACTCATCCTGGTATTATCTTCGCTATTGTGATCCAAGAAACGAAAAAGAATTTTCGCAAAAAGACCATTTGAAAAGATGGATGCCGGTTGATTTTTACATGATAGGGCCTGAGCACATTGTATTACACTTGCTCTACAGCCGATTTTTCACGAAATTCCTGCGGGATGAAGGATATTTTGAAACTGATGAACCTTTTTCCATGATGCGTCATCAAGGGATGATCTTGGGTTCAAACAATAGGAAAATGAGTAAAAGTAAAGGAAATGTCATAAATCCTGATGACATTATTGAAGAGTACGGCGCAGATACTTTGCGTATGTATGAGATGTTTATGGGGCCTATTGATGCTGATAAACCATGGAGCCCAAAAAGTGTCCAGGGACCGTACCGATTTTTGAAACGAGTGTGGAAGTTATATCAAGAGGTACGAGTGACAAGTGATAAGTTGCAGGGAGAGGGGAATGAAGAACTTGTTATGAAATTGAATAAAACCATCCAAAAAGTCGGAGATGATATTAAGGAATTGAAATTCAACACAGCTATTGCAGCAATGATGGAGTTTTTGAATGAGTGGGAAAAAGCGCGAAACGTGAATAGTGTAACGTGCAGCGTAGAAGATGCAAAAAAATTTCTTAAAATTTTATCTCCGTTTGCGCCGTTCCTTCGAGATACTATCACAATTTCAGTTGATGCTCCAGAAGAGCAGGTGATACAAAAAGCCCAAGAATCAGAGAAAATAAAAAAATATATAGGTGGCGGAAAATATAAAAAAACAATCTACGTTCCGGGAAAAATACTTAATATCATCATATCCTGAACAGTTACCCAAACTGGTATTGAATTTTGAAGAGGGATTACTTATACTTTATTAACTTATGAAACCGATAAATATATCATCTCTGGTAAAAAAATACGGTCCGGGATATATTGCCAAAAATAAAGAAACCGGTAAAGTGGTTGCCCATGCTAAAAGAATTGATGTTTTATTTAAAAAGACAAAAGATAAAACCAATATAGTAATTTCATGGATTCCTAAAAAAGGAGCTCGTTATGTCTTTAGAATTTCCTTTTGAATATGCCACTATCGCCGGAGTTGGCAGATTATTTTATCCAATTGTTTATATTGAATTAAAAACAGCTTTTGGATGGCAAGAATTCGCATTTTTAGTAGATACTGGAGCTGATATTACTACGGTTCCCGCGCATATACTGCCTGTTTTAGGACTGCATAAATCAAAACTAAAAATGAGTTATACGTTGGGAGTAGGAGGTTATAGTTTAACCACTTGGGATTTTCAACTGGCGATTAAAATCGGGAAAGAAAAACTTTTAGTTGCCGCAAGTGCAGTAGACACGAAAAATGATTCTGTAGCACTTCTGTTGGGAAGAAAAGATATTTTTGAAGATAAATTTAACTTACTTTTAGACAGTAAAAGGAAATCTACTATAATCTCAAAAAATTCTTAATTTTCTATTTGTGAGCCCGCCGGGACTGGAGGCTAAATTAAATCCAAAATATTATGAGCGTTGATAAACTGGAGTTTCATTTCCGGATATTTTTGTTGAAACAGTTTATACTTCGATTTTCTAATTTGCTTTTGACTGATTTTTACCTCATAGGCGACATTATTTACCACAAAATCAACTTCATTGCCGGAAATTGTCCGCCAAAATTTAATATCTTCAATTGGATTATTTTCCTGCAATAATCTAAAAACCAAATTTTCCAATAACTGTCCTCTATCAGCTCGCGAAATCAAAGGAGAAAAATTATTCGTTAAAAAATTCCGCAGACCAAGGTCGTGAAAATAGACTTTGGGCATTTTAATAATTTCTTTGCGGATGGTTTTAAAAAACGGGGGAATAAGATTAATATGAAAAGACTTTTGCATGATATATAAATAATTATTGATCGCTGTTTTTGAAACTTCCAGGGTGTTTGCCAGTTCTGACGCATTGACTAAATTGCCGATCTGTGAAGCTAAGATTTTTAACAATTGATAAAAAATCAAATCGTTTCGAATATTTGCCTCATACACATCCTTTTTCACATAAGAATAGGTGATGTCGCGCAGAATCTCTGCTTTTTCTTCCAGAGGAGCAAGGACTACCCGCGGGTAACCGCCATACATCAGGTATTCATATAAACAATCAGACAATAAGTCTTTTTGGACCAGGGATAGATTTTTGATTGATTTATTACGAATTTCCGGGTGGCGATAGGCAAAAAGTTCACGGAGAGAAAGGGTGTTTACTTGAAAAATAATTTTCCGTCCGACTAACGAATCATGGAATTTTTTATCAAGGTAAAATGCCGAAGAGCCGGAAACAATAAGCTTTACTTTATCACGATAATCATCAAAAAGTAGTTTTAAGAAATTGGTAGGATTGTCCAAATACTGAATTTCATCAAGGAAAACGAACTGACGTTGATTTCTAACTGGTGGAATAAGTTTAAAGAGATTTTTTGGAGATTCGTTCAAAAGTGTCAAAAACTCGCGGTCTTCTAAGTTAATAAAAGTACTTTGATAGTGAAGGGACTGCATTTGGAGTTGTTTGAGAATGGTGGTTTTTCCCGCCTGACGAGGCCCTACGAATAACAAAAATTGATCCGATTCAATCTGAGAAATTGCTTTGGATAATATGGATCTTTTTATGATCATAAATCCATTTTATCCGATATTTAGTATTTGTCAAGTATGATTATGATACAGCTTTGTCAAAGACCGTGAATTCTTAGAGCCTGTTTGTCCCGACGCAACGTCGGGATCATTACAGGCTCTTATGAAGCTGTTATAATACTTTCCAAACAGGCTCTAAGATCTGTTAGGGGGGTTCAATAAACTTGATTATGGCTCCCTATATCATAAAGTTCTATTACATCCTCGACAATACGATAAACGACCCTTACATTTCCAGTTACTGAAAATGCTCGAAGCCCCTTAAATGATCCAAAAAGTTTGTGATCTTTCAGTTTTGGATTTTTCGAATCAGCAATGAATAAATTGAACTTTTCTTCAAATTTCTTATCCAGATTTGGATGAGGTAAGATGCGTTTTTTGTAGTTTTTGATAAATTGTCGATGTCTCCTGATAATCATGCTCTTAAGTCTTTCATGAGATCTTTGACAGATGATAAATCTTTAACATTCTTACCTTGTGCAAAATCGTTACCCATTTTAGCGTATCGAGCTTCATTCTCCTTGGAGAGTTGTACTGTTGCTTCGCCAATAGAAACCACGAGTTCACGTTTTGAGAGTTTAGTTAGAATTAATCTTAAAAAATCTTGTAATGAAGAAAAGCCATACTCATTAGCAACTTCTTGCGCAGATTTCTTGAGTGATTTAGGCATCGGAATTTGTAAGATTGTTGTATTCATACTGTTATATTTATAACAGTTTCATAATGATTTGTCAAGTTAAAATTTATTGTGAGCCCGCCAAAGACTCGCTCAACTGACTGTTTGCGAATGTTTGTGAGCAATTACAGTCAGTTAGTCCCGATGGTATGGTGAATCAAACCCATCGGGGAACTCGCAAACCAACCCCGACTAAAGTCGGGACTGCTCTACCATT
>LBTJ01000039.1 GCA_000990445.1 Candidatus Roizmanbacteria bacterium GW2011_GWA2_37_7
AGAAAAACATTTGATACGTTTGAAATTATTCAGTAGTTGGGTGGCCGAAAGTTCAAGTTTATCGTTTATTGTTGTGTGGTAAAATTGTGGATCAACGTTTGGGCCTGTGGCGCAATTGGCAGCGCGTCTGGCTGGCAGTCAGAAGGTTACGGGTTTCCGCCAAAGGCGGACAAACGACCCCGGTCAGGTCCGCTTACTCTGAATAAGACAAATATTACACGATTATACAAAATTTTAATTATTCTTGACAAATTTTACTTTTGTGGTAATATTAAAATTATGTCAGATACAACTCATATCACCATCAGCCCCCAAGGGCAAATTACAATACCTAAGTCATGGAGAAATGCACTGAATGTAAAAAAAGGGACAAAGATTATCGCTCATCTGAAGAAAACCTCTCAGGGAGTTGCAGTTATACTATCTCCACAGCCTGAAAACTGGACGGATCTTGTTGCCGGATCAGGCACTGGTTTATGGTCAGACTCTGATACATATATTTCAAAAGAACGATCTTCATGGAAATAAAACAATTTGAAAAACTTCTGATCAAAGAAAAAGTTTGTGGATGTGACGCAATGTTGTTTATTTATTTGTTTGAAAAAAATCCACGATATTATCCATGGGTTTCAAAACTGTTTTATTTGGGAGAGTCGGGCAAAATTAAAATCATTACCTCAAGAATAACACCAATAGAAATATTATCTGCGCCCAAACTCATCACGCAACCAGAAAAAATATACTTATATCAGGAGTATTTTGAAAATGCATCATATCTATCAGTAGAAGATGTGAGTTGGGATATAGTAGATATGTCCGCACAATTACGACGTGAAATGAAATTGCGTACCCCTGATGCTATTCAGCTTGCGACGGCACAACTGAGTGGTGCAAATATATTTTTGACCAATGATCATCATTTCAACATCATTAAATCTCAACAAATTTATATATTAGATGATATGATGGACTCATAATTCGGTCTGTTAGAAGGCTTGGATTAACTGTCAGAAACGTCTCTGATTTCCGCCAAAGGCGGACAGATGACCCCGGTCAGGTCCACAGAGAGCCTGTTTGAAAACTTCTTGCTGATAGACTGATGAAGTATTTGTAGAAGTACATGAATGAGTTTGTTGATCGGTATAATTACTGGACTTCCTATTTGCCGATTTTCGATCTGATAATTTCACGGGTTTCGAAGCAATTTTAAGAATTTTATTGAATTGTTTTTGTGTTATCATAAGCGTAGACTAATATTATGGCAATACTATCTAAAGATCAAATTATATCTATTGAATCGTCAGCACAAGATGTGTTGTTATCCGTTTTTGGCAATATAGACTCAGTAGAATTACCCATAAAAATATCAGAGATTTTGGAAAAATACAATTTTAATTTGCAAAAGGGGAAGTTTAAAGATGACAGTGTAGTAGGTATATATGATAAGCAAAACAGTACGATTTATGTCAATGTAGATGATCCATACCCTCGACAAGTTTTTACTGTAGCTCATGAATTGGGACATTACTTCCTGCATGCTGATAAACACCAAGAAATCTATTATAGAAAAGAATTGACAAAACTTGATGGAGAAAATCCTCCTCAGGAGTCTGAAGCAAATTGGTTTGCAGCAAGCCTCTTAATGCCGAAAAAACTGATTTTAAAATATTGGGAATTGACTCAAGATATTGAAAAATTAGCACAAATTTTTGGAGTTTCTCCTAGTGCAGTCTACTTTAGACTTAAAAATCTTCAGTTAATATGAATCCTAAACCGAAGTCCTCATCAGATTCAAATGTTGGATCAGCATCTTTTCGAGAATTTATATCGGGTTTTATTCGAGAAGGCAACGGAGACCTCAGTGTTCCTATAAAAGAAAAGAAAGACAGTATAAATATTCGATCTAAATTGGATAGTGCAAGATCGTGGGATGTAATAATTCGAATTGGTTTACGGATTGTGTGTAGTATTTTTTTCGGCTGGTTATTATGGTATCAAAACATTAAGGTATTTGGGTTAGTGATTGATTCTATAAAAAATAACACACTTGCAAACTTACAACCGATATTTGGAATACTTGTCGGTGCTACATTATTTGAAACTTATAAAATCTCAGAAATAATGGTTAAATGGCTTTTTAAAGATATTGACTATAGGGACTATAATAAATAATACGGTAGATTAAGGTATATTTACCTTTAATAATTGAGTATAAAACAAGAAATTTTTTTATACATGACTGTTGTGTTCTGTTCCTGTAGTCGGAGCGATATATTTTTGGCTTACCGCCTTCTCGGCGATGCTGGTCACTTGAACATTGGCATCAGCAAGCATCCTGTTTAGACGGACTATTTCCTGTTGTTGGGCTTTGACAGTATCTACAAGTGAGTCTATTTTTTGTTGAAGAAGCGTTTGATGACTTTCATATTTTTGAGAACTTAAGGCTTTTTCATGTTCATATTGCATCTGCATATCTTTTTCAGTCTCTTCTTTGGTTTTTTTGATTTCAATAGCAAGACGGGCATCAAACGTCTCGACTTGTTTGCGCAGATCGGCAAGCTCGCCCTGTTGTTTTTTAAGTTCTGTTTTCCCTTCTGTTATTTCAGCATCGGCTATATTTTTTTGATCTTTAAGCTCTGCTTCCTGCCGCTGTTTGCGCTTGGTAAACTCATACGTATATTCTTCTTCTTCGAGCTGTTTGCGCTGTTTGGCGATAGCCTGCTTGAGATCTACAAGCATCTCTTCTGCTTGGTCAAATCTTTGCGCAAGGTCGGATAAAGAAGAGTCCAATTGTCCGACAATTTGTGATTTCAGACGAACAAGGGATTCTTTTAAGATATTGTTTGCTTTGGTTATCTCTTTCATAGCAACATGTGATTGAGATGCTTCTTTGTTTTCCAATATGGCAAAAGCTTCTTTGTAAGCTTTCCAGATATCTGATTTGGATGAAGTATAGTTGAGTTTTTCTTCAGTGCTTTGTTTAGGCATGGATTGTATTATATCATAATATACAAATTCAAAAGCCTAAACATGTGTTTTCCGCATCAGCTCACAAAATATCCCTGAATAAATGCCATAAGAAGGACGGTATGAAGCGTAGCGAAAAAAATCAATACCATTATCTTTATCCATGTTTTGGGCAGTTGCGTAAGTACGAGAAATATTGTCAAGAGGGGTAATATAAACCGTGGCATTGATAAAAGAGTACCTGTACTTATGGAAAGGAGAATACTCAACCATGCAAAAATGTTGAGGCCCGCACGCGTAAATAGGTGATTGTATTGTTTTTGATAAATTTTCCATGCATCAAAGCTAAGAATAAGTACACACATCCCAGTAAGCGCGAATTCAACCACAGCAATAAAATACTGGAAATTCCACTGAGCAGTATAAAAAATTTTAAGATATCTCCATACTACCTGGAAAGGGAGCACAATACTTGTAGACCGGTTTTGGTTGAAATCTACCTGCGAATGAGCAAGGCGCAGTGGGTCGCCTGTGGTGAGCCAGAGATATGCCATGAATGTTCCAAATCCTAAGAAAGGGGCGATCACATAGATAATTTTTGTAATACTAAGCGATTGCAGAAAATCAAAAATATTTTGTTTGATATTTTTGCTCATTTTACTATCTGAAAGAAGATCGAAAAAGAATGGAACACATAAAAAAAATCCAGTAATTCTGCTTAATCCAGCAAAATATCCAAACAATGCTGCGTACCAATATTGTTTCTTTTTACTCATGTAGAGTGCGGCAATAAGGAGTGTAATAAAAATACTTTCGGTATATACGCTTTGAAGAAAAAAAGAAGTAGGAAAGGCAAGAAACAACATAACAAACCATGCGGTATCCTTTGTTTTAAAATCCAAAAGCGCAAGATATTTTGGAAGAAATACCAATATAATCATTAAAGAAATAATTGAAATGGCAATCCCAACAACTACTGGCGAAAGTCCAGTCAGTATGATTCCAAATCTTATAAGCAAAGGGTAAACAGGAAGAAATGCAGTTGCATTTCGCGCATACCCTTCGGTTGCAATTTTGATATAGTGAAGCCCATCAAAACTGGCAAACCGTTCGATAAACCATGGCAAGTCCCATGTATCAAGAAGTTCCGGGTATGAAAAGTACCCAAGATAGGGAATTTTTAGTGTAGCAATATAGCTTATGATAAAGTTTGCAGTAAGAAAGGAAATAAGCAACAAAGGTATTCTTAAATTGTTCCATACGTTTTGTTTCATGATACGGTTCTATAAGTTTGGAATTGGTTTTTTATGTACTAAAAAATATTCTTCTTTTGGAAATTTATTCATTGACTCAAGCATCCGTGATACATCAAGTTTCTGTGATGTATGTTGTGCGATTGCTTGTTTTTTCAGCTCCCAAAATTCCTTCACATCAACGACTTCATCCACGCGTTCGCGTCTAAATCCATGCGGGACGTAAATAAAATAATCTCGAAGCTCATCTGTGACTTCTCGCATTGTGACATACGATATCATTTTTTTCGTATAAGGCAGTTTGTAAAACAAAAAATACGTGATCATTGCCATTGCCACATGATCAAGATGTCCTGATACTCCCCGAAGCTCATACGTCAGAAGAATTTCTGGCCGTATGGCGTCAAGGATGGTTTTGACTTTTCCGGCAATATCATGGTATTTGTTGTTGCATAAGGACCCGTCTTCATAGTCAAGCAAAAAGACCTGTTTGACTCCGAGGAGTTTTGCTGATGCGCGAAGTTCTTGTTCGCGGATTTCTCCGATTGAGCGGGTTGTGTCGTCTAAAAAATTTTCTCCCGCCTCTCCACGGGTCGCACAGATAAGGTATATTTCATGATCTTGAGCATATTTTGCGATCGTTCCTGCAGGACCAAATGCCTCATCATCCGGGTGGGCAAAAATGGCAACTAGAGAAGGTCGTTTCATGTAATAGATTATACATTGCTCTGCAGTATTATAGGAAGTTTTGATACAATATCGATATTATTATTATATCAATCTATGAAAGATACTGATCAAACGCTCACGCTTTTGAAGGAAATTCGTGATTTGCAAAAAGAACATTTGGGAAAATATGATGAATTTTTGCAAAAACAAGGAGAAAAGTACGACCAATACCTTAAGAAAAGCAGACAGTTTTATATTCGATTTGTTGTAGTTATTTTTGTATTCTTTCTCATTGTTCTTTTGTTGCCGGCTTTAGTTGGTTTTTGAAAACACGGGGCGTAGTTCAGATGGTTAGAACGTTGGGCTGGGGGTCCAAAGGTCGCAGGTTCGAGTCCTGTCGCCCCGACCAGATAACAAATCTCGTTGTTTAAGAAGCATAGTAAATGGCTCTTTAGCTTGTACCGTACAACCATAGCGTAAAGAGTAAACGAAGAAATATGTGGGATAATTTGGAAGATATACAGGTAAAAAAATAATACTATAGACTATCTATATTATTTTTCTTCCTTAACTTTAGGAGTAGTATAAAGAGATGTTTGTAGTTCCGTTTTCAGCTCAAAACATCGATTTTTAATTTTGTTGACCTCGTCATCTGTATAAAATTTAAAAGAATGTTTCTTTGAGAATGAAGCTATATGGAATTCATCTCCAACACCGTCATCTTGTGAATTAGTTTCTGTAATACAAAAGGCTCCTAAACCTGCAACAACATTCTCTTCTTCCTCTTTATAAAAGCGGTATAAAAGGTATTGTGCTATGGTAGTTATCCCAATAGTACTAAAATTCACAGTGCAAATTATAGGTGAAAACCTTCGGAGGCTTGACATTTCAACAATTTTTCTGTCAGAAGGTTTTCCTTTTTCATCATTATCAAATCCAGCCATGAGTACTCGGAAGAACGGGATGACATCGTTTTTAACATTTGAGACCCATTCTTGCATACTCATATCTTTGTACCATTTAGTGTAGTACTCTACGGCAACCCTTCTAAATATCTCTGCAACTTCTGTTACTGGTAAAATTTTTGTATTTTTCCGCTTTATTTCTAATTCTAGTTCTTTTAAAAAGATTTCTATTATAGCTGTAGCTGCTCCAGCATCGCCCGCGATAGTTAATCCACACTTATTACTGACTTTATGAATTTTTTGAACCATATCGCCATGAGCAGACATTGCATAACTCCCTTCAGTCACACGTTTATCTGAGATAAGAATAATGGTATCTTCTTTTGCAAATAAGGCGATTCCAAGAGTCATGTTAGTTAATATTTATTTCAATAATATTTCCCTCAGGTAATTTAATATTGCATTTGGGAGCAAAATGAGAATATAAAGTCCTTACACAATCATTTCGTTGGCTAGCATCAGAAAGTAGGGCATATTTAAAATAACATTTAAGATTTGTTGTAAATGTTTTAACACATTCATTATTCAAATTTTTATTTACAATATCATTTAAAGTCGTCCTTAAAGAAGAGGCTTCTCCAACATAAAATACATAAATGTTTTCATCGGCAGATTGGTATGAAAGTCTATATACACCGCCTTCTGCTGGAAGAATATCAATATTCTCCTTAGTAAGTAGTTGTAATTTACTCCAATTTAAAGGCAGTTTAAACATATATCTAGTGTAGTG
>LBTJ01000040.1 GCA_000990445.1 Candidatus Roizmanbacteria bacterium GW2011_GWA2_37_7
ATGAAAATACCCACGAGCTTACGCTCGGGGTTTCTTATTCATCAAACAGCGTAGCTGTTTGCCCCGCATCCTCCATTCCTTGATGTTGAATATACTTTCGAATGATAGTCTCATTGATGCCAACTGTAGATGAGAAGTATCCTTCAGACCAGAGGCTGTCTGTTCCCCAGTATACTTGTTTGAGAAAAACAAACTGTGCTTTGATATTTCGTGAACTATTTGTTTTATATAGTCGTATGAAACTTCCCACACTCATGCTTGGGGGAATAGATGTGAACATATGTACGTGATCCTTGTCGTGACTGAACTCTTTGATTCTCAATTTTGGATAGAATCTGGTGACTTCATATGCTTTATTTTTGAGATATGTTCCAAGTCCTTTGTTTATTACTTCTCTTCGGTATTTGGTACAGACTACAATATGATAATCACAACAGTAGACCGAATGGGAATCATGAATATATTGACTCATCCTTCCATAATTCTAACATGAAAGAAGGGGAGGATGCGGGGAGCGCATCCATCCCACGAGCTTACGCTCGGGGATTTGAAAGCGCTGTTAAATTAGCGCGTGCATATATCAGGCAAAAATATCCTCTTACCGGAAGAGGTATGGAATTGCAGAATCAGACGAAAGATGCATTGTGTCAGAATGACTTGGCGAGATTAGATCAATTTGCACAATATTGTTTACCTACAGTTGAAGAGCCAAAACTCGAGTTATTTGAGCCACTGAATATTCCAAAAGAGTTTGAGTCATTAGTGTTTGGACATGATTTGAATACAATTCAGTCACATCAAGGTTGCACGTGGCAATGTACCCATTGTGCTTTTAGTACACCAAACAAAATCGAAACTATGCCTTATTCAGCAGTGTTGCAAATTGGTCAAAAAAAAGCACTATTTGAAGATGCACTACGAGAAAGAATGGGTAATTGGTTATATACAGTACATGTAAGAAACGAAATCTCCAATTATAATATGTATAATCCTACTCAAAATGACATTGATAGAATGAAAGCTGGTGGTGCAGCCATACTTTTTTTTAACGATCCTTTATCCAAATTATTACCACCAGATACTTTTAAAATGGGATTTCCAGTTGAAAAAAGTGATTTTGAATTAGATCCTGTTTCAACTTACTATGATAGTGAACCTCTTGAGTATATGGATCCAAATTTCCTTCATAAAGATGGGAGACCGGCAAATTTTGGCGATGTTTGGAAAGCTTTAGCAACAACTTCGCGTACAGTTTATATTACTACCGCCGGTTGGCGCTCAGGAAATATGAATGCAATAGATTCTATAGGTACATTAATTGATATGAAAAAAATACTTGGCGCTCCTTCTATAATATTTAGGCTTTCAGTAAACCAATTTCACCCTATAGCTCGTAAAAGTTATTCATCCTATATATTATTTTTGCAAAGAATTTATGATACGATAAAAAGCTTGGGTCCCCAATTCAGCATCATTGTTCCTAAAGATGATATGTATGACGAATATTTTGTTCAGAATGTAGTTGGGCCTTTTCAGAAATATGTTGAAGAAAGTGAGGCAGATGACTATGATAGAGTATCGCTTAAAGTAATGGGAAGATTGTCACGAAGGCACGGACGTATGGCTGACGGCCGTCATCAAGAGGATAATGACGTAGATAATTCAGCAGGGTTTTTAATTAGACCAACGGGTCAAATAAAATTCAGGCCATTCTCCGATAATTCAGCATTTATATTTAATAAACAAGTTAGAAAACCCAAACCTGAATCTTCATTTGAAACCATGCCCAATATCCCCCCATTATTCACACTTTCCTAATTTATTTTTTGATGACTTTTAGGGGTTTCTTTGGTTTCAGGATTTTCAGCATAAATATGTATAATTTTGTCTATCCAAGGCAAAAAAACTCGAAGAAACCTTACCTTTACAAGATGTAAACCACTAGCATTCTTTTTTTTCACTCTCTATAATAAATATATGTCCATATCTTCCCACGATCACATGAAATCACATTTTTCCAATTTTCTCGAAGCTGTGTCAAATATCTTTATCTTTTTGCCATATTTCTTTTCTGTTTCTGCACTGTCAAAGTCTCTTTTTCTCCCCTGGAAAAACATTACTGATACCACAAAAAAGCCTGGATTCTCGCTTGGTGTTTTTTTTAATGAATTGATGTTTGGAATTATTTCACGGGGAATAGGTTTTGCCATGAGGTCTTCAATTATTCTCTTTTTTCTGTTGTTGATGTGTGTGTATATTCTTATTATTCCATTTCTTTTTATTGGATTTATTATTTCTCTGCCAATTGCCTATATGTTATTTTCTGTCATAGAGTCAGAATCAGACCGAAAGATACGACTGAAACATCAATTTATCAAAACTCATCTTTTGAAAGATGACCATTTCCAGGACGTTGAAATGTGGTTTGAGTATGTATATGATCTGATTCTGAAACCACACCCTTGGTGGAAACTAAAGCATCTTCTTTCAATTCCGCCTCTTGCTCGTGACTGGACAAGTGGTTTTACCCCAATTCTCGACATCTATGCTGATGATCTCACCAGCACATCATATCAGCTTAAGATTCGGAAACATATTATTGGTCGGGAACAAGAAACAGCACTCATTGAACGAACACTATCAAAATCCGATGAAGCAAATGTGGTGCTTGTTGGAGAGGAGGGAGTTGGAAAGATGACAATTATCAACTTGCTTGCCAAAAAAATGTACGAAGGAAAAACAAACTCGATTCTTGCTTACAAGAGACTTCTCCGCCTGAATATGGAAAAAATACTCAATGAGCATACTGACACTCAAAAAAGGGAATTGTTTTTGGAGGAACTTATGGAGGAAGCAGCACATGCCAAAAATGTTATTTTCCTTATTGAAAACTTTGAACTGTATACCGCGCTAGGAGAAAATCATGTTGATCTTTCAGTACCGATTGAGAAGTATGCATCAACAGATAGACTTCAGATAATCGGCATCACAACACCTTTTTTGTATGAATCATATGTGTTCACAAACTCAAAAATCAGATCTATCGTAACAAAGGTTGATGTTACTGAGGTATCAAAAGAAAAAGCTCTTCTTATCCTTCTTGATAAAGCAATTAGTTTTGAAAGCAGATACAAGCTATATATTCCATATGAAACAGTTCTTGCAATAATTGAAAAAAGTAATTTTTATGTGACGTCTATTCCATTTCCAGAAAAGGCCTTGCAGTTGTTGGATAATGTTTGTATTTATACCAACCAAACTCTTCATCAAACTGTTGTTCTGCCTGAAACAGTTGATACAGTTTTGACAAAGCGAACGCATATTCCAACATCACTTACCGATAAAATAAAAAATACTCTCATGCACCTTGAGGAACTTATGCAAAAACGGATTTTCGGTCAGGATGAGTCTATAAAAGCTCTTTCATCTGTACTTCGCAGGTCGTTTCTTCTTATGGGGAAAAGAAAAAAACCTTTGGCAACATTTTTGTTCCTTGGACCCACAGGTGTCGGAAAAACCGAAACAGCAAAAGTTGTGGCGGAAGTGTTTTTTGGATCTTCAAACTATCTCACTCGTTTTGATATGTCAGAGTATCAATCAAAAGATGATATTTCATCTCTTATTGGATCAATTCAGAAGCTCAATCCCGGCCTACTCACGAATGCAATACGAGAACATCCGTATGGCGTTCTTCTTTTGGATGAAATAGAAAAAGCGCATCCTGATTTATTAAATATCTTTCTTACAATCCTTGACGAAGGATATTATGCAGATGGATATGGACAGCGCGTAGATTGTAAAAACTTGGTGATCATTGCAACGTCAAATGCAGGGGCTCAGCATATTCATCAACTGCTATTAAAACAGTCTCTCGGAAATCAAGCCGACTCAGACCAGCTCTCTTCAAATGCTCTTATTAATTATCTGATCGAACAAAACCTGTTTTCACCAGAGTTTTTGAACAGATTTGATGGGGTAATAGCATATAGACCTCTTGAACATGATACTGCTGAGACCGTAGCGCAAACTATGATTGATACTATTAAAAGCCAAATTTTTGATCTTTATAAAGTCCACATACAAATTTCCGACGAAACTATTCATAATCTGACTCAAAAAGGGTATGATGTCAAATACGGTGCACGCAACCTTGAACGTGTGCTTCGAGAGTCTGTTGAGGACAAGATTGCAAAAATCATACTTGAAGGCAATGCAAAAGAAGGTGACACGATACAACTCTAATTTTTTGTAGTTAACCGCCAAATTTACGAACTTTTAAGTTTTGAAAGAACAATAACCATCCAAAGCAGAAACAAAGAAGTGAACGCATACGGAATCGTAGCTCTATGTGCCGATGAGTAAAATCTAAAATCTAAGACTGATTGGCAAACTGTTTTAATAAAAAATGTAAATAAATATTTCATATTTTGGTTTCTTTGATAAGAATATCTGCAAGTTCTTGTGGCGTATCAACAAGATATGTTGGATGAAATTTTTAGAGTACTTCATAGATCATTAATATTTTATAATACATTTATATCTTGCGAGTTTATTGTATCATTGAGATATGATATCAAAGCACAAAGGAAAACTTATTGTCATTGAAGGCGGAGATGGTTCAGGCAAAACAACGCAATCTGAGCTTCTCCTTTCCTATCTTCAAAAACAAGGCATTCCACACTCAGGACTTGATTTTCCTCAGTACGAATCATTTTATGGTCAAATAGTAGCGCAGTTTCTTCGCGGAGAGTTTGGAAAACTGAATGATGTTTCGCCGTATCTTGCCGCGCTTACATTTGCACTTGATCGGTATGCTATAAGAGATCAGATTATAAATAAACTTGAAAACAAGGAGATAATTGTGGCCAATCGGTATGTCACGTCGAATATGGCACATCAAGGATCCAAATTCTCAGATAGTATCAAACGGAATACATTTATACGATGGCTTGAAAAATTGGAGTATGATGTCCATAAACTTCCACGGGAAAATCTTGTCATATATCTCAAGGTACCGACTCAGATCACGAAGCGATTGACAGGAATGAAAAAAACAAGGGAATACCTGAATGGCAAGCATGATATTCAGGAACAGGATAGACAACACCGAAATACAACAGAAATAATGTATAATATACTTTCTCAACAATATAAACACTGGATAACTATCGATTGTTTCCAAAATGGTACAATGATTTCAAAGGATACAATTCATAAAAATATCGTGCAGACTTTAATCAAAAAAGGTATAGTAAAGTGACTAACTAACAATTTTCGTACTTGTTATGGATAAAAAATTGATTATCTTGAGTTCACTGTTTTTTGTAATTTTTCTTGGATTTGCAGTCTATATCTTTACAGACGGTTCGATAGCTCAGCTAACCAGAGCTGATATTGCTACAGAAGTTTCACTTCAAAAATCTCTCTTATTTGCTTGGCCGCTTACAGTTCCTGCAGATGGAACGTCTGAAAGTGAGATTACCGTATTTGTCCGAAATCAGGATGCTGGGGGATTGGCAGAAAAATCAGTCAAGCTAACATCATCAGTTGGCACAATACAAGAAGGCGAACAGCTTTCAGACGCCGATGGAAAAACGATCTTTCATATTTCTTCGTCTGCAACTGGGATTGCAGAAATTACCGCTTTCGTGAATAATAGGAGACTTCCCAGACAAATAACAATTCAGTTTAATTAACTCTATGAAAAAAATAACAAAAGCAGTTATTCCTGCAGCAGGATTTGGTACGCGGTTCTTGCCACAAACAAAGGCAATGCCAAAGGAGATGCTCCCAGTTGTGGACAAACCAGTGATCCAGTATGTTGTTGAGGAGCTTGTTGATGCGGGGATTACCGATATTATTATTGTCACTGGATATCATAAACGGACAATCGAAGATCATTTTGATGCTCCAAGCAAGGAACTTATTGAAAACCTCAAACTCGGAGGAGAAAAGAAAAGACATTGTCTAGAAGAAGTCCAGGCAATAAGTGAAATGGCTAACTTTATTTATGTTCGACAAAAGGGTCCGTATGGAAACGGTACACCACTTCTCAATGTACAGCACCTTATCGGCAATGAACCCTTCATATATACGTGGAGTGATGATTTCATTACTGCGACACCTTCACGATTCAAACAACTGATGACAGCATTTGAAAAATATCAGTCGACTTGTCTTGCAAGTATTCGAATAACAGATGATGAAGACTATGATCGCTATGGATTTACCGGTGGCAAACAGATCGAGCCGTATATTATGGATATCGATCGTATTGTTGAAAAGCCAGG
>LBTJ01000041.1 GCA_000990445.1 Candidatus Roizmanbacteria bacterium GW2011_GWA2_37_7
AGAGATAATAGCATCGTTACAATCTCTTTCTTTTGAAATTTGTAGACCTTATAAAGAATATAGTTGACTTCGATTAGTATTTCAGTAAGCAGGACAAGTCTTATTTGTAACTTTTTTGCTTTATAAAAATATGATTTTGCATAAACATATTGCTTTTCATTTCTTCTATACAGGTAGCTTACAATCACATTAGTGTCTAGATAGAAGTTTTGCATATCTTAAACAATAATTATTTCGTCACTCATTCGTTTAAGAGTTTTTTTATATTCTTCTGCAACTGCTTCAGCTACGGCCTCTTTCTCCTTTTTAATAATTTCATCCTCCGTCAATTCTTTATTTATATTTTTTGCATATTTATTAAGAGAGCCACCAAGAGCTAAAAAATCTGGAACTTTTTCAAATTCAATATTTCCTCTGTTATTTTTGGTGATAGAAAGAGTGGCCCGATCAAGATCGAGTTCACGCCGAAGTTGTGCTGGAATGGTGATTTGACCTTGTGAAGTCACTGTAGCTGTATACATATACATTAACTCTAACACTTTCCATTAGATTTGTCAAGATGCATTAGATTTCAATCTGCTCATTATAAAAACATAAGTCCTGCAAATGAAAGGAGGATGATTATTGCAACCATTATTCCATACTTCATTGCAAACTCCCGTTTTCCTTGAACGATAATATAAAACGTCTTTGCCAGAAGATTTACTGCGTTGACGATAATAAATGCAAAAACTGCGGTCTTAAGGTTAATAACGCTTTTTGAGAAATCAGCAATGTTTATTGTTATTGCATCAACTCCGGTCAGTCCCGCAAAAGCAGCGGTAAAAAGGAATCCTCGATTTCCAAAAGCCATAAGAGCGACACTTGAGGTGATTTTTATTAGAATAAATAGTACAGTAAAAATAAGTGCAGGTTTTATTGAAAAAATTGCTTTGTTTTGTGGATGATTGATCTCAGCCCCTGATTCTTTGAGGTCTAGCGGAAGAAACATGACACTAGCGATGCCAAATGAGATAAACAAAATAACAATGGTCGGAAGTAGAGTAAAGGTAAAAAGGGGATTTAGTGGCATAATCACCAATAAAAGCGAGAAATAACTGGCACACGTTGCCATGAATGCTGCAGTAAGAAGCGAATTGAGGTCTGCATTTTTTTTACTTTGTATAGCAAGTGATTGTGTTGTTGCCGTTGATGAGACAAATCCGCCAATCAAACTTGAGATGATAAGTCCCCGTCCTTTTCCAAACATCTTTGACAAAATATATCCCACCAAATCAACACCTGTGATGATCGCCACAATAAGCCAGGTTTTGAAAGGATTGATAAGCTCCAAAGTTCTCCACATTTTCAAATCTGTACCATACGAACGAAACAGTTCATTGATATAGGGAATATGATCAAGCGTAATTGGTATATTTGGGAGAAAGGGAAGAATGACAACCGCAATAATAGCATATGATAAAAGTGCCTTGAGTTCACGAACATGAAGCTCTTCCACAACATTTTTTACTTGATCCTTGTAGGCTAAAATCAACATCAGCACCACAGCGATAGAAAGGACAATGGGCATTGGTAAAAAATCAATTGCAATCAAAAATCCAACAACATAACTGATTGCAGCAGCAAGCTCTGTGGTTATGCCGGTGTCGCGGCTTATATAGCTTGAAATAGCATAATTAATCGTTATTAACAGAAGAAATGTAGCGCTTATGATTGAGGAAAGTACAAACTGCTGCGTATTGAGAAGCCCAGCAATCGATCCCAAAAGCGTTGTAAGCGCAAACGTCCGCATGCCAATAAGTGCGCCTGATCTGTTTTTGTGATGATCGTTTTTCTGATGGATCTCACGTTCAAGCCCGATTGCTGCTCCAACTGCAATCGCAATCATCAGTTTGAAGGCTGCATTGAGTTCCATACTTTAAATGTAACATACTGCGCGAATCGTGTAACGTGTAACGCGAATCGTGTAACATGAAATGATCCTCATTGATTGGGTTTGAAATGATGCAAACAAGAAATATGTCGGGTATAATATATAGACTCTTGAAAGATTTACATAGTTCTTTATGATCAAACAAGCAGAAAACATTCTTTCAAAAATTCCATCTGCAGACTACGCAGATGTACGGATTGTTGATCAAACTTCAGAAGATATTGCGACCAAAGACGGAGTTGTTGAAGCTCTTGCATCATCCTCATCCATTGGATACAACGTTCGGATTCTCAAAGACGGCGTCTTTGGATTTGCAGCTTCAAATGACATGAGTGAACATGGAATAGATGAAACAATCAAGAAAGCGATTGCAATTGTCAAAGCTTCTGCAGCAGATAAAACCACAAACGTTGAGCTAGATCAATGTGATCCGATTATTGATAGTTACAAAACTCCACGGAAAGAAGATCCGTTTTCAGTCCCGATGGAGGAGAAAATTCATATTCTTCTTGAGGCAGATAAAGAACAAAAAGTTAGTAACAAAGTTGCGGTAACGCAGTCTTCATATCAAGCAAATCGTGAGAGAAAATATTTTGTCTCAAGCATTGGTTCGAAAATAGATCAGGAGATCATATGGACTGGTGCAGGTATTGAGGCTACGGCTGTTGACGGACCAGATCTGCAAAATCGTTCATACCCAAACTCATTTCGCGGACAAAATCAAACACGCGGATTTGAGTTAGTGCGTGAGCTTGAGCTTGCCAAACATGCGCCAGAGATTGCGCAGCAAGCTGTTGATCTTCTGACTGCAGACACGTGTCCAACTGGCGAGTTTGATATCATCCTTGACAGCAATCAGCTTGCGCTTCAGATTCATGAAAGCTGTGGGCATGCAGTTGAGCTTGATCGCGTACTTGGATACGAAGCATCATATGCGGGCACGAGTTTTTTAACACCTGACAAATTATTCAATTTTCAGTATGGATCAAATATTGTGAACCTCACTGCAGATGCCACAATCCCTGGGGGCTTGGGAACATTTGGATATGATGATGAAGGCGTGCCTGCCCAAAGGACATATTTAGTGAAAAATGGCATGTTTCAGGATTATATAACCTCGCGAGATACGGTTACAAAACTTCATGAAATCAATAACCAATATAATCCGCCATCTGGCGGAAGATCAAATGGGACGGTGCGCGCTTCGTCATGGAGCAGATTGCCGATGATCCGGATGACAAATATCAACCTTGAGCCTGGTGGAGAAAAGGGGACAGGAAAGGCATGGACATTAGATGAGCTTATTGCTGACACGGAATATGGGATTTTTATGTCAACAAACCGTTCATGGAGCATTGATGATAAGAGATATAATTTTCAGTTTGGGACAGAAATTGCATGGGAAATTAAGGACGGCAAATTAGGCAGAATGTTAAAAAATCCAACGTATCAAGGGATCACGCCGCAGTTTTGGCACTCATGCGATGCGATCTGTGGACGTCCAGAATGGACAGTATGGGGGACGCCTAATTGCGGAAAAGGACAACCAAGCCAGGTCATGTATACCGGACATGGAGCAAGTCCGGCACGGTTTAGGAAAGTAAAGGTAGGAGTTGTAAAATGGTGATATTAGTCCTTCGTCATCAGTCATTAGTCGTTGGAGATGTGAAATTTGCAATAAAATGTTAGGAGAACAAAAACTAAAACAAATCGCAGATAAAGTCCTTTGTCTTTCAAAAGCAGATCAGACTGAGGTGCTTTTATCTGTTTCAGGAAATGCCTTAACACGTTTTGCCAATAATGAAATTCATCAAAATATGGCTTGGAAAAATTTGGGAATTTCTATCCGTGTTGTTACTGATAAAAAAATAGGTGTTGCATCAACAAATTCATTTGAAGAATCTGCACTCCAGTGTGTTATTGCGAAAGCTACAACATTAGCAAAGCTTCAAAAACCAGATCCTTCATTTGTGTCATTGCCTTTACCATGTACGATTCCAGAGGTTAAAAATGATATTCATCATGCAACAGAAGATGAGATGGCAGAGGGCGCACGCACAATTATTGAGAAAGCAAAAAAGGAAAAACTAAAAGCTTTTGGAGCATATGCAAACGATGTTTCAGAGCTTGCGGTTGCAAATTCTTTGGGAGTTTGGGCTTATCACGCAGGATCATCATGCAATCTCTCAACCATTGTCATGGGTGAAAATTCAAGCGGCTTTGCTTCTGATGTTGCTCGGTCGCCAGATGCAGTTGACGCAAAAAAAGTTGCAGAAACTGCAGTCAGCAAAACACTGGAAAGCACGAACCCGCAAGACATTGAACCGGGAGAATATGAAGTGATTCTTGAGCCACAGGCAGTTTCTGAAATGATGGCATTTTTTCAGTGGTATGGGCCAAATGCGCGGATTTATCATGAAGGCGCCAGTCCGCTTTCAGATAAAATGAACACACAAGTATTTGGAAAAAATATCACACTTATAGATGATCCGTTTCATTCTGATGTCTTTCCCATGCCTTTCGATTTTGAAGGTCACCCAAAAGCGAAAATCACGTTTGTCAAAAATGGCGTGCTGAAAAATATTGCCTACGATTCGTATTATGCAATGAAATTCCATAAAAAAAACACAGGGCATGCACTTCCTGCACCAAATACCATGGGTCCGATCCCGCTTCATTTGTATATTGCACCAGGTAATAAAGCCCGTGAGGAAATGATACAAAACGTGAAGCGCGGATTATTAGTGACCCGGCTTTGGTATGTCCGGGTGCTCAATCCAAAAGTGCTAAATGTGACTGGCATGACACGAGACGGAACATTTCTCATAGAAAACGGAAAGATCGTGCGTCCTGTTAAAAATTTACGTTTTAACCAAAGTATTCCAGAGGCGCTTAATAACATTGCTGGAATAGAAAACAAACTGACGCCTTTAGCAAGTTTTGAAGGTGAAATGATCAGTCTGGCGCCAACTTTGCATATTAAAAAATGGGAGTTTAGCAGCAGGACGCTTTTTTAATTTATAAATTTTTGAATTCCAAAATTCCAGCCTCGCTGGCAGGCAGGCGAAATACGAAACAAATTATAAATTCGATATTAAAAATTCAAGCTAAATAATCATATGAAACACATTGACAAAATCCTCAAAAAAACAGGAATTATCAAAGCATCTCCTGGCGATACGCTTTCAAGTACGCTTGGGAAACTGACAAGTTCACATGACGCTGCATTTGTTTTTGATAACGACAAAAAATTTGTAGGCATCATAAATCCATACTATACTCTCATTAAAACTTCGGCATACGATGGAAGCACCAAAGTGGAACATGCTTTGTTTCATCCTCCCCATATCAGCACCAAAGATCCATTGAGCAGGATTGTGAAGTTGATGAATGAATCCAAAATTCATTACCTCCCGGTGTTTGACGATAATAAACGATTTATCGGGATCACGTCTGCTCGACGTATTCTTGCATTTATGAAAGACCTTGAAATATCCAAAATCAAGATAGCCCGCATGTCGCATACGCAAAAAGGAACGGTAATTACTGTAAAACTGAATGATCCAATTTCAAAAGCACTCAAACTTTTTAAGGAATACAAAACATCAAAAATCGTAGTAATTGATACAAATGGTAGGCTGAAAGGAATCTTAAGCCATTACGATCTGATTCCGTATCTGATGGCACCAGGCAAGAATACCCAGCGAGGGGGGAGAGGAGATAAACCGCGATTCAAGGAAACACCGGTAAAAAATTATGTAAAAACAACGGTTTTGACTTTGAGTGAGCAGGATCTGGTGAGTGACGCAATCGATCAAGTACTCACAAAAGAAATCGGAAGTATTATTCTCGTGAATCATGAATCGCACCCCATAGGTATCGTGACAACGCGCGACATGCTTGATTTGCTTCGAGAAGACAGCAAACGCAAACAAGTACGGGTTACTACAAAGCATTTGTCAAAACGCCATACCGTGACTTTTAATGATTTTGTGCAGTATATTACATGGTATGTGCAAAATAACGAAACTATAGCCGAGGCAGCCATCATTTACGAAGGGGAGAAAAGCGATATGTTATGTAAGCTCCATGTACACTTGAGCCCATACAAAGGAAAGCCGCTCGTAATCTCGCGGGAAGGAAAAGATTTTTCAAAAATCTTGCAGGAAGTCAAAGATGTGGTGAGAAGGGGATAAGCGTACGGTCAAATACGAATGACGAATTACGAATGTAAAATTTAGATTAACTTCTGACATACATATGAATACTTTACTCATCACCGGTGGTGCATTCTTGATATCGCAGACCTTGATTCAACTGAATATCCCAAAGATGTTGAGTTTATTCAAGGTGATGTCCGAGATGTTCAGATTGTTAAGAAAGCAGTCGGCGGAGTTGATACCGTTGTGCATGCAGCAGCAGCGCTCCCGCTTCAAAAGAAAGAAGAAATATTGAGCACAAATATTGACGGCACAAGAAATGTTTTGCAGGCATGTGTTGATCAGGGAATAAAACGGATCGTCCATATTTCTTCAACCGCAGTGTATGGTGTTCCAGATCATCATCCAGTTCTTGAATCAGATACACTTATCGGTGTCGGACCATATGGAGAAAGTAAGATTGCAGCAGAAAAAATCTGTGCGGAATATCGGAAAAAAGGAATGATCGTCATCGTCATTCGTCCGAAAACATTTATTGGCACTCACAGACTTGGTGTATTTGAGATTCTTTTTGATTGGATACGCGACGGAAAACAAATTCCCGTTATCGGGAACGGGGAAAACCATTATCAACTGCTTGAAGTTGGTGATCTGGTTGAAGCGATTTATTTGTCTCTGGTTTCTCTCGATGGACACAAAGTTAATACTGAGTTTAATGTAGGCGCTGAACGTTTTGGTCATATTAAAGAAGATCTTGAAAATATGTT
>LBTJ01000042.1 GCA_000990445.1 Candidatus Roizmanbacteria bacterium GW2011_GWA2_37_7
AAACGTGCTTCAAACATTTAGCAAAAATATTACAGAAAACTCGTCGCAACTCGTACAGACTATCGCAGAAAGTTCAAATATGACTGTTGATCAAGTACAAAATATCATGACTGCTACATCGCAGACTATCCAACAGTCACCAGAGATCAGAAGTACAATTGCAACAAATACCAATGCCTCTGAGTCAATGGTTCAGCAAATAACAAACGCTATTCCTCAAGTCATAACTGTCACACCATCTGGCACAATTTCTACGGTCAAAGAGGTAGCTCAGAGTTCTCAAACAAATGAAACCACATCACAAAAGATTATCCAGGCTTTGATGAGTACAGCAGTTGAAAACAGTTCATTTATCAATAGTCTTGCAGAAGAACACCACCTCAAGTCTCAACAGATCAAAAACATTTTGACCACATATGCGCGTAATGTAAATCAACCAACCGAAACATTGATACAAACAATTAATGAATCTTCGGGTGTTCCAAAAGATCAAGTTCGGTCAATCATTCTATCACTTACCGGCTCTATTCTTGCATCGGGCGACGTCATCAGCCAGGTTGCAGAGGCTGAAGGAGTGAGCGAGGCTGATGTCAGTAATGTCATGGAAAAACAACTTGAACTTGCAAGCGAGCCAGAGAAATATATTGAAAAAGCTATCTCTATTCCAGAAACCATCTCGCTTGAAGATTATGAGGAAGTCAAAGAAATGTGGATAAAACACTACGAAGAAGGCGAGGTACCTGTCACCGAAACCATCAAAACGCGCACAGACTGGATCGAGCAAGAGGTTGTGTATATCACCAACACGCTCAATAAAATTCTTTCTCCGGATGAAAAACTTCAACAAGAAGGCTTGGATGAGCTTGGCTATCTGCTTCCCATCTTTCTTATAAATAATCTGAAGGGTGAGGAGCTTATTGTGTATCTTAAAGCAAAACTCGAGGCTGCAAAGCTTGTCATGAAGATACTTGAGCGCGAACAGAAACTGAAAGAAAAGATGAAAGAAACCGAAGATGAAGAGATGTTTGTAGACGTTGACCAGAAAGAAAAAGCAGAAGAACCAAAACACATGGCTATGGATATTGATGAAGAGTCGCAGGTTCCAAAAAGTATCGAAGACCGCGTGAAGGCAATACAGGAAAAACTTTCATCTATAGACTCTCCAGACAATCCAAAGGAAAATAATCTTTCATTAAGCGGCATTAAAAACCGACTCAAGGACGCATCTATTCCTGAAAAAAAATCATAAGAACGATTACCCTCTCAAAATCGTTTATAGCTGAAAAAAACAGTCTAAAGTGGTACAATACAACATGCAGCATTACGATGACGTTCGATATATTGCAACGGTTGATACCAAAGATGAGGTTCAAGGCAAAATTGAACGATGGGAAGCTCATACAAAAGGGATTCTGCACCGAGCACTTACTCTTGCGGTTTTTGTAAAGGATACAGTTCTTCTTCAACACAGAAAACATCCTGTGTTTGATTCTGTATATGATATGACTATTTCTACTCACCAGCAATACAAAGACAGTACGCTACAGACTGATGAAGAAGCGATGTATCAGACACTCAAGCGTGAATTACTTCTTGCTCCAAGCTCATTAAAGCAAATCCCACAATATAAAGGTACTGTTATGTACCAAGCAAATGATCCAAAAAGTGATTTTATTGAACATGAGGTTTGTCATGTATATACATGTTCTGTTGACGCTCATCCAAACTTTGATCCTGCGTACGCATATGATCTCAAGGCATACTCACTGGAAACCATAACAAATCAAACAAATAGCCTGTATTCCCGCTTAGCGCCATGGGTAAAGGAAATGATCAAAAAAGGCATGGTATAATCTGGTGGAATTTTATAAGAAATTTTTCATTATAAATTGAACAGTACTATGAATAAAAATATATATATACTTCCTGTCAGTGCGACCTTTCGAGATATTAAATATCCCGAAAAAATCATAAGATCAGTCGGAGGTCTTGAAAGGAGACTCAAAGGCCAAAAACTCAACATTACTATCGGAAAACAGATTCAAAAAGATAACATGTCATATATTTATGAAGCACGACTTGACGGAAAAAGCGTACTTGTCAAACATACTGAAAACGTTGTGCCACAAACGCCAATAGAGTTTTTAATTATGAGCGATGCTCATGATACAGATGCTCGAGTTCTAAAACGGCTTGATGAGGATGAAAATCTCAAAGCTCCACGAATTCTTCATAATTTTTCAAAATATACAACGATTATTATGGAAGATGTGCGATCCCAAGGATACTCAAACGTATCTCAACAAATTCTTAAAAAGAAACTGCCGTCACAGTCTGCGCTCCAAATTGGCCGGGCACTTGCGCATCTTGCACAAGCTTCGCAAACTTGGGAAGAGTTTAAAACAAATGAGTCAGCGCATTTGAGCTTTTATGAACGCAGTGTTGAGATGCTTGTGGCATTCCCGCAAGATATTGAGCATTATCGATATCTGGAAGATCAGTTTGCTCAGTACGCAGAGGAAAAAGAGGAACAGGCAAAACGATATAGATTCTTTGTCTGGCCTGAAAGTAATCCAAATAATATGTATATCAACAAACATGGTGACGTAGTATTTTCAAATTTTGGCAGAACGCACTGGGGAGATCAACAATACATGCTTGCTGTTTTTGTCGCGCATATCATGATATATTCACTGCTTGGATATATGCCTTATGGAAAAGCAATATACTACATTAAAACATGCTTAAAGGCATACAAAGAAATAAGTACAATACGCGATGAGCAGGTTTTTTCTCAATACGTTGGCATGGAAATTCTGCATAGATCATTTGGGAAAGACATGAATGTTTTATCCCAAAAGGAGAAATTACTTTTACAAAAACTTGGACTTATGATTGTCACTGAAAAAGCAAAAACCATCGCCACACTGCTCAATCAGTTTAAAAAGACAAAGTAGGAAGTGTTTTTTTCTCAGATCTACAGCCGATTAAAGTGTCCCTGCGATGCATCAATGGCATAGTTGTAGATTGTCATGAGCTTTCTCAACTCCAAAGATACCGCAAACTTCATAGCATCAACGCGTGATATCGGCAGTACTTTCGAGCTGGTACTGGTGAGAAATAATGAATCAAAACTCTGAAGTTCAGAAAGTGGTATGGGCTTGTACTCAATAGTATAATTTGTTTTTTTAATTATTTTCTCAAGCGTCATCATGGTGACCCCTTCCAGCACGTCTTTTTTTGGCGGACTCATAATTTTTGTTCCTTGTATAGCATAAAAATTAGTGCACGAGCCTTCACGAACATTTCGTGATGAATCGATAAAAAGCGCGTCATACCCTCCCTGTTTTTTTGATTTTTTGTAGTAAAAGTAGCTGGGAAGCATGTTTAATGACTTGGCCTGTGGCATCCATCGTTCGTATTCAAATGTAAACACCGGCACTCCATTGCGATACCACTCTTTTTTTGGGAAAAGTGGAGCATTTGGAAAAAGCAAAAGCTCAGCAGCTTCTTTTTTTCTTTCTCCCAAAAGAAGTATTTTGATGTTTATTGAGTCGTCCTCTATCTTTTCTGATAGGTCTAAAATAAATGCTGTGATAGTTTTTTTGGTAAAGTTATGTTGAAGATTGATACACCGAGCAGAATAAAGAAGCCGATCTACATGCTGGTCAACAAAATACAAAATGCTATTTCGGATTTTGAGTGATTCGTAGACTCCAAATCCATACATCCGCTCGATTTTGTCAATTGGTGCCACAGCTTTAGTAATAGGCAAAATGAATCCATTTCGTGAAAAAATCAATGATTTCATATGTATATGAAAATAAAAATATTGTTGCAATAGGATAAGCTAAAATATATTATACAGGTATATCATAATTTCCACGTACTATTATGAAAGGTTTTCTTGAGTTTATCCGGGAACAAGGTGTTGTCGGACTTGCCGTTGGATTTATCCTTGGCGGATCAGTCGATAAGAAAAAATGACTAATTTCGGTTTGATGATCTTATCTGCGACTTACTACTCAAAATAAGTAAAACTAAAAATATACACGAAAACAGTATTTGAAGTGGGGGCCATGCTAAGATTTGATGAATCAATCTAATATTAGGTACTGTCCACAGGATATAGATGTTTATCGTTGCAAGGGCTGAATATATATAGAATATCTTTTGATATTTTATATCCTTCACTGCTATCAAGATCAGGAATGGCAAAGGGAGAATAAAATACCTTTCATGCATTTTTGGTAAAAACATGACCAAAATAAATGTCGTTAAATAATATACCGACAACCACGAATATTTTTTTGAAATGACTAACTTTCTCAGGACAAATACCAATATCCCCACTGAAAGTATCAAAGCAAAACTGTTGTAGCTGACGCCGGGTAAAAACTGAGCTTCAGCAAGCGTGGATCTCATCGGATAGTAAATACTCCAAAAATTCAACGCACCGTTTGTGACACTTTGCAAACTTTGTGTGATCAGTATTTTTTGATAATACGTAACAAACGGGTAGAGTAATACATTCTTTCCATTTGCAAAAGGAATAAATGAACTGATAAAAACTATCACGGAAACAAATAACGAACGAATGAATATCCGATAATTATATTCTTTCAAAAAGATGTATATATATGCGGGAAGAAAAATTATTGCTGTGGGTTTTATCAAAACACCTATCATCATGCATACTCCGCTTATGACTGGTGATTTGATATATTTTAGAAGATACATTGAGATCAGCGCAAACATTATTGGAATACTGTCGATCTGTCCCATAAGTGCGGAGTTGTAAAGAAATACTGGATTGAATAATACACTTCCCATAGCACAAAGATGAAGACGTTTCTTTTTAGGAACTATTTGTTGCGCCAACACATACACCATCCAAGCAATGCCAAGATCCGCAAAAATTGATGGAATCTTAAAGAGCCCTGCTAGAAATCCCCTCCATTCAACAAACGTCACAAGATTTGATGGGAAAAGCTGAAAGTTGAGATTCATGTTCCAAAATATATTAAATATCAACTGTTGCAACGGGTACCAAGGAACAAACAGATAAATCGCAATCGGTGGATAGTTGGGTATGATGGTACCGTAAGATTCTCGTGACGGAAGTTCGTAAAAATCTACAAAACTTCGAAACGAAACATCCTGACTCCACGAGATATGGTTGTTCACATCAAAACTAAAATCAAGAAACATGAAAAGAATTCTCAATAGCAGTGCCAAAAACATCATGATCAATACTTTTTTATTCATACGTCGATTTAGTATACTTCTCATTCCTTTTTTATTGCTCCCTATTTCAAAGATATGTATAATTTTTCCATGCATGAGTTAATAAAAAAATACAAAGTAAGTATGATCATTATTATAATAATGATCATTGCTGCGGTCATTCGGACCTATCACATGAGAGATCTTGCTGTATTTCTCGCAGATCAGGCTTCTGATTCAACAGCTGTATTTAATATACTCAAAGGTGATTTTACTTTGCTTGGTCCTATAACTTCAGTCGGCGGTTTTTACAACGGGCCTATTGTTTATTATCTTATGGCACCAATTTTTTGGATTTTCAAATCCAACCCTCTCTCAGGTACTATTTTCCAGACCTTAATTTTTTGTTTTACAATCCCATTTATTTATTTTATCGGAAAAAAAGTATGGAACGTAGAAACTGGTCTTCTTGCAGGGTTTATTTTTGCAATATCACCACTCATGGTTGAGTATTCACGAGCAGCATTCAACTCCTTTCCGGCTATTTTCTTCTCAACACTCATTATATATTTACTGATTTCACTGCAAAAACCTTTCTCAAATATAAAGCTTCTGATGATCGGTGTTTTTATTGGATGGATTCTCCAAATGCATTATTTTACAGTGGCATTTGTTCTCCTTGTATCCATATATCCATTATTTAGGAGAGAATTGTTTTCTTGGAAGTATTATTTATTTACTATGTTTGGTATCGGTATTGGCTTTGCGCCATTTTTGCTTTTTGAGATACGACATCAATTTCTCAATACTCATCGTATGATTGAGTATTTTATTACTGCACCTGATGATACGATAAGATCACTAAACAATATTTTTATGATCTGGCCCCGTGTAATGGGAGAAATTATTGGAAATAACAACATCTTCA
>LBTJ01000043.1 GCA_000990445.1 Candidatus Roizmanbacteria bacterium GW2011_GWA2_37_7
GGGAAACTGTAGATAAAGAGACAATAATTCAAGATACAAAACTGAGCCAATTAATTGAACACATACGGGCGGTGGGACACTAAATGTCCTAAGTCAGGAGACTGAATAAAAAACTTACTCTTACTATTCATAATGTCGAAAAGCGACTTTCTTCTCAGATTCAAGCTCTATCTGAACAAGTAGTGGAGTTTGTTACTATTTTACATGCTGATCATGAAAGTCGTATTTCTACACTTGAAGACAAAACTGCATATATCATTTCCGACAAATAACCCGCGCATCAACTGCGATCATCACATGACCTGACGTAATCAAAGGATTGATATCAATCTCAGCAATCTGGGGATATCGATGAAAGAGCGTGCCAACACGCATCGCAACGTCATACAGTTTTTTTGTATCAATAGGAGATTGTCCTCGGAATTCTTTTGTAAATGAATTGAGCTTGCTGTTTTTGAGAACAGCTAAAAACTGCTGGTACATAAAGGGATATACAAACTGAATCGTTTCCTTGAGAAGCTCTGCGTACACGCCTCCAATTCCAATCATGACCACAGTGTCAAATGTTGTATCTTTTTTAGCTCCAACAATAAGTTCATGCCCTGAGTATTCTTTTTGCACATAACAACCCGAACGCTTCCCTCCGAGTAACTCTAATGTGTCAAATGCATTTTGCAGTTCTTCCATAACCGTAATTCCGGTAATTACTCCTTTTACCTCTGTTTTATGTGTTATTTTGTCTGATGCAATTTTTGCGACCAATGGAAAACCCTCCTGAGACACAACTGTCCTTAAATCATCTACTGAAGTTGCATGATATGTTTTTGCAATCAAAATCCCGGACCATTCAAGAAGTTTGAGTGCGTCATACTGGTTCAAAAAAGCCTGTGAGGCTTGTTCTATCAGTACTGTTTCAATATCTGGAGCATGCGATGCAATCTGAATAGAAAATTCTGCATTGATAGTTTCATCAGATTTTTGCTTGATCATCTCTTGAGCTTCAATCATTTTTGATAATACTTGCGGAAGAGCAGCAAAGTACCGGAAGCTTGCGATGCCATGTTTTTCAAAATATGTGTGAGCTTCTGAAACAGATTTTTTTCCCATAAATATCGGATATAGAGGTTTGAACTGAAATAAATGGTATATCTTTTGGAGTACGTAAGCAGTGTCCATGATCTCAGTATTTGCTTGCGGGGTCAGAAGCACGATCACCCCGCCAATATCTTTTTCTTTCATAGTCAATTCTATCGCTTTTTGATAATCAAATGCGCTTGCATCACCAAGAAGATCTATCGGATTGTGAATTGTAATTTTTTTTGTATCCTCAAATTCTTTTTTGAGTTTTTCAGTCGTTGACTCTGAAACAGTCACTAAATTGAGTTTTTGTTTGACAATCTCATCAGTCAAAAGAACGCCCATACCTCCTGCATTTGAAAGTACGAGCATATTACGGTTTGTAGGAACAGCACCAAGACTATAAAGAGCAAGAATCATCTGAAACTCAGCAAAAGATTCTGCTCTGACTGCTCCGGCTTGGCGGATCGCAGAGGAAAACACTTCGTCATCTCCGACCATACTGCCTGTATGAGACATTGCGGCTTTTGAGCCTTCATTAGTCCGACCTGCTTTCAAAATAACAACTGGTTTTCGTTTGCATACTGCTTGGAGTGTTGTTTGAAACTCCGATCCGCGACAAACATCCTCAAGGTATAGTCCAATGACAGTTGTTGCGGTATCTGTAAGAAGATATGAGAGAACATCTGATTCGTCAATTACGCTTTTATTTCCCAGGCTCACAAAATGTGAAAGCCCCAGATGAGTTTTTGCAGCAAAATAATCAAGCATCGCGCTACCTAAGGCACCTGATTGAGAAACAATGCTAATATTTCCCTTGGGCGGTATCGTATTGAAAAATGTAGCATTGAATTGAGTTGCGGTGTTTATACACCCGATGCAGTTTGGCCCAAGAAGTGAAAGGTTGTAATTTCTGGCTTTATCAAAAAGATCTTTTTCAAGTATGTCCCCTTCTTTTGTGTTTGTTTCTCCAAATCCCGCAGCAAACATCACCACATTGCTACAGCCTACTTCATGAACAGTATCAAGATAGGAAACAGCTATTGCCGCAGGTACGGCAAGAACCACAAGATCAATGGATTTTCCAATTGATTTTATATCTGGAAACGTTTTCTTACCAAGAATCGTTTTCCCTGAAGGATGAACAAAGTACAGTTCTTTGCTGTATCCCTGATCAATCATGTTCCGAGCTACCAGATGACCAACTTTTTTTGGATTATCAGATACCCCAACAATAGCAACTGAACGGGGATGAAAAAAACGATTGAGTGACATAGTATTCAGTATAATGGAAGCGTGAAGAGTTGAGAAGACTTACAATCTAAAATGTTTGCCCAAAAACTGAAGATTCTAAATTCATCTCTACATGATGCAGTAAAATTGCCACTTCCATTGGCGATACACTTTCAGGCCAAGGTGGATCATTTCTCAGTAAAGCTTGAACATCTACCATCCCTTGAGGAAGTACATGGCGCAATTCATGCGCGGTATCTGCACCCGGCAAAACTATATAGTCGTGATAATGTAGATCACTATGAGTAATACCCAAGCGTTCAATGCCGTCACGGCTTAATGCATAAGTTACTGATTCATTCATCTCAAGTACTTGCCTTCTATTGTTTACAATAAAACCTGGAAACGACCTTGTATAAAATTCTTGAATTAAAAAAAGAGATGGATCGCTTGATCTCATAACTGTCAGTGTATTTTCTGGCATATGAGCAGGATCACCTAATTTTCTTCTAAACCGAGCTCTTTGATCGATTTCTTTTGTTACTTGTTCATCAACCAATCCAGCCACTACTAAAGATTCTGAAAGAATTGGTTCGAGAAATAGCGTTTCCCCTTTTTTTTTGGAATAACCTGATTAAACAATGAAAATAATTGAGTCAAAGCTGATTCAGGAACTAAATGAGTGGAATCTGAAGAGTCTGAAATGCCTATTAACTCTGCTTTGAATTGTTGTATTCTTTGCAGCCTGTCTTGAAATGGTTCGTAGTTTCCTAAAAAATAAAACAACAACTGATGCGCACTCTTTCTTACAGCATTAGGAAAGTGTTTAACAGCGTCAATTTCTTGCAATAATTTCTTTTTTAATAGTGGATTATCACGTAAGTACTCGACTAGCATGACCAATTATACTATAAAATTTCAATTTTAATCAGATCTCTTATAAATCCGTATCACGGGATGGTCAAAAACAGTCCAGGTCTCTTCAGCCCCTTCATCAGGAAACTCAAGCAAAGTGCGCCCCATAAAATCAATGCGCGGATATGAATGAAACTCTGCCACTTTTTCAAAACCAAGTTTCCCGGAAAAAAGATCATCATAATAAGCGTTCAAAAGGGGATACCGATCTTTCAGCTTTTGACAAAAATCAGGATCCTTTGCTTCACTCAAGATAACAAAAGAATCGAAGACTTTGAGTTTTGACATTTGACCGTTGACATTGCGGTAGCAGGTTTGATTCCAGAAAATTCTTCGTGATGGAACAAAAATATACTCTGCCATTGAAATATGATCGTTGAGTTCGCGTTCTAACACCATGCTGTTATCAACTTCATAAAAATCAAATGAAACTGGTTGCAGATTTTTCTGAAAGACTATCTCATCATCAACATATGGATTTGGCATGGGAATATCGACCACATTTGCAGTTTCAGATAAAATATATGAGTTTTGCGGAATATGTTCATAAATCCACTTTGAAGCAAGAAAACGTATATCTGGATTTTGATAAATAGAAAGATAAGAAACTCCCGGTATGCTGACAACTGCAACACATACCACTGTTATTATGAAATTTATTGAGCGTGTTCGAGTTGTTTTGGAAAACGATAGATAATTTGTCAATCGAATGAGTAAAACAGTCCCAATGAGCGTCATAATGGGATATAACGGAGCATAAAATCGTGACCACTTTGCATACAAAAGAGCGTGTGGAATAAAAAGAAAAATGGCAGATACTCGAAGCACCATATATTCTTTGTTCCATGGGAGAAACACGAATCCAAGCAAAAACAATACGAGCATCGGGGTTCCCAATGTATAGGGGAATATATGAAATAGCTGAAAAAACCATGGAACAGTATACTCAAACTGCCGCGTATAAAACGCTTTGTATGTACCAATACCAACTTCGGACTCATAGTTCATCGAGTGAACAAATGCCTCCCAGTCAATGAGATTAAACGGCGAGATGAGAATAAAAATAATGACTCCGAGAACTGCAATTTTTATCAATGTAAAAAGCGCTTGATAGATTGACTCAATACTTCGTGATTTTGTACATTCGATGAAAAGTGCGATACACGGAATACATGCAAACAATACTGATGATACTTTTGTCCCAACAGCAAGTCCAAAGATAGTACCAGTCAAGAATACATATTGCAAACGTAATATCCTGCCCTGGGTAAACAAAACTGCGAAATATATCATAAGTGACGTATACAACATCAGAAGCGACTCAGTTGTGCCAAAATGAGCAAACTGTATGAAAACTGGAGAAAAAATACATACTGTTGCGGCTATTGCAAAATGTCGTACCGACCTCCCACACAAAGCCCTAACTGTCTTTACGAGAACCACGACTGTTACAATAGACGATATAGCGGAAAGCATTCGAAGAGAAAGAACAACTGTCTCAAAATCGATTCGAACATCTCCCTTCAAAAGCGTTATTACAAAAGAAATAAAATACCCTGCATACAGTGGCAGCTGACCGTATGCGTAAAAATGTGGATTCAGGCAATCTGCGGTCCACCCTTGCTGACAGGTCATGTTCAGGATCGCAATGACCATATTCCGTTCGTCTGGGTGCATGGGAAATGGAAGACCCCAGTCAATGCCAACAAACCGAGTATAGATGAGTATACCAACAATAAAAACCAAAACGCCAAACTTCACAAACGACTTTTGTACTATCATTGTATTTTCTTACTGCAATGGTATAATAAAACTTGATTTTCGCAATCGTACTTATTATTATATGATCTGCGAATATCTATTGTTAATGAGTTATTGCGTTTCACATCTTAACTAATATAGTATACGCGACATTATGATATATGAGCACATTTGAGTTTACATTCTTGGTTGATGATCAAAAATCTATCAAAGCTGTTGAAGATATTTTGGCTTTGTATAAAGGGAAAAAAGTAACTGAGGAATCTCTTGGAAAAAGACTTCTTGAATATCCAATTGATAAAAAAACATCTGCAGAATATTTTGTTTGGCAAATCGAACTTGATAAAGCATCTGTTAAAGAATTTAAGCAAAAACTGAACTTTGATAAAGTGGTTATGAGATACTTATTACTTCAAAAAAATCTTAAAAAAACTCTAAAAAAAGCGAAGTAATTAATATATTATTTTTTTGTATGTCCAGCCGATCAATCAATAAAGTAACACTCCTTGGAAACCTGACTCGCGACCCTGAGCTGAAATACACGCCAAACGGTACTGCAGTCTGTACATTTGGACTTGCTACGAACCGCTCATGGACAACGCAAGAAGGCAAGACCAGAGAGGAAGCACAGTATCACCGTATTGTAGCATGGCAAAAACTTGCAGAGCTTTGCAATAAACTTTTATCAAAAGGACGCAAGGCGTATCTTGAAGGACGAATTACCTACAGAGATTATATTGACAAAAGTGGTCAACAACGACATATTACTGAAATTGTGCTTGATGACTTTATTGTTTTTTATGATGGAAAGTATGCGGGAGATGGAGCCGCAAGTGAAAAGAAAAAAGATTTTTCTACCGAAGAAAGTTCGCCTGCTCCAGATGAAGAAAATACTGATACCAAAAAATCTCCTGAAAAGAAAGAAGCTGAAAAGAACGACAACGAGCAAAGTGATGAAGATGTAAACCCAGATGATATTCCATTCTAATTATTACCAAATATATGAAATGTTTTTTTTGTAAATTCTCAACCGAGCCTGATTACAAAGATATCCACAATATCGAGAAGTTTATTACGTTTCGGAAAAAAATTGTAAGCCGTGAAAAGAACTGGATATTTCGGCC
>LBTJ01000044.1 GCA_000990445.1 Candidatus Roizmanbacteria bacterium GW2011_GWA2_37_7
GCCGCAACCGCATCCTGCAATGTGGCTTTAGTGCCTTCTATCTGACTGGAATAGGCGGCGTCTTTTTTAATAAACATCAGTAGGAAAAAATCTTTGTCGGGCAAAAGCCGGGTAATACCATCAAGTTTTCCAACCAGTCTAATCGCCTCCTCGTGTTTTTTGTGCAGGTGCGGACTAATAGAAATACCGCCTTTTGGCGGAAAATCAAAGGGCATAAAGGATTTATAGCCTGTTTTTTGCGCTACATAACGGCCTATTTGTGTTTTGTTGATGTTGTTCATAGTAATGTCAACATATTATACTATTTAGTTGATATTTACAAGTCGAATATCAACTAAGCAACCTTTGGGAGTTTAAACTCTAATTTTCCCTGTCACGGCACTGGTGATAAGTGCCTGTCGGTATTCTTGCAATTTTTCAATTTGTGTTTCCACTTTTTTCATCATTTCATCAATCTTCTCTGTTTCGCGGTCAAGAAAATCAGCAATGGATTTTTGAATTTCTTTTTCTGGAAACGGAACAACTTCGGAAAAATAAGCGTAAATATCTAAATTTTGAATTCCCGTAGTTTGTTTTATTGAGCGAACATTTATTGTTCCAAAATACAGAGCGCCCATTAATAACCGAAAACCACCACAGTTATAACATTTGACTCGTTTACCTACCCCTAAATACGTTTCTCACCTTCTTCAATCCCTCAATCAATCTTTCCACATCCTCTTCATCATTATAAATATAAAAACTTGCACGAGTAGTTGCGGGAACTCCAAGTGCAGTATGAAGCGGCATGGCGCAATGATGGCCAGCGCGAACAGCAATATCATGTTCGTCAAGTATTTGTGCAATATCATGAGGATGAATACCCTCAAGTTGAAACGAAACAATTCCGGAGCGATATTCAATAGCTGATGGTCCAAATATTTTTATATTTTCTCCAAACTCCTTATTCAGCCTGCTTATTGCATAAGATGCTACGTCTTTTTCATGGGCATGAATGTGTTTAAGTCCAATATGATAAAGATATTTAATCGCCTCTTTCAGTCCTATCACTCCTGCAATATGTGGTGTTCCAGCCTCAAACTTATGGGGAGCTTCAGCAAAAGTTGTTTCAGAAATAGAAACTGATCGAATCATGTCGCCTCCATACTGATACGGTGACATTTTTTTAAATAGTCCGTAACGACCCCACAATACTCCAACACCTGTTGGTCCAAGCATTTTGTGAGAAGAAAACACCAAAAAATCACAACCCAAATCTTGGACGTCAATCTGCATATGCGGCACAGCTTGAGCTGCATCTACAACAGTAATAATGTGTGGATTGATTTTTTTTGCAGCAGCTATGATCTCTTTAACCGGATTTATTGTGCCAAGTACATTTGATACTAATGTTACGGCAAATATTTTTGTTCTGTCTGTTACCACACCTTTCAAATCAATTGATTTGTTTTGAGCTTTTTGTAATTCGTCATTCGTAATTGCTAATTCGTAATTGTTGTTGATATCAATAACTTTCAAATCCGCACCAGTAGCAAACGCAAGCTGCTGCCATGGTACAAAATTTGCATGATGCTCCATCACTGTAGTCACAATCTCATCTCCTGCTGATACGGTGTCACTACCGATTGTTGAAGCAACGAGGTTTATGCCTTCTGTGGCATTTCGGGTAAAAATAACTTCTTCAGGTCGATTTGAGTGAATAAATGTTGAAACAACAATTCTTGTGTCTTCATACTCTTGAGATGCTAGTTCCGAAATTTTATAAATTCCCCGATGAATATTTGCAGAATATGTTTCATAATACTCAGTAATTTTATCTATAACGGCTTTTGGTTTCAGAGAGGTTGCACCAGAATCAAGATACGTAAGTGTGCGGTGTGATTTAAATATCGGAAAATCATTTTTAAGTTTTTGTGGATCCAACATAATATTTTTTTGATCTAGGCTTGACATGTTTCAACATTACTAAAGACCGCCTATTTGCTCCATACTTACTCCGTGTCTACATATTTTATCATACAGCTCGTCAACAAATCCCCGCACAAGTAACTTCTCTGACTCTTTTTGTGACAACCCTCGGGTTTGTGCATATAATAATTGATCTTCACTGAGCTTACCAGTCGCCGAACCATGCGTACAAAATACATCGTTTGCAAGTATTTCAAGAAACGGACGGGTATCGATAAATGCCTCTTTTGACAACATTACATTTTGATTTTTTTGATATGCATGTGATTGTTGAGCTTCTTTTTCAAGGCGTATCAACCCTTGATAGACAAACTTAGACTGATCCTCAAACACGCCTTTTATTAATAGATCTGACAATGATCCATGCGCTGTATGGTGCTGAATTGTTTCAATATGAAATTCGTCTTTATTTCTCCCGGTAAATAATCCATAAATATACAGCTTGATATTTGATTGGATAATTTCAAATGTAAGTTTTCCTGAAATATTGTGAAAAAAAACCACGTATGTTTCACCTTTTGAATCAAAAACCAGATTATGATTTTTTGTAATATTTATATTAATAAAGTTCATATTACGGAATCTGTTGCATAAAACCTTTATCCCACACTTCCTTCCATCTCAAGTCGAATTAATCTGTTTAACTCTATCGAGTATTCCAATGGGATTTCTTTTGTGACCGGTTCCATAAATCCAAGCACAAGGGCGCTTTCCGCATCAGCTTTTGAAAGTCCTCGTGACATAAGATAAAATAATTTTTCGTCTCCAAGCTTCTCAACAGTCGCCTCATGCGCAATTTCAACGTTGTTTTCTTTGATCTTCATAGATGGATACGTGTCTGAGCGTGAATCTTCATCCAAAATCAATGCATCACATGAAACAAAGACCGTTGAGTTTTGAGCACCGGGGAATACTTGTACCAAGCCTCGATAAGACGTTCTTCCGCCTTCTTTTGATATTGATTTTGAAATAATTCTTGAAGAGGTGTGAGGAGCAAAATGCATCATCTTAGCGCCAGCATCCTGAAGCTGATCTTTCCCTGCATATGCGATAGATAATACCTCTCCACGTGCACCTTTTCCATGAAGATAAACGCTTGGATATTTCATGGTCACCCCAGATCCGATATTGCAATCCACCCATTCCATACATCCATTTTCTGCACAATGCGCTCTTTTGGTAACAAGATTATATATATTCTTGCTCCAGTTTTGTACTGTGGTATACCGGACACGTGCATTTTTTTTAACAAAAATTTCAACAACTGCCGCGTGTAGAGATTCGGTTGTGTAAATCGGCGCAGTGCAGCCTTCGACATAATGCACGTCGCTTCCTTCCTCAGCAATAATAAGCGTGCGTTCAAACTGACCGAATCGTTCGGCATTTATCCTAAAATACGCCTGTAGCGGAAGCTTGACTTTGACTCCTTTTGGGACATACACAAATGATCCACCTGACCAAACTGCAGAGTTTAAGGCTGCAAATTTATTATCATGAATAGGTATGAGTGTGCCGAAATATTTTTTAACAATGCTCGGATGTTCACGTAAAGCAGTATCCATATCACAAAAAATAACCCCTTGTTTGGAAAGTTCACGACTTACGCTTTCATATACAACTTCAGACTCATACTGTGCAGAAACCCCTGCTAAAAACTTCTTTTCAGCCTCAGGTACGCCGATTTTGTCATAAGTATCTTTAATTTCTTTTGGTAAATCCTCCCATGTTTTTGCCTGATTTTCTGTAGGTTTAAGATAATAATAAATATTGTCAAAATCAATTTTTGAAAGATCCGGTCCCCACTTCGGCATCGTTTTCTCAACAAAAATCCTGTAGGCTTTCAAGCGGAACTCCGTCATCCACTTGGGCTCTTTTTTAATTTTTGAAATCATGCGAACAACATCCTCACGCAAGCCCTTTTTAGCTTTATAAAAGGATTTTTCAGGCATCGAGAAACCGTATTTATAGTCAAATTGTAAGTCGTCTTGTTGTTGTGTCATATAATTACCTCGTCATTCCGAATTTAATCAAGAATCTCTTCTATATCAGTACCATACATTTTGTAGTGACAACTCTAGAGTTGTCACTACTTAATTAATTAACATAAATTATCCATCCTTTTGTAATAAATATCCTTCGACTATTGCTTTTACATCATCATCAAACAATGCTTCTTTCATCTTCGACATAACTTCCGGTGATCGATTTCCACGCTTATATAAAGCAAATGCTGCTCTATATCTGACATAAAGATTCTCATCGTTTTGTAATCGATCAATTAACTTTTCTTTATCTTCAGGATTCAATACATAATCAGAAAATTCAAGAATAGTCACAGATAAATCACGAATATTCCCATCTGGAGCATTTATTCCTTCATGCAATGACCATTCTATAGTTTGCGAATCATTACATAACGCTGGGAGATTTTGATCAACTAACTCCCATTTTCCTTCTGCGGCAAATTGTCGTAATTCAGCTAATGAAACTTGTTGATTTTCGACCATATTCATTTTAACTTCTATCGACCTCTTATCGTGCATATTAATAGAATTCTATCTTCTATCTCTATGTTCTAAATACCAATCCAATGGATTATCAAAAATATACTTTTTAATCCGCAAATAATCAGTTTCGTTTCGAATAATTCTATCGTAAAAGGATCGTTGCCATTTGAAATCATTATATCCTGATAAATGTATCTGCTTTGATGATGTCGTTTTAAAAGCACCAATTATATTTGATAGAGTATATTGTTTTTGTAGTGACAGGTCTAGACCTGTCACTACGGAATTAATTGATATTACTCCATGAAAATGATCGGGCATTATCACAAAATCCTTTATCTTTACATTACTAAAATTGTCCTCTAACCATCTCCATCGTTCTTCTATAATGATTCCTTCGTCATTAATCTGAATTTCTTTCCCTATAAATTTTCCAAACCAATCTTTTTTAATATTTGGACATACTGTAACATAGTACCAAGCTGATTGAGAATAGTCATAATTCTGTAATCTATTTCTTTTCCGTATAAATTTGTCCATAAATATTAGTCCATAAATATTTGTAGTGACAACTCTAGAGTTGTCACTACAAAATATACATTAAATACTCTTGTAACCTTCATCCTCAACCTTTTTCGCAAGAGTGCGATCGCCAACTTTTACAATTTTCCCATCCATCATGATCAAAACATGATCTGGTTTCAAATAATGCAGAATTCGATTGTAGTGGGTGATAATTATATATGTTTTATCTTTTTTATGCTTTATCAAAAACTTGGCAATGGATTTCAAAGCATCAACATCCACCCCGGTATCAACTTCATCAAAGATCATAAGTTTCTTGTCAAGAATTGCAGCCTGCAAAACCTCCATTTTTTTCCGCTCACCGCCCGAAGCACCTTCATTTAATGGACGAACGAGCAGATCATCGTTTATTCCAAGTTCTTTTGCATATTGTTGTGCTTCTTTTCTGATCTGGAGTGGGTCTTTTTTTCCTTGCAGTGCAAGTTGGAGGAGTTGATACACTTTCACGCCGGATAATGCAAGCGGTGTTTGAAACGATAGAAAAATACCCTCCTTCGCTCTCTCATTTGGCTTCATTTCAGAGATATCATGATTATTAAATACTATCGGACTTCTGGCGTCTGATGTCTGACTTCTGACTTCATATGCCGGGTGCCCCATGATCGCAAAAGCAAGCGTCGACTTCCCAGAACCATTGGGACCCATAATAGCATAGGCCTTACCCCTTTCAAACTCAAAATTAAAATCTTTAATTATTTTTTTGCCTGAAACTGATACCATAAGATTTTGGAGTTTAAGCATAAGTGTTTTATTGTATGTTATTTAATAGTTGATTGCAACAATGACACACGAGGTTTCCGATCTAATTCCTCAGGATTTTCAACAAACAGATTTCGCTTCGCTCGAATTGCTCCGACAAAACCAATCATTGCAGCATTATCAAAATTGAGATATTTGTATGAGGGAAACAAAACCGAACCTTCCGCTTCGCGTACCGTTTTTCTCATCAAATGTCTTAGTCGATTATTCACTGCGACACCTCCACCAACCAAAATAT
>LBTJ01000045.1 GCA_000990445.1 Candidatus Roizmanbacteria bacterium GW2011_GWA2_37_7
AGTTCGCAGTTCATGCGCAGCCATGGATACAAAATCAAGTTTCATCTCCTCCAACTGCATCTCTTTACTAATATTATGCAAGGTTAGAATACATCCTAAATTGAAAACATGACCTTCTTGTATCTGACCGGTCAGCAAATCAACGTATGTTTGTTGTTGCTTTAAGCCAAGCATTTTTAATCCCTGCTTTTTATAAATAATTCCTTCGAAATTATTTTGCGGCATTGGGCAGAACGTTTCTGAGGAAATTTGAGTGGCGTTATCAAATAATTTGATAACGTCATCAATAGGTTTATCTATGACTTGAGCAACCTTATATCCTGTTACATTTTCCGCTGCTTTATTAAAAAGAATGATCTTCCTTTCAAGATCGACGGCAATTACTGCATCAACAATGCCTGAAAGAATGATAGACAGTTTATTTCTCTCTGCGGATAGTTCTTGTGTCCGTTTTTCAACTTCCTTTTCAATGAGCTCACCTTCTGATTGTAACTTCCTATTGAGGTTTTCTAATTCCCTGGAGCTAATTTCTAAAGAGCGTTCTATGAGATCCCTGTCCTCATCTGCATGAAAATAGGTATCACTTATTGTTTGAAAGAGCGAATAAAGATCTTTCGGTATCCGCTGCTGCGAACCAAACGCTTTAATTAATTGCCGCTGAAGAGTTTTATGAAGCACATTATTCTTCCTTAAAAGTAGTAATGGTCATTGTTTGATTGTGCAAGTGGCACTGTTTTTCAGTTGGCGCGGTGGGACATATTTCACCATAGGAATAAAACCCTGTCATAACTGCCTGATCTCCCAGTACGGACCGGACAGCCTCAGTTTCTTCTTCAATTCTTTCTTTTAATACCAGCTTGCGGCCAATGCAGCTAATTAAAATAGCAAGCTCCGGTTTATCAATCTTCAGTGAACCTTTCGTTAAGCCGGCGGCTCCTGAAGCGCCCCCTACCAGACGTTCAAAATTGGCTTTCATGAGTTTAGCATGGATGCCTTCCGGCATGTCACCGGCAAACGTCATGCTCTGATTCTTTTCACTCACCGCCAATAGAGTTCGCACCACCTCAGTTTTCTCTCCTGTTTCGGACTCGAGTCCCAAGCTCAGTGGAAAAAGCAACCCGGTACCGGGCAGCCCTGACGCCTTTTCACCCAAATACTCTTTATATAAGGCGAGGGCCGGTTTTCCGTCCAATTCAAAAAGCACATTATCTTTTTTTGACGGTACCAGCACCAGGCAAACGTATGCTTAAAATCACTCCCATCTCCCACCAAACCACCGGTTACTGAAACCGTATCAGGTAAAATTTCCGTCAATCCTTTTACTAACGCAGTACCATTAATATGCAATCCATCTGAGAAAACCATAACATGTACCAAATCTTGGCCGGGAAGTTGTTTTGCCAGCTCTTTACCCGCGTCATAACTGTCCTCAGCCCGGGAAACCTTTGTCTGAGAAAATTGTAGAGAAGTTTTACTGAAATGCACTGCTGTTGCAACGAGAGAATTGTCCGTAACGGTGGTGTTTAAAATCTCACCTGCCGTAGAACATAAAAGAATATGCGAGTCGGGATAGAGTTGTTTTAACGTTTCAAACGTTTGCGGGATACTTACCAGCTTGCTTCCGCCAAAAGCAAACACTATTTGACAAGCTTCTTCCAGTTTCCCGGTTAACGGTTTCGACCAACCCGAAGTTGATTCCCATCTGCGTTGTTCAGCTTTCATAATATATACCTGTTAAGTCATTGTAATATTATTTTGAGTCTTTTGTCAATCAGTCTTTTGTCATTCTTACACAACAATAGAAATGTCCTCCCCCGTTTAGAGAATCGCCGTGAATAATGGGAACTATTCATTTCCTCATTATCACCCGTATGGCAAGTAAAAGCAATCTCACCTCTACGGAGGAAAACAAAAGTCGTATTATCAATTTATCATTGGAAAAAAAGATAACGAATGGAGAGGCAGCAAAACAATTAGGTATTACCACCCGACAAGTAAGAAGGCTCAAAAGCAGCAGTAGACAACAAAGAACTCCTAACTCAATTCCAGCGTGTATGTATAGATCTTGACATTCAACTCATCAATGCAAACTCTCCTGAGGCAAAAGGAAGAGTGGAGAGGATTAGACTTCAAAACATAACCAATCCAAAAGAAGCAAATATCTTTTTGAAAGATATATTCATCCCCAAATTCAACGAGAGATTTTCAGTCATACCTGCCAAAGTGGGTGATTCCCACCGTGAACTTACCAAACAAGATACACAGAATCTCAATCGAATATTCTCCGTGCAATCACTACGGACCATCAATCAAGATTTTACAATCCAATTCAAAACCAAGTGGTATCAGCTCAAAGAAATTCAACCCACAACAGTACGTCCAAAAGAACATGTCATCATTGAAGAATGGATTGATGGAACGTTACATTTTAACTTAAGAGGATATGACCTTCCCCACTTCCCCTTACCAGAAAGACCTCTCAAAATGAAGACGAATCCGACTATTTTGACCACTCACAAACTCAACTGGAAGGCACCAGTCAATCGTTTATGGGAATTATCCTAACCTAACAACATAAGACCTTCACATGATACAGTTTGATGGGGGGACATTTCTATTTTGGACTGACAGTCGTGTTTCTGGTTTCTATAATGGCCACATGTTATGAATACTGATTCCATGGTATACTCAGGAATATGAAACGCGGACCGATCATTTTCATTCTCTTCCTTCTTTCTCTGCTTGTATTTATTCTTGGCGTTCAGTATGGGAAAACCGTCAACATCGCCGATGAAGCGCTCCGTATACTTTTGAGCATAACGCCTTCCCCTTCTCCTGCCGCATCTCAACAGGGAGCACATACATATAAAACCTATTCCAACAAACTTTGTGGAATCTCATTTTTGTATCCAGATTCATTTCTTCTTCAAGAATCAAGCTCAGAAGCGTCTTTATTCACTCCCGGGAAACAAAAAAACCTGACAGCGAGTTGCTCTGACAATGAGCTTCCAACCCAATCTCAACCCAATAATGTTGCAACGCGCCAAGTAAAACTCCAGCAATTTTCAGTTGTTGGTCACGAACTGAAAGAAAAAAATAGCGTGTTTGTGCAGTTCTCACGAAAACATCCGTATAATAATCAGATCATAACAATCACGGTCACAGAGGGCCTTCTCCCGCTTATTGAAAAAACATTTGAGTTTACTCGGCCATCATGAATGTCGCATACTTTGGAAGCCCAAAACTAGCAGCTCAACTTTTAGATATATTACATAAAAAGCAGGATCTTCATATCAAACTTGTGGTGACCCAACCGGATAGACCTGCGGGCAAGCGCCTGACTATTACGCCGACTGACGTCAAGACGAATGCATATGCCAAATCACTCGAAGTATTTGACAAAATCCTTGATCAAGAAACTGAGAGGCAGCTTGAACAACTGTTTCACAAACATGCAATACAACTTTGTATTGTGTTTGCCTACGGAGCTATCATCTCAAAACAACTTCTCAGTTCAGTCAAATATGGTTTTTGGAACATACATCCTTCGCTTCTTCCGAAATATCGAGGTGCAGCACCAATAATATTTCCTCTTGCGCTTGGTGAGAAAAAAACCGGAGTAACGCTTATTGCAATGAATGAACATATGGATACAGGAGATATTATTTGTCAATCACCCATCGAGATTCATGAGGACACAACGCGCATTGATGTTGAGAATATGATACTGCACATTGCCTCTGAGATGATTGTGCAAAATGTCCAAACCATCAAAACTCAAAAAAAACTATTGGTTCGCACACAAGATCATACTCATGCAACAATCACGCGACGTATCACAAAAGAGGATGGATATCTTCCTCTTGATATTCTTGTACATGCCCAAAAATCAACTAAATCAATGCTTCAAAACGATTTACCCTACCTTCTTTCCTGGTATTATACAGAGAATAGTATATTACATACACGAAAACTGAGTTCAGGCCAGATTGTATGGAATCTGTACAAAGCACTTATCGGATGGCCAGGCATATGGACGCGAGTGCAAACTAATAAAGGATTCAAAAGACTTCAAATCAAACGCATCTCATATAACAACAAGACAATAGCTATTCAAAATGTACAGTTTGAAGGAAAAAAAGAGGTTACTTTTATGGAATTAAATAAATCTTGTAATATTTTTAAGTAATATTTTTTTAGGCTCTCATAAGCCTACTTATATATATACTTCTTATAGTAATTGCGTATTTGTATATCTGATAATAATATTTTACTTTGAAAGTGAATTCAGGCTCAAATAAGCGTCAAGTTCATATATAATAAAGCCACAACAATACCTATAATTAGTAATTCATTCATTCGTAGATTATTTCACGACAACAAAATATACACAAATGCAAAATCGAAATAGATATCTCTATGAAGACATACCTAAAAATTGATTATCTTGACAATCTTGTTTTGCAAACACATATTTATATTTATATAAAAAAACTAATTTAAGCTCTTATCACAGTCCAAAACAACTTTATCCAATTTTATCACTTCAATAACAATTCTGCCAAATAGGTTATCTACAATAACCTCTCGTACAATGATTGTTTTATTTGAGAATAGTAGCTCATATGTTGAAATATCATATTCATTTGAACTGAAATATTCAGAATCTATGGGGACATGTGCTATTTGATCGTAATAAAAATGTATCCACATTTTATCCACAAAATATCACCACTATCAATTTCTACTATCCAGTTATCTAAATGAATCCATATGAATGAGGTTTTGGGTTATTTTACAATATGTCATAAATACTGACATATGCAGAACTCCTTGCATAAAATACACTGATCGCCTAAATCCCGATCTTTGATATTCACACCTGCCACCCATATACAACGTTCTCCAGCTTTGAAAAATGGTAGGAAATTAAAAAATTCTTTTCTATTTTTAAATCCTTGGCAATTCTTGTCAGCTTTTTCTGATCATAAAAAGTCGCTTTCTCTTTCACTTCAAAAGCAGTTTTCTTATCCATGAGAAAATCAATTTCTATGCCGCTTTTTTTTTGATAATAATGTAAAAATGAACCAAAATAAGAATCTGGTTTTTTAAGGTAAAGCGCATGAAAGATAGCTGTCTCAAAAACATGTCCAAAAGAAGCTCTGCCTAAAATATTTGCCAGTCCGCTGTCGCAGACATAAATTTTGGGCGTCTGTCTTATCTCCGTATCTATATTTCTGGAAAAAGGCCTTATCTGCTTGATAAAATATGTCGCCTCAAGGAAACTTAAATATTCTGCTAAAGTGATTCTCGTGATACCAAGTTCAGATGAAAGTTTAGTCAATTTAACCTTTGAACCTGTCCGAGCAAGAAGAAGAAGCATCAAGTCTCTTATGATTTTACTTTTGCGATAATCAGAAAAATTGACAATGTCTTTTTCATAATATGAAGAGAATATCTCACTAAGCTTTTTTTCTTTTACCTCGCGATTTTTTGCTAAAACTACAGCTGGAAAGCCTCCATATAAAGCAAATTCTTCATACAAAGGAAAAAACGTCTGATAAAGAGTATTGTTTGCTTTTTCATTTTCATCTGGAAGTTTATATTTCACACTTTTAAATTCCAAAAATTCAGAAAAAGAAAGAGGATTTAACTCAAAAAGATATTTCCGGCCTGCTAAACTCTCTGAAAAAAGATTTTTTAAATAAAAAGAGACTGAGCCTGTCAAAAAGAATTTATAACTAAAATGATCGCCTAAATACTTGATGATTGAGGGAAGTTTTTTGATATTCTGGATTTCATCCAAGAAAAGGTATATGTGTTCATCCGCATCTGCTTTGACAAGATTCCTGATGGTTAAGTTGATCCTATCGTAATTGTCATCTTCAAAATATTGCTGATTGAGAACATTTTCTAAATCCAATAAAAGCTTGTACGGACTTTCTATTGTTGAATAGATTTGGCTAAGAAGAGTGGTTTTACCCACCTGTCTCATCCCGTTAATGATGAGCGCCTCCTTGTTGTTAACATATCTGATAAGCTCAAAATACAACTTACGCCTGAACATATAAATACTAATATACCAAAAGTCCTACTTTTTGTCAATTAGATATCTTTAGATATATAAATTATTGCATGGTCTTTTTTGATTCTGTGCTAAAATGTGAGGTATGAATCTCCGGATGAAACGCATTGACACATCCCTTCCTGTTCCTGAGTACCAGACTCATGGATCTGTTGCGTTTGATCTATATGCACGGACAACAACAACAATCAAACCATTTACACCAACTATTATCCCCGCAAACATCATTGTCGAGATACCTGACGGATATTTTTTACTTCTGGCAAGCAGAAGCTCTACCCCGATCAAAAAGCATCTTATTGTGGCAAATGGTATCGGAATAATTGATCAGGACTATCATGGTGATACAGATGAGATCGCTATGCAGGTGCTCAATTTTTCGAAAGAAGATGTCACTGTTGAGAAAGGTGAGCGCATAGCCCAAGCGATCCTTGTCAAGATAGCTAAAATTGACAAATTCGTTGAGGTACAAAGCATGAAAAAAGAGTCTCGCGGCGGGTTTGGAAGCACGGGCTGATTATATAGATTTAAGATTTAGGATTTAGGATCTAAGATTTAGGATTTAGGATTTAAGAATCGCAATACTCTTATGAAAACTCATCCTGAATACCAGTATCTCAATCTTCTCAAAGATATCCTTGAACATGGACTGTATAAAAACGACAGGACGAAAACCGGTACGTATAGTGTGTTTGGCAGGCAAATACGCTTTGATCTCAGTCAAGGCTTTCCACTCTTGACCACAAAAAAAGTCTTTCTTCGCGGCATTATCCATGAGCTTCTTTGGTTTTTGAAAGGCGATGGCAATATCAAGTATCTGGTTCATCACAACGTTCACATCTGGGATGAATGGCCGTATCGGTATTATCGAGAAAATACGGTATCAAGCGACTTCAATAACAACAATACTATTCTCACACAACAGGAATTTATCGAGAAAATAAAAACAGATAATGATTTTGCCAAAAAATGGGGCAATCTAGGTCCTGTCTATGGCGTCCAGTGGAGGCATTGGCAAAGCCCCAAAGGTGAAAAAATAGATCAGATCGCACAAGCAATAGATCAAATCAATCGAAATCCCAACTCACGCCGTATCAGATGTTTTTTTGGGAGTTCCGTTTAATATTGCCTCGTATGCACTCCTTACCATGATGATGGCACACGTGACCGGACTTACTCCCGGCGATTTTGTACATACCTTCGGCGATGTCCATATCTACAAAAATCATTTGGAACAAGTTCGTACACAGCTTGCCAGAAAGCCCCGTAATTTCCCAACAATGCGCATTAACCCGAGGGTAAAGGATATATTCGGGTTTTTGATTGAAGATTTTGAACTACACGGATATGATCCGCATCCTGCAATCAAAGCACCGGTTGCAGTATGAAATAAAATACCTCTCTTTGCAGTGACTATGCTACAATGTAATCATGAAGGTCATTTCTATTTTTGATCCAACTGCAACAGATGAAAAAAGCCGCGTACGGGGAGTTGGAAGATACATAAGCACCCTGAAAGAGGCATT
>LBTJ01000046.1 GCA_000990445.1 Candidatus Roizmanbacteria bacterium GW2011_GWA2_37_7
GGTTAATCGCTTTTTGAGTGACAAATTATCTGAAAAGTGTTGATACAGGGATTTTTGTGATAATTTTTTTAGAAGTGTATTGCCAACCCAATAGGCCTCAACAACACGCATATCATATGGATCTGCTATCCCATTTTCATGTGCTATGAAAGTAAGATACGGATATAGTGTTTCAAATTGAGAGATGAGCTCTGATAATTTTTGATCTGAAGCTGATTCTTTGAGATATGACTGAATTTCTGATGATTTCAATGGTCCACAATACTTAAGATAATTCGGTGGAAATGCATAGCGGGCGCAGGTAATAAGTCCAAAGTGAGTCATCATGTTGAAGCATGCCTTAAGCGACCAAATACTATCGTAAGTACAATTCCAAAAATTATTATCACCCAGCTCAGCATATTTGACTGTGGGAATGCATGAGAAATAAATATTGATGAAAGTACGCCGGTAATGATTGGAGATGCCGCAAGGACTAAGCTCACCAATGATGCTTGAGATTTTGATAACGCCGCATACCAGGTCAAGACGTATCCAATTAAAAACACAGCCCCTGAAAATATTGCTAACACCTGTGAAGAATCAAGTGTAGCAATCTGTGGAATTAAACCTTGGTATGCAGAAATGCCAAGAAGGACTATTACTCCAAAAAACATTCGTCCCCACGCAACAATAGAAGATGGGATCGTGTGTAATATTTTTTTTGCAATAATATATTCAACTGACCAAAAAAAGGTTGCAATAAGAACCATAATATGCCCTATGCTAAGATCACTATAACTCTCAACGCCAAGAAATAACGCACCTGCTGTAACAATGATGTATCCGATAATCTGATATCGATTGATTTTTTCTCGTAAAAAAAACACACTCATAATAGCAACCCAGATAAACAAGGACTTATGGATAAGTGCTCCTTCAAGAGCAGATATCTTGCTTAAGCCAATAAAAAACAACGCAAACGGAATGCTTCCTCCGATAATCCCAATAAACAATAATTGTTTCCATTGTTTGAGAGTAAGCTGGAATAGTTTCTGCTTATGCGAAGATAAGACAATCCCAGAAAGTATGATGGCAACAATCAGATTTTTAAGTGTGGTAAAAAGAACGGGATCCATGTTCGTAAGAAAAATTTTTGAAGCAAAGATCGAGAATCCTGAGATACATGTTGTAAGAATAGCAAGTTGTATACCTTTTTTCATAAGAAAATACATTAACTACGAAATGTTGATGATCCAATATGAGAGATTGCTTGAGCTGCTTGTTTCTCTGGAATCTTTTCTACAACCATGTTTCCGAAGATCATTACATACTGCCCCGGTTGCAAAGTTAAACCGCCTTTTTTTGCCGTTACTCCGTCTGTTGTGAGAATGGTATCTTTCAACACAGTCTTAATTTTTTTTGGAATAGCAAAACACATAGTTTATTCTAGCATATGGTTGGTATAATATGATATTGTAATTTATTACTGCAACACCTATAAATTTCAGGGCGCATAGCTCAGTTTGGGCCAAGGGCCCATCAGCCTCTGGCTGAGGCAGACCTACCTGCCGGCAGGCAGGGCGTTACATTGGCACACCTGCCCGCAATTCCGAGCTCGTAGCTCAGCGGCAGAGCGCTTCGTTGACATCGAAGAGGCCGATGGTTCAAATCCATCCGGGCTCACATAAGCGAGGCAGGCGGGTTGTAAAGGTCTCAGGTTCAAGTCCTGATGCGCCCACACACACAAACTTATGAAACGAATACTATCAGGAATCACTCCAAGCTCACAAAAAGGACTTCATTTAGGTAATTTCTTAGGTGCAGTAAAACCACATATTGAGTTTCAGGATAAAGGAGAGTGTTTTTACTTTATTGCCAACCTCCATGCGCTCAATAATGTATTTGACCCTGCAAACGTTCGACGCAATACTCAAAATATCTTTACCGAGTACTTGGCATTTGGAATTGATCCGGAAAAAACAACGTTCTACATACAAAGCGATATACCACAGATACCGTATCTTCAAACGATTCTCAATAACACGGTTACCATGGCAGAGTTAAAGCGCATGCATGCATACAAAGACAAACTCCAAAATGACGTTGCTCAAGATACAATTAATTTTGGACTTTTTTCCTACCCGGTACTGATGGCTGCAGATATTTTACTGTTTAAGCCCGATATAATCCCGGTAGGAGAGGATCAGGCTCAGCATGTTGAGATTGCACGAGATATTGCGAAAACCTTTAATGCACGATATGGAGAAATTTTTAAAATACCTGATCTCTATATAAAAAAGGAAACTGCACGTGTTCCTGGAATATATGGTGATAGAAAAATGAGTAAATCACTGGGAAACGATATTCCTATCTTTGGAACCGAGGAAGAAGTTAAAAAGCAAATAATGGCAATTAAAACTGATCCTGCGCGCATTCATCCGACAGATCCCGGAAACCCAGACAAAAATATTACGTTTACGTATTTTGACCTTCTTGAATACGATAAAAATAAACTCGAAAGTATGAAAGAACTGTATCGAAAAGGGAAAATTGGAGACGTTGAGATCAAAACTACATTTTTCAGATTTTTCCTTGAGTATTTTGCTGATTTTCGTACGAAAAAAACAGTACTCCTGAAAGATAAAGATCAAATCCATAAGCTTCGACTTGGCGGAGCACAAAAAGCAATAAAAATTGCAGAGAAAGTTCTTAAAGATGTTGCAGAAGCTGTAGGCATTCTATAAAATTCTCAACGTAATGCAACCAATACATAAGAAGAAAACATTTTTGTGCTTTACTATATCAATAGGACTTGCACATCTTGTTCGAATTTTAGCTGTAGCAGAAGAACTGCAAAGAAGAGGACATACAGTACTTGTAACTCTACCAAAAAGCAAGCATAGTCATTTTTCAAATTCTTCAGTAAAATTTATCGACCTACCTGATTATACGACTGAAAGCTCTATGACAGCTATACAGAAGTTTTTATTTCAGGGCAATTTTCAACAACATATTTTCAATGAAATTGAATTATATGATACGTACCATCCTGATGCAGTACTCATTGATTTTCGATATACCGCAGCTATTTCTGCATTAGCAAAGAACATTCCTGTATTCTCTATTTCAAACAGCACTGCTTTGCCCGTCGTATTTTCGCTTCCAAAATTCACTAACTTCAAAATAATTTCACACATTACCTCTTACATAATTGAGTTTGTCATTGTCTTTTTGAAAAAAATCTTGATTGCAAAGATCTCTCGACAACTTCCAAAACAGTTTACACGAATACAATTTTCAGACATTGTACAAAAAATTACATACCTTATACCTGAACATCGAAATTACATGAAAATAAATAGCAAAAATCTAAAACTGCATTATGTGTCACTACTAAACTGGCGTGGATTTCAAGATATGAAAATTCCAGAAGGTTTTAAGAAAAAAACGAAAAATAAAAAAATATATCTTACGTTTGGAGGAACTGGTTTTGATAAAAATAAATTTACAAATCTCTCGTATCAACTTGCCGATAAAGGATATGACGTAGTTGTATCTTCTTCAAATATTGCACATATCAAAGATTTTAAGAAACATCACAATTTATTCGTTGAAAAGTATCTGCCTTCAAATAAAATACTTGAAATAGTTGATTTGATAATCTGTCATGGTGGATACAACACAATGTACGAAGCTGCAAGTCACCATGTACCAATAATTTCAGTTCCATTTAATATTGATCAGCTTATCCATTCCTATAGATTTCAAGAACTTGGTTTAGCAAAGTGCCTAAGCACGTTTAATATACATTTTATATATCTCTTGGCAAAGTTGGATCTTGAAAAATTTCAAGATATTGGCAGAAAAGTAAAAATTGTCGATATAATAAACAGCGTTGAGGACATTTTCAGTAATAAAGCAGAATATACGAAGAATGTTCATCATAGTCAACACATGTTTCCTTCACAAAATGGCGCAAAAAAAACTGCAGATATTATTGAGCACTTGACATAAATGTATCGAGTGCTAGAATAGAATAAATGCATAGTATTCAGATTTTAACAACCATTACCACTACATTCCGCTAAAGCGGGGAGTGTTTGATGGTTTTGTCGCACCCCGCATACAAGCGGGGTTTTTTAATATTTAAATATTTTGTATGAAAAGCACAGATGAACTTCATAAACTTCGACATTCAGCTGAACATGTACTGCACCATGCAGTCAAAGAGCTTTATCCTCAAATTCTGCTTGCTATGGGTCCCGCAACAGAAGACGGCTTCTATTTTGACTTTGATAGTACTCCTCAGAAAGGTACTTCAATAGTAATAACAGAACAAGACTTTCCTGCGATTGAGAAACGCATGAAAGAAATTGTCAAAAAAGATTTGCCTATTATCCGAGATGAAGTATCACCCAAAAAAGCGCGGGAAATGTTTCAGGACAATCCCTATAAGCTTGAATGGATTGATGAAGCTGAAAAGCGAGGCGATGTCATATCGGTCTATTGGACAGGAAAACCTGGTGAAAAGGGTTCAATGGTTGATCTGTGTGTCGGTCCACATCTGAAATCAACCGGAGAAATAAAGGTGTTTAAGCTTTTGTCTGTTGCTGGTGCATACTGGCGGGGTGATGAAAAAAACAAAATGCTGACACGTATTTATGGGACAGCATTCTTCACTCAAAAAGCGCTTGATGATCATCTTGTACTTCTTGAGGAGGCTAAAATACGAGATCATAGAAAACTCGGGAAGGATCTTGATTTGTTTACCTTTTCAAACCTTGTCGGGAAAGGTCTCCCTCTGTTTACAGAAAAGGGGGCAACTATCTGGCGCGAGCTTGAACGGTTTGTGGTTGATGAAGAAATTAAAAGAGGATATAAGCATGTCCACACCCCCAATATCGCAAAAACAGAGTTGTATAGAACATCCGGACATTATCCGTATTACAAAAATACCATGTACCCGGTGATGAAAGTAGATGATGAAGAGCTTATTTTACGACCAATGACCTGTCCGCATCATTTTGCTCTCTTTATGTCAAAACCGCGAAGTTATCGTGATTTGCCGATCAGATATGCTGAAATGGCATCGCTGTATCGGTACGAGAAATCAGGAGAACTTTCAGGGCTTATTCGTGTACGTGAGTTTGTTTTAGCTGATTCACATAATTTTGTACGAAAAGAAAATGCAGCAGATGAAATCAATTTTGTATTAGATCTTATTGAAGATATCTCACAAACTCTTGGGCTTGTGAAAGGAAAAGATTTTGTGTATCGCCTTTCCTTAGGGGATCGCGCCAACAATGAGAAATACTATGACTCGCCGAAAGAATGGGAGTACGGTGAATCAGTTCTTCGAAACGTTCTGGAAAAAAGAGATGCACCATTTTATGAAGCAAAAGACGAAGCAGCGTTTTATGGCCCAAAAATCGATGTACAGATGAGAAATGTTTTAGGAAAAGAAGATACTGCATTTACTGTTCAGTATGATTTTTGCCTTCCGGAAAGATTCAAACTTCGATACATTGATGAAAATGGCAAAGAAGAACAGCCGATTGTTATTCATCGCTCATCAATTGGTGCAATGGAGCGATCGATTGGATTTCTGATTGAACATTATGTGGGGAATTTTCCATTATGGCTGACACCAACACAAGTAAAGATCATTCCGATTGCAGATCGGCATCAAGAGTACGCGCATACAATTGCACAAAAACTAAAGGATTCAGGAATACGGGTTGAGGTTGACGATAAATCTGAATCAATGCAGAAAAAAATCCGCAATGCTCAAAATGAAAAAGTATACTATATGATCATTGTTGGTGATCGTGAGATGGAAAATAAAAAGATTAATATACGCACCCGTGATGGGAAAACAAACGATATGAAGCTTGATGAGTTTATCATTGAGGTATCAGCAAAAATACGCTCAAAACAAATTAAGTAATAGTATCTGTCAAACCCAAATGAAAATGTCATACCCCCTAAACTTGTAATTTATCCTCCGACTCGGAGGATTCATGCGTAATTATACTGTCTCCAAGGATGATC
>LBTJ01000047.1 GCA_000990445.1 Candidatus Roizmanbacteria bacterium GW2011_GWA2_37_7
CTAAATATGGAATATTTTTGTAGTCTAGTCCGTAGCGTGCGATCAACCCAAGTTGTGATGCGAAAACTCCAATATGTGCTTTGCCTGCAATTTTGAACAGATGTTCAGGATTGTTATCTTCTTTCGTAATTCCTTCACCATAAAAATCATCATTTAAGTGTTCAATTTTTTGATCTCCGGCAAAAAGCATCATACGACCTGTATCGTGCGTCATAGTTTTAAAATTGGATTCATATACCGATCTCATGTCAGGCGGTACGTCTCCTGGAATATGAATGGTCATAAAATATATGTAGAATTAATAACCATAAACTGCGCTCATACACCATCATACAATGTTATAGAAGTTTGTCAATATACGTTCATTATAGTATGATGTAATACTATATGGAAGACTGTATTTTTTGTAAAATTGCCAAAAAAGAACTACCTTGTTATATGATTTATGAAGATGATACATACATTTCGTTTTTAGATATTTTTCCCCGTGTCAAAGGACATGCGCTTGTAATTCCAAAAAAACATTATCGGTGGGTGTATGATGTGCCCGAGTATGGCGAGTTTTGGGAAGTAACAAAAAAAATTGCTGTAAAAATTCAAAAAAACCTTAACTGTGAATATATTTCGTTTGTCACTGTCGGAAACGAAGTGCCCCATGCCCATATTCATATCATTCCACAATGGAGCGGTACACTTGAAGGGTTTCATTTTGGTGATGTCGTGGCCACAGAAAAAATTGAGCTTGAAAAACTTGCTGAAAAACTCATCAAATAATTGAATATTTCTCGTATGGAGTTTAAAAAAAATGTATACAAAACAGTTGCGCGAGTGCCAAAAGGGAAAGTCACAACCTATGGCGATATTGGTAAAAAGATCGGAACCAAAGCATATCGAGCAATTGGACAAATCCTTCATCGAAATAAAGACTGGCCGGCTGTTCCATGTCACCGGGTGGTTATGAAAGATGGGAGTCTTGCTCCAAACTATGGTATGGGCGGTCCTAAAATGCAACGGAAACGTCTTGAAAACGAAGGGGTTATTTTTGTCAATGATAAGGTTGATATCAAAAGACATAAGATATATTTTCACTGCTTCCTCAACAGGTATTTGAGAGTTTCCAGTAGTGTCAAAATACCATAGCGAATACCATCTCGAAAGTTAATACTTGACGCTTCTGCAAAATACCGTACAGGTACCGGAATATCTCCTATACGAAATCCCTTTTTTGACAAGGCGAAAAGCATTTGGGTAGCAAAAATAAAATCATCGGAAAATGTCTCGTAAGGAACTGACCTTAGTACTTTACTTGAAAATGCGTGCAGACCAGTATGCCACTCACCGAGATTTTGACCCGAGACAAGATTTTGGATAAGAGTTAATGAGCGATTCGCATAGTATTTGTACATAGGCATTCCTCCAGCAAGAGCTTCTTTCCGTGTCCTGATTCGTGAACCAAGCATAACATCAAAATAACCTTCTTTGATAAAATCAACGAGGTGCGGAATAAGACGGGGGTCATATTGATAATCTGGATGGAGTATCACAACGATGCTGGCGTGGTGATCTAGGGCAATTGTATAGCATGATTTTTGGTTTGCGCCATATCCACGGTTGATCGTATGTTGGAAAAGAGTTAATCTGAGAGTTTTTGCAAGTTGCACTGTCCTATCGTTTGATCCGTCATCATTCAGAATAATTTCATGAGCTATACCCTGTGGAATTGCGCGTATGGTTTTAACCAGGGTTTTTTCAGCATTATACGCAGGAAGAACAATAATTACTTTATGCTTCATATAGCTATTTTAGCATGCAATATAAATGTATAGAATAAGAATATGGGAAAACAAACAAAACGGCTGGTTGTTGGCATTTTATTTATCTTCATTGTTGGGGTGGTGCTTTTTATTAATTATTATCCTCATTATTATGCACTGTTAAATACACCCGCAAATTATTCTTACTCTGGTCAAGCTTCGTGGTTTGATCCCTGGGATATTAACAACTATTTTGCTGTCATAAAATTGGCGCAAAAAGAAAAAAAAATACTTTTATCAAATATAAATACAACTGAACGGGTTAAGCCCGCATTCGTTTATCCTTTATATACGACTGTCGCCATAATCTTTCCAAGGGTAAACAATATTCTTTTGTACCATGTATTGGCGATCGTATGTGGTATTTTATTAGCCTCAGGAATATTTGTTTTAAGTAATTTGCTATTAAAAAAATCATTTCATTCTCTGTATGCCCTGCTCATAATCTCACTTGGTGGTGGACTTGGTTTTCTATTTTCTGCCCCAGGAATATCAGCTGACCTGAATATACCAGGAGTTACCTTCTTTAGTACTTTTCAAAAACCCCATGAGGCAATTGCCGCTTTCCTTTACATTTCTTCTCTTGTCTTTTTTTTCCTATCAGTAGATAAAAAGAACATAATCTTTTTGCTGATTTCAATTGTATCATTCTTGCTTTTGATTCCTATTTATCCATATAGGTTATTAAGTTTTTTTTTGATAGCTGGAATATTTGTTTTACTTTCTTATATGAGAGTTCAAAAAAAATACCCCTTTATATACTTGGGAATATTTTCAGCTCTTGTTTTCCCTCTGGCTATTATCTACACACTCCACTTTCTTTCTTCGGGTTTTTCCGTACTAACAAGCTATCAGCCCAACAACATTTCACTCATATCACTTCTTCTTGGTTATGGTTTTTTTATCGTACTTTTTGCCTGCCAACTGTTTACGCCAAACAATAAAACGTCACTCATTACGTTTTTGAATATCTGGGTTCTCGTATCTGTAGGACTAGCTATTCTTCCGTTTGGAATGAGTCGCTTGTATTTGAGCGGTTTGTTATTTCCAATGGCGATTTTGTTTATGCTTTGTCTCAAAGATATTTCTAAACGTTCTACAATACTCGCTTTTATACTCATGATGTTTATTTTAATTCTGCTTTTACCTACTTCCTTATACACCTTTCACAAAAGGATCGTCGAGGTTAAAAATAATAACATTTGGTATTACATTCCTGTGCAACTCAAACATGGTTTTGATTTTCTTGAAAGAAGTAAACAAGATGGTGTTTTAGCACTGTCTCCTCTTTCAAGTTATATCCCCGCTCAGACCGGAAAACATGTCTATTTTGGAATCAAAGATCAAACTCCGGATTATGATAATAAGGTTAATAATGCAGTATTATTTTATTCAGGAAAACTGACAGAAAATCAAGCAAAAGCATTTTTAAAGGAAAATAATATTCATTTTGTCATTGTCTCTACACAGGAAGAGCAAGTGGGCAAACCCTCTTATCCGTTTTTAACTGTTGTATATAAAAACAAAGGGATTGAAATTCTAAAGACCACGTGGGCGGATTGATTTCAATAAATTTCAGTCGACAAGCGTATTTTTATAAATCGCGTGAGTTTTATCCTCGTATACTTTTTCCCAACCATATTCATTAGCACGTTCATCAAGAAGTAAATCTAAAAATGTACCCTGTGCAAGCAAAAGGTAATCTGTGTGATATTTTCGAAGCTTTTCATTCCACCCGGGTTGAGTCTGGAGAATTTTAAGATAGACATTGTATGGACTTTCACCATCTTTGTCTTTCCATGCAGGCATCCGGCCGTCTGCAAAAATTTTGATATCAGGTCGTTGCCAGATCAAAAATCCTCCCCATTCGTAAGCCGCATAGACATTTCCTGAAAGTTGGGGATATTGTTTGACTGCAGTACATGGATAGTTTGTGGCACCCTTGGTGCAGTAGAGATTCCAATTATTATGAAACTGTACTGTTTTTTGAATATTAATAAACAGTATTGAAATACACAGAGCGCCGACAAAAGGTAACAAAAGTGGGTACATACCGGTAAGATTTTTCTTGGGGAACATTTTCAGAGAAAATAGTGTTGCAAAAATAAGATACAGAGGGACATTTCTACGTGCCATAATCGCAGTAACTCCAAAAAAAATAAGAATACATATTTCAAATAAAGAAAGTTTTTTTTGTATGAATTGGGAGAATGGAATAATAATCAGAGTTATGAGAATGATGAGGATATACATCGGAGGAGGGGCCACCCATTCGGCAATCATCGTATTAAGAGGAGAAGTGAGATGATGATAAAGTTCGATATAAACTTTGTACCCAAACGGATTGAGCATTGTTGCGAAAAATGAGAAGAATCCAAGCACAGTTTGTGGGAAGAAAACGTTAAATGAATTTTTTTTTCGGATCCATTGTATACATGCTTCAAGCCAAAATGCGCCATATATGACAAGACCGGTAAAAAAGCCGATATGTGTATTTACCCAAAAAAACATGAGAAGTGGGTAGAGATGCGTGGGTTGGCATTGAATATTTTTGACCTTGACGAAGTGTTTATGTTGGAGAATCCAAAAGCCAAGAAGTATGAGAAAAAACGTTATAATTTGAGGTCGCCATCCAAGCCCAAGCGTACCTCCAGTAAGAAATACAATAATTGAAAATACAATTGTTGAAATAAATATATTTTGTTTTGAAATCTTATAAAAAAGATAAAATGCCGCTGTCATGGTCAGCGCATGAAGGATGCTGAGTCCAAGAAAACCCATGAAGTTATAGACAATAGCAGTTAATGTATCGTATATGAAGCTTGGGTAATATGCTTGGTACTCTGAAAGAAAATAAGTGAAGGTGTTGGAAAGGCAGGGATTTCCTTGAAGAAGCTCATATCCGCATCGATAATGCCAGCCAAAGTCAGGGTCTTTGACCGGAAGGAAATTGAAAAAAAAGATTGTTGTACATATTAATAAATTAAAAACCTTACGCATGATTTTTAGTATACGGTATTTGAGGTTGGTGTTTTGTTAGTTTGGTTTTTCGATAGATATCTCCATCTTCCCAGCCCGGTAATCAGCAATAATTGCATCGCCTGGCTTTATTTTTCCTTCAATAATCCGAAGGGCAATCTCATCCACCATGAGTTCATTGGTCACGCGTTTGAGCGGACGAGCCCCATATACAGGATCAAATCCAACAGTCTGCAGATGTTCCTTGAGTTGATTTGTAACCTCAAATTTAAGATTTTGCTGTGCAAGCCGTGTTGTAACCTCCTGTATCTGAATCTCAACGATTTGTCGCAGCATATTTTTATCAAGTGAGTTGAATATGATGATTGAGTCAAGTCTGTTGATAAACTCTGGTTTGAAATGTGCTTTCACTCGCTCCATAATATGTGCATCTTGTTGCATGGAGTTTTCTTCCTTTGAGTAAATGTCACTGCCGATGTTTGAGGTAAGGACGATAATTGTGTTTTTGAAGTTCACCATACGACCCTTACCATCAGTGAGTCTTCCATCATCAAGGATTTGTAAAAATGCATTGAAAACCTGAGGATGCGCTTTTTCTACCTCATCAAACAATAGTACAGAGTATGGTTTGCGACGTACTGCTTCGGTAAGCTGTCCACCTTCATCAAAACCAACATATCCAGGAGGAGCTCCCAGGAGGCGTGCAACAGAATGCTGTTCCTGATATTCGCTCATATCAACTCGGATCATGGCATTGACATCATTAAACAGTGACTGAGCAAGTGCGCGAGCAGTTTCGGTTTTCCCCACACCTGTTGAACCCAAAAAGAGAAACGATCCAATCGGTTTGTGTTCGTCTTTGAGACCTGCGCGTGATCTTCGGATTGCGTTGGCGACCAGCTTCAATGCATGATCCTGGCCGACAACTAGCTTCTTCATCTCAT
>LBTJ01000048.1 GCA_000990445.1 Candidatus Roizmanbacteria bacterium GW2011_GWA2_37_7
CCCCGCCATGTACGGTTTAATCCAAATGTTTTCTACTTTAAGCCCCAAGGTATTCCTTTGCGGATGCTTGAAGAGGTTGTGTTAAAAGCAGATGAACTTGAGGCTCTGAAATTGTATGATGTTGATGGTTTTGAGCAAACACAAGCCGCTGTGAAAATGAAGATATCCCAGCCAACTTTTGCTAGAATTTTAGACAGTGCTTATAAAAAAATTGCAAATGCTTTAGTTCAAGGTAAGGCAATCAGGATTGAATCAAAAATGAAATAAAGCAATAAAAATTTATTATTTGACGATGAAAGTAGGTGAAACTATATGACCTATAATTTAGGGAGTGATGCAGAAAAACAAGATGAAAAAGCCAAAGGTCTTGCTCGTGCTAGACAATCTCTTATCGAAGAGTTGGATGCGATCAATGTGTATGAAGAACGGGCTCAAGCAACAAGTGATGAGGAACTCAAAAAAGTGTTAGCCCACAACCGCGATGAAGAAAAAGAACACGCGGCAATGCTTATTATTTGGCTCAAGAAAAACGACCCAACGTTTGACAAAAAGTTTTCTGAACATGATTAACAATTTGGAAACAAACATCGATGAAGGTCTTAAGAACGAATTTTATCAGAAAATATTTGAAGTATACGTTTGATCAATAAACCTCCATCCCACACTCCTCAAATGTTATATTTATACTAAAAATAAAGATCGTGCACGTAGAGTATCTCAGGACTTAAAAACAGGAATGGTAAGTATAAATTCAACAAATTACATCATGCCGTTCAATCCATTCGGAGGGTATAAAAATTCTGGTTTTGGACGAGAACATGGCAAATACGGTTTTCATGAGGTGACTCAAATCAAAATAATTGCTAAAAATAAATAGTTATAAGGTAAATGCTCCATAATAGTGGAAAGAGAGTAGAATAAAGACATGTCGCAAAAATCACTCATCATGCTTGGGCTTATTGTCGGTTCAACAATCGGAGGATATATTCCGATTCTTTTGGGTGCGTCATTTTTGTCTTACTGGTCTTTGTTTGGAAATGCAGCCGGAGGATTGCTTGGAATTTACGCTGCATATAAACTAACAACCTAACTCAGTGAGTGTAAATTTGTTTATCGTTTGATTTTCTGAAAATATGGTATAATGTATTTTGTTAGTTACTATTCTCCAGTACATATACTGCGAAAAAAATAAATATACTATTTGAATACTTCTTTGTAAGTAGAAAATTGAAAGGTGGTGAGAACGTAAATGGATCAAAATAATAAAATCTTTGTAGGCAATCTAGCTTGGGAAGTCCGTGATGACAAACTTCGAGAAATTTTCTCACAGTTTGGTGAAATCACCGATGCAGTTGTCATCATCGACCGACGCACAAACCGATCAAAAGGATTTGGTTTTATCACTTTTGCAACGCCAGAAGCAGCACAAGCTGCTATTGCAGCAATGCATGGTCAGGAAGTCGATGGAAGAAACATTGTGGTAAATATTGCTCGTCCTCGTGAAGAGCGACCACGACGTGAATTCAATCAAGAAAACTAAAAGACAATAAATTACACTATCTGAGTACAGACATACGTCAAGTAGCAGGTAGTGTTTTTTTGTCTTTATCCTTTTATTTTTGCAGCTGTAGCTGCATGGTTTTGGAAACAAACGAGCAATATTTATAAAGGTTCAGTTTCAGAGAAAGCATTCCAGTTTGAGAAAATGAAGCTGTAGAAGAATATAATATCACACTCCGGATTCCAGGCTCAAATCCCAAAGGCCGTACCAGTTCAGGCCAGAGCGCCTCATCAATCGTGAGTTGATTTGCGTCAACTCCGGTTGCTTTCATATATTTTGGCAGTATGAAGTGTCTCCCGATCTCAATTTTTTCCTCATCAGTGTATGAGGGCATTTGTACGACTTCAAGCCGGTCAAGGACAGGCGGAGCAATGTTATTGGTATTATTTGCAGTTGCGACAAATAAGACATTGTCCAAACTAAATGGATAATCAAGAAAATAATCAACAAAATGCATATTTTGATTGGGGTCAAGAAGTTCAAGAAGAACTCCCATCACCTCAGCTCGTGCATCAGGAGTGATGCGATCAAGCTCGTCAAGAAGAATCACTGGATTTTTTACTTTCACATCGCGCAACGCTTGAATGATTTTCCCTGGTTCAGACTCTGGAGATGTTTTAGACTGACCACGCAAATCCCGTGCCGATGCAAGCCCACCAAATGGTATACGGATAAATTTCCGCCCTAAACTTTCTGCAAGAGAGATTGCAAATGTAGTTTTTCCAGTTCCTGCCAATCCGACAAAGAAAAGCGGGCGCGTATGAATGGCATTTGCTCCAAGCTTTTCTATCTGAAGTTTATGAATAGACAAATACTCTAAGATTCGCTGTTTGATTTTTTCAAGACCAAAATGATTTTTATCTAAAATTTGTTTTGTGGCAACGATATCAATGACATCTTTTGTTTCAGAATACCATGGAAGAGATATGATCCAGTCAATATATTTTTCTACGATATCAAGATGCGACAGACTTCCGCCATATTTGAGAGAAAGATTGATACGTTCGATCTGCTCAAGCGCCTTATGGTGTAAGTTGGCAGGTAGTTGAACAGATTGCAATTTCTCTTTTAGCTTTGTAATTTCAGTTAAAGCAGTTTGGTCATCCATATAATTAGCAGACTAATATTCCACTTGACAAAAAGCGATCAGTTCGATATAAATATGTACGTTACCAAAACGGTACACAAATTATTAATTCATTTATAAGTTAAATATAACAGATATATGACATCCAAACAAAACATCAAACCTCTGTTTGACTATGTGTTGATCAAACCACTTCAACAGGAAGAAGTGACTGCATCAGGTATTGTTCTCCCCGATACCGTGAAAGAAAAACCTCAAATGGGAGAAGTTATGGAAGTTGGCGACGGCATGGGCTGTTGCTGTGATGACAAAAAAGGCGCATGTAAAATGGTCGTGAAAAAAGGTCAGAAAGTCATCTACAAAAAGTGGGGTGGGAATGAGATAAAAGTTGGAACAAAAGAATGGCTGCTCATAGAACAAAAAGATGTTATGGCAGTGATTAAATAAATTATCAATTTTTCAATGACGAATTACGAATTGTACATTCGTAATTGAGCATACGTAATTACAAATTTATATAAATGATTTATGGCAAAACAGATTATCTACGGCGATAAAGCTCGCCAAAAACTATCAAGCGGAGTCAATCAACTGGCACGTGCAGTTGTTACAACTCTGGGACCGCGAGGACGAAATGTTGGAATTGACCGCAAATGGGGGTCGCCAACCGTTGTCCATGATGGAGTTACCGTTGCAAAAGAGATCGAACTTCAGGAACCTTTTGAAAATATGGGTGCCCAAATGGTCAAAGAAGCAGCATCTAAAACAAATGATGTTGCTGGAGATGGCACAACGACCTCAACTCTGCTTGCCCAGGCAATGGTAAGTCATGGAATGAAAAACATAACTGCTGGATCAAACCCGATGATTCTAAAGCGCGGGATGGATGCTGCGGTTGAGGAAGTGGTAGCTCAGGTTCAAAAAATGGCAAAAAAGATACCGACAGACGATATTGGACAGATCACACAGGTTGCTACAATTTCAGCATCAAGTGAAGAGATCGGCACGATCATTGCTGAAGCAATCAAAAAGGTTGGGAAAAATGGTGTAGTAACAGTCGAAGAGGGCAAAAGCCTTCTGATGGAAAGTGAGCACAAGGAAGGTATGGAGTTTGATCGTGGATATGCATCGCCATACTTTGTGACAAACCCTGATCGTATGGAGGCAGAAATCGAAAATCCATATATCTTGATCACTGACAAGAAAATATCAGCAGTTTCTGATATGCTGCCATTTTTGGAAAAAGTAGTCAAAGTATCAAAAAATCTGGTGATCATTGCTGAAGATGTTGAAGGAGAGGCGCTTGCTACACTCGTAGTCAACAAACTTCGCGGCACCTTCAATACACTGGTTGTAAAAGCACCAGGATTTGGTGATCGAAGAAAAGCAATGCTTGAAGATATCGCAATTTTGACAGGCGGTACGGTGATCTCAGAAGATATCGGGAAAAAGCTTGAAAATGTCGAAATTGAAGATCTTGGACATGCTGACAAAGTATGGTCAGATAAAGAAAATACCCGTATTGTTGGTGGAAAAGGAAAAAAAGATGCACTCAAAGCACGTATCGTCCAGATCAAAAAAGAGATGGATGCCTCAACTTCAGATTTTGATCGCGAAAAGTTGCAGGAGCGACTTGCCAAACTTTCAGGTGGAGTGGTTGTTATTAAGGTAGGAGCCGCAACTGAAGTTGAGATGAAAGAGAAAAAAGAACGCGTGAATGATGCTGTATCTGCCACAAAAGCAGCGCTTGAGGAAGGCATTGTACCAGGAGGCGGAATAACATATCTTCAGGTACGGAAAGCGCTTGTTGCTCTTCGAAAAACCATGAGGTTTGATGAAGAAAAAACAGGGATTGATATTGTGTATCAATCACTTGCCGAGCCAATCAAGATGATTGCACAAAACAGTGGTATGGATGCAGGACAAGTAATGTACCAGGTTGAACAGAAAAACAATCCTGACTACGGATTTGACGCAGTGAATCGAGAGTTTGGATCAATGACCAAAAAAGGAATTATTGACCCGGCAAAAGTAGTCCGCACTGCAATACAAAATGCAGAGTCTGTTGCAGCTGCAATTCTTACCACAGAAGCATTGGTAGCAGATCTTCCTGAGAAAAAGGACGATGCACCAGCTGGTGGAGGAATGGGAATGGGTGGCGGAATGCCTGGGATGATGTAAAGATCATTTCATACAAGTTCTCATAAAAACCCCGTCTTACATGAAGGCGGGGTTTTTTATAGCATTGATCCTGATAGCAAGAAAAAAACAACTGCAAGAAATACAAAAAGAAGTAAGCTCAGTACTAATACGAGTGAAGGGAAAAAAGTAAGGATATATCCAATGATATGATTAAAAAGTTTTCGGATATTTTCAAGTATATTGATTGGTTCCATAGACCAGTATATTATTAGATCATCACTGATGATTGTTTTATCTTGAATACTTCTGTTGATATGATAACAAACATCGGCATAATAATAAACAATACTTTTCCAGCAAGACTGTTTCCTGCCATCACCCAATATCCCAAATACGGAATAATAGCAATTACTTTTCCAATGATCAGACGTGGAATAACTGGCTGAGTATCAGGAGTGATATTATTATCACCTTTTGTTATATATACATTTCCACCCATGCGATAAATCCGATGGGTTATGACCTCTTGTTTTCCATTTCTATTTGAAAAAAAAGTTATGATATCTCCTGGTTTATAGGAATTCATGTATTGTTTTTTTACCACAGTAAGATCACCAAGTACAATCGTAGGGCTCATTGACCCAGAAATGTTTGTATATATTTTAAGCTCTCCCAATAACCCAACTGCAAAAAAAACAGACAAAGCAACATTCATAAAAAAAAATAGAATAAAGAGCGGATAGTAAATCGTTTGGCGAAAAGATACCAAGAAAGAAGTAGCCATATATTTTATTATAGAGGAAAAATCACCATGTACCGCTGGTTACCGTGCTTGTGAGAGTTCGTTTTGCATGAATCCCCTTGAAATTTTCACCTGGTGAATTCCTGTACGTTCGCATATAAAGATCGAAATCACATTGTTTATTTTTTAAAGAGTCATCAGAAGCTGAAAGACTTAGAAATAGTATCCATTCTTCGATATCACCATCTTGTAGATTGTCCTGTAGAGATAAATTCATTAATTTTCCATTATACACTTCAGTAAGATCCCGTCGAACAATCTGAAGATCAAGCGTATGGCAGAAATTGGTATTCCCACCCCGCTCGATAGTCTGAAGACTATACTGAACATCCATTTTTCCATCCTTTTCAATACGTACTGTTTTCGCATCAAAACCACCAGGAACAATACCGTCGGTGTTGAAGAAGCTTATAAGTTGCGAAAAATTTGCCGTATTGATATTAATAAAAGATAAGGTTGTGATTGAAAAATGATTCCCTTGAACTTTGCGTTCTGCTACAAGATCTGCGCTTGTTGCATGCGTCTTGAGCATCCACAGACCCATACTCATCATTAAAAGCAACATTATCCGTATACGGGTATTTAGCATGTATTATTTTTTTTTAGACATTTGTATAACTTGGTCGATGATCAATAGAAATGCTGATTTGCATCACCTTTTGTGATAAATGTCAATTGCCCATCAGATTCATCGATTTTGACAATTCTATGTGTGATCACACGATCTCCTTCATCTTTGAACGCCACAACATCGTTTTTATTGTACTGATTCAGTTGTTTTGCAAAAATGACATCTCCGGTCATAATTGTTGGTTCCATTGACCCCGATCGCACAAGTAATGACTCATAACTCCCCAAAAGGCTGGTGTTTGATGAGAGAGTTAAAAAGCCCACAATAAGAAGAAGAAGGAAAAACAAATATGATACTACATTTAAGAAAATATGAATGATTTTCATAGTATGGAATTGATGTTAAAAAGGGGAGGATGTACTCCTCCCCTTAACTATTTGTTGTCCCCATTTAAGCGCGGTAGTTATTATCTATTTGCTGGTGACGGGCCATTGATTATTTGAATGAGTTGAAACACAGAATCAAATGTCAAAGAATCGCTTTGGATTTCATTTCCGTACGAATCTTCATCAGTTGCCCAGTGCATGGTAATTTCTCGTGTTTCATTTGGCTGCATAATGACTGGTGCTACTGTGTCATTCCAATCATCGCCAATGGTCAGCATATCTGCTGTTGCAAGTGTTGAGGTTACTTTATCCACACCACCAAGTGCAACTTTCAGAGTTATCACTCCACCAAGCTCGCCATCAGTATTTTGATCACAGTTTGGTTCGGTGCCCTGCTCTTGATCATTACAACCATTTTCAAGATTGGTCAAGTTGGTAATCCGAACAAGAAGTCGTCATGGAAGTGTACCCGTGTTTTTAATGGTCCAGGTTTTTGTGCCGCTAATGTTTGCGTTTGCTCCCATGTTTTCGATCACAAATGGCTCATTTACAATATTATTATCCCCAGTTACGCTCAAATCAAGAGTTCCTGTTGTGAACTTATTGTTTGCTGCTGTTCTGGTTGCTGTAAAATAAGCTAAGGTTCCAGCGATACCTCCGACAGCTACAAGAAGTATCAAGATAATGCTAAGCCAATGTTTTTTTTGGTTTTGCATAATTAAAAAAAAGTTAATTAATAATTAGGTTTATTACTCACTATACGCATATAATATATAACTTGTCAAGATGTATTTTATATGTATAAATAATTTACTCAATAAATACATATATACTATAAAGATAAATCAATATCGTTTTGAAATGAGAGCGATCAACATGTTATAGGTATTGTTTATGGGTGGCAATAAGCATCTCTCGAAGTCCACTGTTGACCATAAAGCGAAGTACATGAGAACCCTTTATGCACATATTTAGAATAGTAATTTACTGCTCTAAATAATTTCCTTAATATTTTAGAAGAGATGGTTTTTTGTTCGAATTCAAAACTTCATTGATCAAAAATAATTGATTTGTTCGAAGAAGGGGAAGTTTATCTAGGCTTACCACCAAACCAGACTCTTCTTTAATTTCTCTTTCAAGCGCTTCTCGGGGGTGTTCACCAGATTTTAAATATCCACCAGGCAAACTCCATGCATGCGGTCGATAGGCATGTTTAAAAAGGAGAACTTCCTTTTTATTATTGAAAATTATGCCCGTGACGCCAACTAAAAACTGAGCTTGGAAAAAACGCATAATGAATAATTGCATTTCCTTAGGAAGATGAAGTCCTTTCCACACTCTGGCAAGCAAAGTTTTCATAGGGCGTTTCTGTCACCTGGACTGATGCCAGAATCTTTCCCTAGTTTTTCATTTTTTATCTCCAATTGGTGCACGCGTTTTGTTAACTCTAGCGCTTCTTCTTTATTTTTTTTAATTTCTCCATTTTTACCACGGAGAACAAAAGAATTGGAAATGGAATTCACTAGGTAGGCTACATACGACAACATCAAGCCAACAAGTAAAGAAGCAATAATTACATAAAAAAGGGGTATGCCTTCGAAAACATAGAATCCCAAATTAACTGAAACAAGTTGAAAATTAAATTTAGAAACATATACAAGCATTGATCCTACGATCAAAATTAAAATTATTATCAACATATAAATTGAATAAATTACTATTTGCGTACGATTATATTATCCCAATAAACCCAACCCAATCACACCCACAAGAATAAGATATATGGCAATAAGATAGTTGAGAAATTTTGGAAATACCAGAATTAAAATACCAAATACTAATGAAGTTATTGGACTTAAGTTTGAAAAAAAGATATTCATATATTTTTATTTACTCCGAATAATGCGACCAACATAAATAACGACAATTGCTCCAATGACGGCAACCGCAAGACTATAAAGATTAAAACCCATAACTCCCGATTGACCAAGTAAATTCATGATAAAACCACCTACAACAGCTCCAATAATTCCCATAATAATGTCTGAAAGAGTGCCTTGACTATGGTCAGTTTTCATAATAATTGACGCAAGCCATCCTGCAAGTGCTCCAAATATGATCCAAAATATTATATCCATAATGTATATCATTAACTAATATTTATATACTCACTTTGTTTGGTTAACATTCACATCTACCTTATCTGGCATATTGATTTGCGGAGCCGGTACATTAATTTGAGGAGTCCCCATATTTCTCAATAAGGGAAGACCAAAATATAACAATATTAAAACAAATCCTATCAGAACAACTACTCCTATCAAAAAACCCATTCCATTGGAGTCTTTCGTTGGTGTTGCGCTGTTTACTATAGTGGTCATAATGATGTAACTGCCTTATTAACTTCTTTTGTTGTTTTATCGAGCAAATTTTTTGCTGAGTTTACTACTTTTCTCACCTTTTCTTTATCTTTAAAAATTCTTGCTTCTAGTTTTTGCTTTTCAATCTCTGCTCGATTTCGTATGTTATCAATATTTTTAACCACATCATTTTTGACTTTAGTTGAAACGTCTTTTATTTTATTTCGATTTTTCTCTTCGGAGAGAACAACACCAGCAACTGCAATTCCAGCCCCAACAACGGCCCCCGCAACAGCAGCGACTACTGGGCTTACATTTCCCTTTTTTTCACTTTGTTTATTTTGTTTTTGGTTTGTCATAATTTTATTAATATTAAATTAAAACGTTTCTTTATATTTTATTTAAGGTGATCACTCTGTTTCTAAGTCTTTTGGTGTAATAGGATAAATAATCTCTAACAGATACACGAAACCCCAAGCTATACATAGATATACAATTCCTGCTATGATTGTTGACCATTCTAGGAGAGAATTTCCCGATACAGAAGCTCCAACAATTCCAGCAAAAGGAAGCGCGAAAGGTGCGGTGATGGTATAAATCAGATTGGTAAATCCAGAATATTGATTTGCTCCTAATGCTTTGAGCACAACTCTAAAGATGAGTAATACTTCAATGAAGCCTAAGATGTACCAAATAATTTGATTATATCTCAAAATTGATTTCTTTTTTTCATATACTTTTTGAGGAACTTCGCCTTTTGCCTGAGGCTCAGTTTGTACAGTGGTAGTTTTTACTACTTGGCTGGGAGATGAGTTTTCGATTGTTGTTACTTCTTCTTGTGTTGTCATAAAAAACAGTATAGGTTACTCTAAAAAGAAAAGATGTATGATGTAGTATGTATATTTGATACGTGAAGTTGATAAAAGAGTGTAAGCAAGATTACACTACCTCAGAAGAGAAAAGTTATGTATTTGAACTGTTGGTAGTAAGTGCAAATTCGAGATTTTTTATATTTCCAAATAGCATAGAATGATCAATATACTTCACTAATTTTTTCTTTTCGATCTTGCCGATTTCAATACTTGCTGTTTCTCGAGTCACTCCAACAAGCGTTGCAATGTCTTGTTGCGTAAAACGATGATTGACGATTATCCCCTTAGAGCTTTCAACACCAAAATTTTTAGCAATATATAATAAAACCGAAATTACTCTTCTATATGCATCGCTGAAAACGAGATGCTCGATTCGGGATAGTGTCTCTGCATAGTCTCCCAGAAGTTTACTCATAAGTTCGAGAATAATTACCGGTTTATCATTTATAAAGCTCACAACTTGTTCTTTTGGAGCACGTCCAACTTCGACTGCAGTTAATGCTTCATAGAAATAAATATTTGGAGCACCATTGATCGCCCAGATGAGAGGAAAATAGGTAATAGGTTTTAGAATTTGAAGCGTTAATTCAATTCCTGTTTTGGAAATCGAAAATTGTCGTACGTATCCTTTTGTCAAACAAAAGATACCTTGCGGATCATCATCTGCCCGAATGAGAATTTCGCCTTTTTTATATTTACGAACCGAAAACTGCCGGTAAAATATTTCAAATTCCTTTGTTTTATCAATATTCATCTTTTGCAATAAAAGGGCTAATATACATATTATAGAGGAAAAATGGTTATTTGGCGGGGAGAGGTATAAAATTTATCGATTTATTCTCGAATTCTTAAATACTAACAGTAATAATGGTCAATATTGGAGTTTGACTCAAACCTATCTTATAAGTTTATTTTGTTATGAAAAGCTAAATTAAAAGCATTATTATCGAAATTAAATTTATTTTAGGTAAGAGTCCAGCTCGTGTAGGATGTTAGAATTGTTTATACACAAATTTAACAGCGCTTTCAAATCCCCGAGCGTAAGCTCGTGGGTATTTTCATTCTGCTTTTTGGAGAGTTTTGATAATAATTCTTGCAGAATAGAGCTTAGGCATATTGAATGTTTATTTTTTCCAAAGAAAGATCATGAAAAGATGAGCTTATATCCAGTTGAGGCTCATTTTCAAAGTATAGTTCTAAAGCCTCTTGAAGATTTTCTAACGCTTTCTTTTTTGTTGATCCTTGGCTTGCAATTTCAACTTCTACAGCTTTTGCCACGTAAATATTACCCTCTTGCCATACAAGAACTGATAGTTTCTGATAAATATTTTTTACCGTTTTCATAGTCATATTATAACAGAGCATACAATTGTATGGTGCTTGATCTAAGAGGAGGGATTACAATACGACTTGCAAATGTTCGCTCGGGGTAATCTTCTCATCCATCCGAATTACATAAAAAAAGATGGCGATTTAGCCATCTTTTTTTCAGAGTCCAGGGGGAGGGATTCACTTCGTCATTGCATTCCTCAGTACTAACTGCCAGTAATCCTCACTTCGTATCGGAAACTGGCAGTTGAGCGAACCGTCGGTTCTCATCCACCATTACAATCTAAAAAAATAGAGAGCACGAGGCTCTCCATTTTTTTTAGAGTCCAGGGGGAGGGATTCGAACCCCCGTAGCCGTGAGGCGCTAGATTTACAGTCTAGTGCAATTGGCCGCTCTGCCACCCCTGGTTTTATCTACATTATCATTCACAACTGCAGATCGGCATAAGGGATCTGTATGTGCTCGCTTGCGCTCGCACACAGCTCCTAAGTCGCTCTGCCACCCCTGGTTTTATCTACATTATCATTCACTTGCAGATCGGCATAAGGGATCTGTATGTGCTCGCTTGCGCTCGCACACAGCTCCTAAGCCGCTCTGCCACCCCTGGTATTACTATATTAAATTACGAATTACGAGTTACGAATTATCAATTATTGATACGAACTGATATTATAACATTCTATATAGTCATTATAAACTTCATAGACTCTATGATGAAACTTTTGACTGATTATTTTGCTATCATGAAAGAATGACGCTTACTGAGGTAAACTACTACACACGCCGATTCTCACCGGTTTTATTTATTGTGCTTTTAGTAGTATTGATTCTTTTTTTTGGTGTGAAATTGCTATTTACATATCTCAGTAGTCAGACAGTGACCACGACTTCAGTTAATAGCATTTCATACAATCCAACCTTTGATAAAATCAAGCCCCCATTGATTCAAGATGCTGAGAAACCAAGTAAATATACCTTTGTTCTTGACACTCTCGACGGTACACCAAATGTTCAAGAAGCAACTGTTGCAGCTGAAATATATTTTATCCCGCAAAAAACTGCATCATTTGGCTTTCTTTCAAAAATCTATTTAATGGCAAAAGCAGCCGGATTTGACACTAATATCACTCAGCATAGACTTGATGATAAGACAGCTGTATTTGATGATGGCAAACACAAACTTACTATCGATATTCGGACATTCAACTATACATATTCATATACAATAACGCGCGATGATAATGTAACTCCTCCTGAACTGATTGATTCAGAATCTTCTTTATACAGCGATGCCTCGACCTTTTTAAGTGCCATGGACAGATATCCAGAAACACTGGCGCAAGGGGAAAAAAATATTGTGTATATGAGACTGAATCCTGAAACAAGCGAAATTATTCCTCTGCATTCTCCTGAAGGCGCAAATATAGTTGAGATTGATTTTTTTCTTCCGAAAAAAAATGGACTACCAGTGGTATCTTCGTCATACTATAACAGTCAACATTATGTTATGTATCTAATTGGTGAAACTCAGCGTAAAGTCATAAAAGCGCAGGTTCAATATTTTGATCGGTCAGAGGACCAAGTCGGAATATACCCATTGCGTTCAGCTTCCGAGGCATGGGAAGATCTAAAAAAAGGCAATGGGTACGTGATTTCATCACAATCTGATGCTGGTGAAATCAAAATCCAGAAAGTTTTCCTTGCTTACTATGATCCTGCAGAATATCAAGAATATCTGCAGCCGGTATACGTTTTTTTGGGAGCAAATGAGTTTGTTGCATATGTTTCTGCGGTAAGTAATGAATTTCTTCTTGAGCAGTAAATGAAGGCAAGTTCAACTTCCACAAATTTATCCGATCTTGAGCATCATGGCATGAGATATGAAATATTTGCACCGATCCAGTCGACAAGTACGGTGGTATCAATAAATCTATCCTCACTGTTCATAATCACAAACAGATAATCATGCCCATCATGTCGGTAAAAACTTACCAAATTCTCACCGGCGTTTT
>LBTJ01000049.1 GCA_000990445.1 Candidatus Roizmanbacteria bacterium GW2011_GWA2_37_7
GTCGGTTCCAAGGGTTGGGCTGTTCGCCCATTAAAGCGGTACGCGAGCTGGGTTCAGAACGTCGTGAGACAGTTCGGACTCTATCCTGTGTAGGCGTTTGGATTCTTGAGGAGGCTCTTTCCTAGTACGAGAGGACCGGAAAGAAGGAATCCCTGGTGTACCGGTTGTCCCAAAAGGGCATCGCCGGGTAGCTATATTCCTATGAGATAAACACTGAAAGCATCTCAAGTGCGAAGCTTACTCCAAGATGAGGAATCCATATTAGTCTGCCGGAAGATTACCGGCTTCGGCCATAGGCCGATCGTCCTCTGGACGAGATAGGCTCTAAGTGTAAGTGTAGCAATACATTAAGCTGAGGAGTACTAATTGACGATCTCCCATCTCTTTTGTTTGTCAAACTAAAATTTGACTTACTGGTTCTATTCATCACATCAATGATGATTAGTTTCTATAAAGATGGAAAATGACCTGCGTTTGAATAACAAGAAAAAAACCACGTTTCGGCGTGGTTTTTTTTGGGTTATAATGTATTTTTATGAATACCATCTTGAAACGCAGTATAATGTTTCTTATTGTTTTGACAATTATTGTTGGATTTTTATTGAATTTTATTTACCGCAGTTCAAAAGCCAATAGAATCACTTCAAATAAAGAATATATAGAACAACTGAAAAATGCAGCTTCTGGCAAAAATTTACCAGGGACATTTACTCCAACTCTAACCCCTACACCAAAACGCCCCATTGAGTCAATTATTGATGCACTGCTGTCTTTCTTTCACTTCCGCTAAACTACACTCATTATTTGTTGTTGTGCTACAATAACAAAGTATGAACATTTTAGCTATTGATCCGGGGTATGAAAAAGTTGGATATGCGGTATTAAAGAAAACTGGAAGCACGAACAAAGATTATACGTTTATTACATCAGGATTAATAAAAACCTCTGCAAAAGAACATGGAGAACAAAGACTTTTGATGATCTATAATAAACTTTTGAAAATTATTACACAAAGATCTCCGGATATTCTTGTTATTGAAAAACTTTTCTTTTTTAAAAATAAAAAAACAGTACTTCAGGTAGCACAGGCTGTTGGTGTCATCGAACTTCTTGCAGCCCAAAAAAACATAAAAGTTGAACGCTTAACACCTTTGCAAATCAAGCAGTCAATCACCGGCTATGGTACTGCGGACAAGAAATCTGTTCAGAAAATGCTTCGGCTGGAACTTGGGGAGGTACTACAATTTCAAGATGATGATGAGTCAGATGCAATTGCATGCGGAATTGCGTACTGTTTCTTGTATTGCATCTCCCGCACCGGTTGAATCAAGAATTTTATCTGCTGAAACAGCCTCCTGAAAATATATTTTTGAGTCGTGATACGCATAACTTCCTTTTTTGCCATCGGTGATGACGACAATATGATCTTTCGTGAATGGAACGTACTTATCAATAATGTTTGAATGAAAATCAACTGACTCATAGGAAACCTTAACGATATCAGCGTACTCATATGCATTCATAATCATGATATCTACATACTTGACAAATGATAGTAATTCATCAATAGGTCGTCGGCAATCGGTAACATTGAGATTCGCAATTATTTTTACCTTATTGGATTTTGCATGAGATAAAATTCTGATGCGCTCTTTTAGAGATACTGATGATAAATTTGCCATATAAACTGCTTTTGTATTTTTAAGCTTTTTGTAATCATCTTCTCTTTCCATAATATTTTGATGATCTGTTCGATAGTTAATAATTGTTTTTTCTCCGTGTTTATTCAGAAGAATTGAAGAAATGTTAATATAGTTTTCTTCAATGTTGCAAAGGTCCTTATGAATGACATGAGCGTCGTCGAGTTTTTGGCAGATTAACGGAAGAAATGGGTTATTTCCTATTTTTGAAATAAGCCCAACAGATGCGCCTTCCTTTGCAGCGCCAATTGCTACATTTGCTCCTCCACCTCCCAATCCTTCATAAAAATGTTCAACAAAATACTTTCCACCTATAGCAAGCTCAAAACGCCCATCGCCTTCCGTAAGAGTTTCCCCTTTGTAATAAAGATCTATACTTACTGTTCCAAGACAAATAAGATCAAAATATCGCATACATTTAGTATAAAGATAAAAATTCATAATGTCTATGTTCGGCTTTTTACTTTCATCGTATGAAGTAATATAATAGACTCATGCTTACGGTCATTGCTGGTGAAGATTCAGTTGCTTCAAGATCAAAACTTCAGGACTTAAAAAAAATTTACAGAAACGATGGGTATTTGGTCGAGCAAACAACAGTTGATACTCTGCCTGAGGTGTTAAAAAATTCCTCAGGAGTTCGTGATTTGTTTGGAAAACAATCAATTTATTTTGTTGATGGTATTTCAACAAAATATAAAGGTCGAATCAACACATCGTTTAAAAACATTGTGCAACAACTTGCTGAGGAAAAGAATATCCATATTGTTGACTGGGAAAACGGAAAATCTGCATATGAATTATCATCACTAAAACGAATCGCAACGGTATTTGATGAGTATAAACCAGGAAAAAATATTTTTCAGCTTCTTGAAGCATGTTACCCAAAAAATCTCAAAATATTTCTTGACACACTGGATGTTGTAGCCGTAACACAGGAAATAACATTTATCTATACGCTCTTATGGAAACATGTCCGAAAACTTATCCAAGCACAACATAATACTCTTGATTCATCTGTACCTTCATGGCAAAAACAAAAACTTGTATTTCAATCTCAAAAATGGGATCAGCCGACACTTATGAAGTTTTATGAACGCCTTGCACGAATTGATGTATCGTTCAAAACAAATTCTACTACATATGATTTGAAAGAGTCAATTGAACTATTAGTATGTTATTATTTGAAATAGCCAACAAGACATCTATGAATATATTGATTAACAAATAACGTGTATATTCGCATTACAATTTAAATCCTTTAATGACAATTATTGATACTTCGATTTTTCAGGCATACGACATTCGTGGGGTGTATCCAAAACAAATCAATGAAAATGTAATGGAGAATATTACACGTGCTATTTTTACTTTTTTTAAAAAGCGTCTAAAAAAAACAAATATGACAATTGTACTTGGGCATGACATGAGGCTTTCATCACCAGTACTTCATCAGATTGCATGTGACACTCTCAAGAAATGCGGAGCACAGGTTATTGATATCGGGCTCGCTGCAACACCAACTGTTTATTTCGCAGTAAGAAATGACAAATATGATGCTGGAATTCAAATAAGCGCTTCTCATAATCCAAAAGAGTATAACGGAATAAAAATCGTAATACGAAATGCTGACGCTTTGATCAAGATTGGAAAAAATACCGGCATGAACTCTATTGTAAATAATGTCCAGCATTCATTGTTTAGTGAGTATACGGCAGGTGGATCTGTGATAAAACAAGAGAACACACTTGAGAAAGAGATTGATCAAGCAATTCAAGCCGTACATTCGGGAGATGTGCATACATTGAAAATAGTTGTTGACCCTGCAAATGCAATGGGAATACTTCCGACAAACGAACTTTTTGATCGATTGGGCGCTACGCTCATTAAAATTAACTTTGATCTTGATGGGACATTTCCTTCTCATCAAGCTGATCCGCTTCAGCATAAAACACTACGTGATCTTCAGAAGCGTGTAAAAGACACAAAAGCACACCTTGGTATTGCGCTTGATGGAGACGCAGACCGGGTAATGTTTATTGATGAACGTGGAGAGATTGTACCTGCAACATTAATTACGACATTAATCGCAGGTGAAATTTTGAAAGAAAATCCTGGTGAACGTATTCTTGTAGACATCCGTTATATCAAAAACGTTGAAGATATGGTAACAAAACTTGGTGGAAAAGTAGGGTATACGAAAATTGGACATGCTCTCATAACCGAACAGGTAAATAATGAGCATGCTATATTTGCAGGCGAATCATCTGGTCATTATTATTTCCGCTCAATGGGCGGATGTGAAAGCACAGTAAGAGTGATTTTATTTATACTACGAGTTCTTTCACGAGAAAACAAACCTTTTTCAAAGATTCTTGAGAAAATTCAAACGTCAGTTGAGTCAGGAGAGTCAAATTTTATTCTTCCTGTAAACTTTCATGCATCCATCATCATTAATAAGCTAAAAACTATGTATGCGGATGGCGTCCTTTCTGAGCTTGATGGTGTAGCAATATCATACCCTGAATGGAGGTTTAGCGTTCGAACATCAAACACTGAAGCGTTGCTTCGTCTCAATGTTGAAGGAAAAACAAATACAATTGTCATGACAAAATTAAATGATATCAGAAAGATGATCCTTGAGTATGGCTCAAAACTTCGCGAATAATAGTTCATAAGCGCTGATATAATATATACCAATCGTTGCTCATTTTGCAAATATTTAATCACAAAATGAGCTTACGAGTGTATATACTCGTAGCATTCTCAAGTGCGAAGGGTATAAATCACCTATTATTGATTGTTAGAAAACATACAATGCCAGACGAAGACGAAGAAAAAGAGAAAGTAGTACCAAGTACCATAACACTGTCGAAAGTGACCAATAATTTACTACATGCATTTCGATCAATAAAGCAAAAATCTCCGACAGATGAGTTTACAAAACTCTCTGTATCTCAAACGGTATCTTTTATTGCACTTATGTATGAGAAAGTCAGAAATGCAATAGAGTATCGCGAAGACCATTTGATACGAAGAGCAGCTATTGAACGAATTCTCAAAAGAAGACTTTCTTTGAATCCTGAAGGAAAAAATGAGTCTGAAAATATACTTCGTGAACTTATGTGGGCACGATATTTTCCCAATGGCTCACTTGGCGAGCTAGATATCCAAGATATACAGCGCATTATTGACAGATATATAGATATTCGCAAACAACTTCTCCCAGGACGCACGCAGAAAATAAGATCATACTTATCTGAGTTTTTACTCCAACTGATTACTGCGGAAATAGAAGAGTTCCTCAATCCCGCAGATTCTCAACAAGAAGCAGATTTTGGTTACTATATTTTTCAGACATTAAAAGACAAGGTAAAGATCGAAGACGTTGACACTCAAAAAAAAGACACGTATCTCTATATAGCAATTGAAAAATCCTATCGTAAAAGTGATCAAGCGTACCAGCGATATCATTTGTTTCGACTTTTTTATAATCAACTTATAGCATACTCTGCAGATGAAATTCAAAACCTTATTCCAAAGTTTTCAGATATTTTTCAAAAAATTGATGATTTAATTTCAAATCCAACGGTTGAAAAACTGGTTCGTTTTACCCGGAAGCAACTGCCTCCGTTCCTTATTCTCTTTTCTTTGTTTCGAGAGAACAAATCCGATATCGAATCAGTCATTTCAAAAAAAAGTACTCTTTGGTCGCATGTAGAAAAAATTGCCCGACAGAAGTATGCAGATATTCGATCGCGACTGAACATACTTGCGTTTCGAAGCCTTGTATACATCTTTATTACCAAAATGCTGTTAGCTCTTATGCTTGAGGTGCCGATATCAGAGTATTTTTATCATGAAGTGAACTACTGGGCAATAGGTATAAACAGCCTTGTTCCACCACTATTTATGTTGTTTATTATTCTTTCGGTAACCGTACCAGGAGAGGAGAATACAAAACGTCTTTTTTTTAGAATAGTAGAAATCATTGATGCAGACTCAACCTTTGAAAAATCTACCGCCCTTATTACAAAACGGGCAAAAAACCGCAGGCCGCTTCTCGCAATTGGCTTTAGTTTGCTGTATGTGACAACATTTATTGTGACATTGTATTTGATTCATATCGGACTAAAAATGCTCAACTTTAATATTTTGAGCGAAGCAATTTTTATTTTCTTTATTAGTGTTGTGGCGTTCTTTGCTTATCGTATTAAACAGCTTGCAAACATGTACCGCCTTACAGAAAAAGGAAGTTTTTTTTCACCAGTATTCGATTTCTTTTTTATGCCGATTCTTTCTATGGGTAAACTATTTAGTGAAGGGGTTTCTCGGTTAAATTTTTTTATTGTTTTATTTGACTTTATTATAGAAGCACCGTTTAAGCTTATCATTGAAGTTATTGAAGAGTGGATTACGTTTGTGCGACAAAAGAAGGAAGATATTGTGTAATTTACGAGAGTATGAAGTTTTTTATATTCAAAAACTGGTCAGGATTATATATTGATATCGGATACAATTCTTTCTTATATTGTTTCAGTTCTTCTTCAAGTTTTTTTAGCTTTTTTTGATCGACTAAATCAGTCTTGCATAAAAGAATTACTTCTTTTTTCTTTGTAAGCTCTGTATTGTAATCTTCAAGTTCTTTCTGTACGGTTTCATAATTTTTTTTTACATTTTCGGAATCTGCTGCTATGCAGTGCAAAAGTACTGGCACTTTTTCAATATGCTTTAAAAATTTGATACCCAACCCTTTTCCTTTTGATGCTCCTTCTATAAGGCCAGGAATATCCGCAATAATTTTGTCACCGCATACGCCTAGATTCGGCTCAAGAGTTGTAAAGGCATACATTGCTGTTTTAACGTTTGCATTCGTAAGTTCATTGAGCAGTGTGCTTTTTCCAGCATTTGGCAAACCAATAAGACCAAAATCAGCAATCAATTTCAAAACAAGTCGAAAGCATTTTTTTTGCGTTTTTTCACCTGGTTCAGCCTGCCGCGGTACTTGATTGGTTGAGCTTACAAATGCGGCGCCATTTGATCCTGTTCTACAAAATTTCTCACCACGTCCACCATCCTGAGCCTTAAATAGTTTTGCACCCATATACATATGGAGATCTGACATCTGAGGATCGCCTTGAACAATTACATCTCCTCCTTTGCCGCCGTGACCACCACAAGGGCCTTTTTTCATGGGGAAAAATGCGACTGAGCCGCTACCACCATTTCCACCCTGTACATAGATTTGTGCTTCATCAATGAACATACAGTATTATACTGGTTTGTTCGGATAAAAGCACATTTTGAACATTTTAAAAGTTTTAAACAAATTTGAATTTTGAAGAATTAGTGAATCCGACGTAAAACTATTTGAATCGCCGTTGTTATTAGTTATTATTAACTCACTTCAAATAGAAAGACGATGTGAAATTGGTTATTATGCAAGAGATAATGAACCTAACTATATGTTGAAAGAATTTACTAATTATTCTGAAGCAATTAAAGGAGCGATATTCCCTAATATGGAACTGAGATTTGTAAACTGGTATCTTCAGCATGGCTGCGATCTTGATTGTTCTTATTGCAAGGTTCCCAAGCAGAAAGTAGGGATTATGTCTCAAGAGGATCGTCAGGAAGTTATTCAAAAAGTTCGCAACTTGTGTTCAAAACAACCAATCATCAGTCTCTTAGGAGGGGAACCAACGCTTAGACCCGATTTTTTGGTTGAGGCTGTTGAGGATGCTGCCAATGCAGGATTCCTTGTTAATGTTGTCAGTAATGGATGGGGGCTGACGCCAGAATTAATAATGCGGTTGGGTAAGGCAGGGTTACATTATTTAGGAATATCAGTCGACAGTGACAGAAACACTCTTAAATCAAACTTGGGAAAGGCTCTTTCTCTCCATGCAACGACAAGAAAGTTTGGCATCCTACCTGTAATAAATACTGTAGTTACAAGTGACACTCGATCCGAAGATTTTAAAAAATTTGCGGGAGAGGTGATACGGGCTGGTTGTTTTATTAGTCCTTTAGCTTGTTCTCCCGAAGTTCCTGGGGGTGCTTTTTCCAGTGCACAACAAGACCTTGTGCCTTCTCAACAACAACTGCGGGCAATTATACCTTGGTTAGCCTGGAAAAAATTAACAACCGGCTTAATAACCTCAGATTTTAATTATCTTTGGACACTATATAATTCTGGAGCATCAAGTGATGAGGTAAATCTATGGCATTGCGCCTCTCATTTTCGGTTAGAAAGATATTAGATATTAAATTCGCTGACGTTACAAATGAATGTCCTGGATGTTTATATAATTGTTATGTTATGGAAGAAGGAATTGGCGGCTCTCAACTTCTTGGAGAAATTCCGACTTTATTTCAAATGGCTAGAATTAAATCAGTTAATCATAAATGATTACCGTGGTCTGGTTATCGATTTTTTAGTCGAAGTGAACTATAAAAATAATTTATGACCACAGCCTCAGCCTTAATTTTTTATTGGTGAATCCGGTGGGACTCGAACCCACAACCAACTCCTTAAGAGGGAGCTGCTCTACCAATTGAGCTACGGATCCGCGTAAAGCTGCGCCCCTAGAGGGAATCGAACCCCCATCACTGGTCCCGACCCGCCCAGCCAGCGCGTCCGGCAGGACTCGAACCCGCAACCTTGTGGTCCGAAGCCACACGCTCTGTCCAATTAAGCTACGGACGCTGCCAAAGCGGGCAGGAAACCAATGCTCCCTTTTTGGCTAAAAGCCGATCCGCCTTTTGGCGGAAAGCTATAGGGACAAAAGCACGATCTATCAATTATACTATACCTATGATAGTGAATGAAGGATTTTACTTATTTATTATAACAGCCGAACTTCTATTTCTTATTTCTGCATCAGTTTATATCATATTTCTCATTTACTCATGGCTCAAAGGTGCTCCATATGTCGCAACTCAAAAAAAATCACTTGACTCAATAATACAACATGCGCGTATCAAAGATGGACAGCGTATTGTGGAGCTTGGGTCTGGCGATGGACGGTTCCTGCTTGAAGTTGCCAAGAAATATAAAATTATTGGTCTAGGAGTAGATATAAACCCTATTCCGATCCTGAAAGCACGAATTTTTGCGCGTATGCAAAAAGTGAGTTCAGTCACATTCTTGCTTAAAGATATCAGAGAAACTGACCTTACAAGTGCAGATGTTATCTATATTTTCCTCTTTCCAAAACTTGTGCAGGCGATTCAAGACAATCTACTAAAAAATACAAAGCGAAATGCTCTGATTATTTCACATGGATTTAAAATTGAGTATTTATCAAAGTATCATATCAACACAATCAAAAACGGAAAATTTAATACGTATTTTTATAAGATGAAATGAGCGCTTCTTGACAAGTCATGCGCTGACGCATATAGTAATTATTATGACAAAAAAAATAGTTTTCCTCTCTGTTTTTTTTGTATTATTTATTGTCATTAATATATCTGTTTCTACGCGTATCTATGCAAATACTGCTCGTAGCCGCTCAATAACACTCATTCTGCAAGAATTTGATCAGTTGTCTGGCGAGGGTTTTGAAAACCAAGAACTGGAGTTTTTTTTCGACAGCAATATCAAGGACAGAAGAATAGCTATATTAAAGGCATTTTTTCGAAGACATGAGTCTCCTCTCTATGATCATGCTGACTTTATCGTAAAAGTCTCTGATGCATATGAGCTTGATTTTCGTCTTATTCCAGCAATTGCCATGCAAGAATCAACTGCCTGTAAATTTATTCCAAACAATTCCCATAACTGCTGGGGATGGGGGATATATGGAAATAAATTAAAGCGATTCAATTCATACTCAGAAGCAATAGAAACTGTAGCAAAAGGTTTGAAGGCGAATTATATTGATAAAGGATTGACAACTCCTGAAGCGATTATGGCCAAATATACACCAAATTCAAACGGCAGTTGGGCACGGGGAGTTACGAATGTATTAGGAGTTTTGGAATAATATAACTTCCTATCGCTAATAACTATAAGCAAATATACTACGAAAACTCAGGTTTGCAACCAGTTTTCTCAGTATAAACCCATCTAATCTGCTTTTTCGCTCTTACGAGCTACAAACCAGAGTAAGATGGG
>LBTJ01000050.1 GCA_000990445.1 Candidatus Roizmanbacteria bacterium GW2011_GWA2_37_7
CAAATACTGTGTTTATATGCTACTTCATCAACTGTTGAAAGCTCTTTTTCTTTCATCACATTATTAATAAAAAAACGATATCCTTTCGGAGAAGGTAATCTTCCAGATGAAACATGTGTTTTTTGTAAATACCCTTTTGTTTCAAGCGCAACCATTTCATTTCGAATCGTTGCAGGAGATACTCCAAGTTTATACTTTTTCTCAATAATATCAGATCCGACCAGTTGGCCAGTTTCCGTATGTTCTCTGATAATTGCGGTCAAAATATCAATCTGCCGTTGAGTTAATTCATCCATAGATAAATTGTATGTTTCTTGATCTACACGTCGTTCCCATTAGCAATAATATAACAACTCTGCTAATTTCTGTCAAGTATCATTTTTGATAATACCTCATATTTTCCAATATAACAATGTATTCAAACTGTTAAAATAATCATCGCAGTCTAAGAGTATGGGTGATAAAATGAGATTTACTTTGATTATTTATTATTTAAAAGTTCTTTAGTTAGAATTCGTTATAATTACATCATGCTACAATTACCTGATTTTGTCACAAACTTCATGAAACAGTTCTCTGATGTAGGATGCAAAATATATTTAGTAGGTGGTTCTGTCCGCGGGCTCCTCATGAATCATGAAGTCAAAGACTGGGATTTCACGACTACTGCAAAACCAAAAGAGATCATGCAACTCTTTCCGCACAGTTTTTATAACAATACGTTTGGCACCGTAGGAATCCCAATTGAGCATGGAAGTGAATCGTTTGTGTTTCAGGTCACAACTCATCGCAAAGAATCTGAATACAATAACGTACGTCATCCTGATAAGATTGAATGGGCTCAAACTGTTGAAGAAGACCTTGCGCGCCGCGACTTTACTATCAATGCTATGGCTTATGACGGAAATACTATTACTGACCCATATTCAGGACAACAAGATATCAAAAAAAAGATCATACGGGCAGTTGGAGATCCTGATACCAGATTTGCTGAAGACGCCCTTCGATTGTTACGGGCAATCCGGCAAGCGACCCAGCTTGGATTTACGATTGATGAACAAACCTTAGTGTCAATCAAAAAAAATGCTTTGTTAATTCAGAAAATTTCATGGGAACGCATACGAGAGGAATTTTTTAAACTTCTACTGTCTGACAATTCAGCCGATAGTATCTTGCTTCTTCAAAAAGCCGAGTTATTAAAACACATACTCCCTGAAGTTGAGAATTGTTTTGGAGTTGATCAAATAAGCCCAGCTCGGCATCATATCTATGATGTGGGAACGCATTTAGTCGAGTCACTGAGAAACTGTCCCTCTCATAATGTGATCACGCGCTTTGCAACGCTCATCCATGATACTGGGAAAAAAGAATCATATAAAAAGGATGAAAAAACCGGCATGATCACATTTTACAATCATGAAGTGATCGGAGAAAAACAAGCATCAGATATCGCTGGTCGGTTTAAACTTTCAAAAAATGAAAAGAAAAAATTAGTCCTCCTTGTGCGACATCACCAGTTTACCGTGACTGCGGATCAATCAGACAAAGCGCTTCGCCGGTTTATTCGGCAAATTGGAATTGATAATATCGACGAAATGCTTGCGCTACGGACTGGTGACAGGATGGGATCAGGAGCAAAAGAGACGTCGTGGCGGACCGAGCTTTTCAAAAAACGACTTATTGACGTCCAAAAAGTGCCATTTACGGTACATGATCTCAAAATAACGGGAGATGATGTGATGAAAGAACTAGGTATCAAACCTGGACCAAAAGTCGGCGCGATATTGAACGACATATTTGAACTCATCGATAATGGAGAACTGCCAAATGAACGCGAAAAACTTCTTGACAAACTGAAAGAATTTAAAAATACTGCTGAATAATTTTTTTTTCATCTTCTATCGAAGTTTCATCTCCATGACCTGGGTATACTGTTATTTCTGAAGGAAGATTCAATAACTTTTGCACTGATTGTTTTAATTGTCCTTTATCACTATACGAAAAATCATATCTACCGATGCCTGATTTGAATAATGTATCTCCGGAAAATAATACCTTCTCATTCTCAAAATACAAACAACAGCTGCCGGGAGTATGGCCCGGAGTATGTAAAATCCGAAATTCGATCCGCCAGTTGGCGGATGAAATCCGAATTTGTCCTTCTAGCATTTTTTGCATTGACTGAATAGGAATTGCTACAGGATCATATCCCAAAAAATGCTTCGCAGTTTTGACGACTCTTTTAAGTAAAAACTCATCATTCGGATGAATATATAAAGGTAGCTGTGGATAGGTTAACTGAATTTCCCCAACCGCCATACTATGATCAAAGTGTCCGTGTGTGGCAATCATTCCCACAAGCTCCAATTTCATTGTTTGAATTTGCCCAAGGAGAAAATCAGCAGAATCTCCAGGGTCAATAAGAAGGGCTTTTTCATCTTGCACAAAAAAGTAGCAGTTTGCCTGCATCTGTCCGAGGGGATACCGTATTACATGTTTCATGTTGTGTGTTTTTTCCTCTTTTCAAGCCACACAGCAATTGGAGTGGCTACAAACGGTGAAGAGTATGTGCCAGTGATTGTACCGATGAGTAATGTGGCTGCGAAAAATTTGATAGTCGTTCCACCAAGAAGAACAAGCGCAAGAAGCATAAAAACAATAGTAAATGAGTTGTTGAGTGAACGTACCATCGTGTCAGTAAGAGCCTTATTTGCATACTCTTCGATATTCCCAACACCAAATCGTTTCCGGTAATCTCGAATCTGATCAAACACCACGATTGTGTCATGGACTGAAAAAGACATGGTAGTGAGAAGTGCCGTGACGAATAATGTATCAAGTTCTGCGCCAAAAAAATGAGAAATGACTGAATACATTCCCACAACAACCAATACGTCATGAAACAATGCAACAATTGCAGCCAACGCAAAATTGAAGTTACGGAATGCATACGCCACATACAACAATATGCCAACAACAGCAATTGCCGCCGCAATTCCCGTTTTCCTTAATGTCTCCTCTCCGATTACCGGACCTACTGTTTCGCTCCGCAATACTTCAATGTTTGTTTGAAGTTTGTTTTCTAATTTTGTTCTAAGATTCAGTTCTTTTTGCTCATCAATTACATGAAGTCGGAGAAAATAACTACTTTCTGATCGTTTTTCTATTTGCACGATTTCAATATTCTCTTTCTCAACTGCACGTGTAAGCGCATCCTGATTGATTGGAGGATCAAATTGATACTCAAGATTAGTACCACCGATAAAATCGATCGAGTAAACATATCCCCACTGCCATATTGAAACCAGTCCAAAAACAATCACGGTCAAAGATACTGTCAAGTATATCTTCCAATAATGTAAAAACTGAATCATATATTCGTACAACGTGTAACGCAAATCGTGTAGCGTTAAAACCAAAAATATTTTGCAACGTTAAACAATATACGTTACAAGCTACACACTTATTTTTTATAAAACATCTGTATTAATCTTCGTGTTATTATTATGCCGGTAAACAAACTTGTTGCAACGCCGATTGCAAGAGTTAACGCAAAGCCTCGCACCAATCCAAACTGCGGCAAAAACTCCCAGTTTAATGGATTAAAAAGAATAAACGCAACTAGAATTGTGGTGATGTTTGCATCTTTGATCGCATCAATTGCGCGGCCAAATCCAAGTCGAATCGCAGTATCAAAAGGCTTACCTTTTCGCTGCTCTTCCTTGATCCGCTCAAAAATTAAAATATTTGAGTCTACTGCCATACCAATCGAAAGAACAAAACCCGCAACACCAGGAAGTGTCAATACAATGGGCACTGCTCGAAATATCGCAAATGTGATAAGTCCATAAATCGTCAACGCTGCGTTGGCGATCATTCCCAGTCTTCCGTAATACGCAACCATAAAAATCATTACCATCCCCAGTCCAACGATTCCAGCAGTCACACTTTTTTGTACTTCAATCGCCCCAAGTGTTGGCCCAATACTCCTCTGTTCAACGAGCCGAATCGGCAATGGCAGCGCGCCTGAATTGATTGCAACGGCTAGCTGTTTTGCTCCTTCTGTAGTAAAGTTTCCCGAGATAACTGCGTTTCCATCTCGAATTTCCTGTTGCACTGTTGGAGCTGATATCAATATATCATCTAAAAATATTCCAACCTGTTTTTGAATATTGTTTTTGGTAATTTCCGCAAACATTGTGCCTCCATCTTTCGTAAACTCAAGAGCTACCTGGGGCTGACCGGTTTGCTGGTCAAAGGTCACTGAAGCTTTTTTTACATTTTTCCCTGTCAAACCAGTTTCCTGCCGCAAGTTGAACAATGCAATACCAGCACTTTCTGTTGATTCTGGATCTTTCGATTCCTCATCTTTTGTTGACTGAGTTTTAAAATGCAGCTGTGCAGTTTGACCAATAAGTGATGAAGCTTGTGCAACATCATTGACTCCAGGAAGATCAACAGAAATACGGTAAATATCTCCTGATTTAATTGTACGTACAGCTGGTTCAGATATGCCAAACAAATTGACTCTCCGCTCAATTACATCTCGTGCAGCATTTAAAGCATCTTCAAGATCTTGCGACGAAATATTTTTTGTGTCAGCTTCAAATACCAGATGACTTCCACCCTTAAGATCAAGACCCAGTTGTGTCTTAAACTCTTTCAAATATCGAAAATTGGTGGTCTGGATATTGATGACAAGCGGCCGAATTTCAGTATTTATGTTTTGCCCAAATGAAGTAAAGCGTATTGGGATGGGTCGGGGTAAATCAATCCAGAAAACAAGAAAAGAAATCAGAAGAATAAAGATGTACGAAATGTATTTCATGATGCATTGATCATTTTATCAGATCTTCTTCCTGACCGACAAGCATTACTTTTGGTTGCTTCAAAAATTTCCAGATAAATGGGTCGTTATTTTTTTTACGAAACTGCAGCTCATCTTCAGTCATTACTGTATAGTTGATCTCCCATCCAAAATCTTTTTTAGCGGTGTTCATGATACTTTCTACCTCTGGCACGACGACAACGCCAACAAACAAAGCATAAATTTCACCTTCTTTTATTGGCGCTCTTTTGACGTACTTAATGGAAATGGCAATATACTTGACCTTTCCCAGCCTGCTTTGATTTGTAAATAATAGATCTGCCAGAGATGTTGTTTTGGTAAAAATTCTCAAAAACTCATCATAGAGAATATAATTTTTGTTCAGAGTAAAAAACACTTTATTGGTTCTTCTCTCGCGGAGTAAAACCTTTGCATCATGGAGTATGTCAAGCTCTCTTTTGACCGCATTCACTTCCTCTTCAATCATGCGTACGATTTCGCGAAGATAATAGCTGTCATCAATATGATGAAAGTACAGTTCAAGTATCTTACGTCTGACCTTTGATGGAATAATATTTTCTAGCATACAAATCAATTCAAAATTCTATCTTATGCATTAAAACTTCACATCATTCCCTGTGGGAAGGATTTCTATCCAGATCTTTCCACGGACAAGCTTACAGCAAGTGCTGTCCATGTTCGTATCCGTCTTTTGCAGTCCGTTCGTCAGCAAAAACAATAATAACATTTTTGGCTGTAAGCTGCTTTTCAGTATTGAAGTCAATAAGTGACTTTCCGCTGCTGACTCTCAGATACGAATTTATTACAGAGTCATAGTTCCATTCTACGAGATAATCTGATCCGAGAGAGTTATCCCAAAATCCAAAGTTAATTTTTTTGACTGTCCCGCGATCGCTTTCTTTTGCGTCATCCTGGAAACTCCAAGGTTCCCAATCTTCAGTCCACTCAACGCCATCTTCATCTACATTGGTAATATCGCGATTTTTTTTCGCATACTCCCAAAGTTTTTCAGTATTTGTATACACTGTGTGCTCTGTTGCTCTTCCCGGAAGGCGATCATAATCACGCCAATAATTTGGGAAAGGAACTGCAAATTGATCCAAATCATTACTCCCCCACCATCCTAAATTTTTGATCTCTCCAAGTGCATTTGCAGGACCTTGTGTATTTGCTCCACCGACATGTGCATAGAGGGGGTGCTCGCCGTATCCCTGAAGCATTTTCACAAAATAGATTCGTG
>LBTJ01000051.1 GCA_000990445.1 Candidatus Roizmanbacteria bacterium GW2011_GWA2_37_7
ACGAATAGAAAAAACGCTTCTTAAAATGGATGATGAACAGCAATTACTTTATGATACGATTTGTAAGTAATTTTTGGGTGTTGCATTGAGGAAGACAGGCGGGCGACCTGGCAATATTATAAAAGATAAAGCTTATTGTATCACACTTTTTCATGCTGTAGAAGCCCAAAGACCACAGGAATGAGAAGCATATTCTGTTGTAGGGTGAGCCAGTAATGGTCAAACATGCCGGTAAAAAGAATTATGACAAGGAGCATATTCCGCACCTCGGGGGTGCGTAATTTTTTCAAGCCAGATTGTATCAGATACACCATAGTCAAGAATAATGGTATTCCCATTTCAGCAAGTGCAAGAAGAAAGATATTATGCACTGGTTGAAGAAAAAAATAAGGATAGGGAATCGAAAACCTGCTTTGGGCAATCAGATAATTTCCAAAACCAACACCAAAAACTATATGTTCTTTGATGATCTGGACTGCAGACTGTGCCAGCCATAGCCGTTTGTCAAATGAGTCAGGGTCGCCCACTGCAGTGAGGAAAATTCCCCCGAGTACGATTGGTACGATTATTTTGGATACGTGACAGAGAAAACAATTTGTTTTTTTTTGAAAATTTGTATACACAACAAGACCCAATAATCCCAAAATCGCAATTTTTGAAAATGAAAATAAAATCAAAAGCAATGAAATAGAAAGCAGTAATTTTTGTAGCAATTGATATTTATGAAATGGCTTATGACTCGACACAAACCCATAGAGCAAAAGATAAAATCCAGCCATGGAGTTGGGGTGGGAGAATGTTCCATACCCGCGCATGATTTCTATACCATTTATAGCTGTTTTTGCAATCCCAGGAGTGCTTATATTAAATGACCGTTCTCCAAAAAAGTACCATATTCCTTGCATTGATCCTTGATTGAGAATCTGCATGGTTACAAGAGAAAGCTGGAGAAATGTTGAAAAAAGAATGATAAGCAATATGGTTTTCGACGGTACTTTGATGTTTTTTATGAATAAAAAAACTATTACAAGTTCAAAAAGTTTCATAAACTTGCAGATTGCAATAATTGGTTCTAAGGAAAAAAAAATATTCACAAGTATCAATATAAAAATGCCAATAGTGACTTTATTTCTGAATAATACTGAAGTTTTTTTTATAAGAGTTATTAGCTTGTTTGATCGAATAATGACAATAATAGAGATGAGGGCAAGAAAAATAATAATAAGATCATTGAGATACAAACTGGGCGCAAGATAATCAATACGTATACCATCAATATATGATTGAGGAATGAAAAAAAATGTTCCTAGTTGTGTCGGGAGAAGAAACATTAAAAGATACGCAATCCAAAGTTGTATCTTTGTCAAAAATGTTTCATGTTTCATGTTGTATGTTCCATGATATCACCGCAGCTGTCTTCCTTCTTGGACAATTGTTGAAAGATGAAGAAGAAGATCTACGTACATTTGTTGGTCAAATTCTATAAAAAGAGATGGTTTTTCCCAGTCGGTGCGATCACGCTTCAAACCAAGAGCATCAATATCATTTGTGCCAATAAGATTTCCTATTACTTTGAGTTCTTGAGTGGTATGGCTCACGTCATATGCAATATCAATTTGGCTGGCAATGAATATACCATGTATCTCTCTCACATTGGAGTGAATGTTAATATTCCCGGTAGCAATCAATGCCAGTGAATTATTGCTGGGATTAAAGACATTTAATGGCGTATTAAGTATTATGTCCCCATTAACAAGCAGCACTGCATTATTGATTGAGCCGTTGATGTCTCCAGGATCTGTGATAGGAGGAAGAACGCCTGTGAAAATATTAATAGTATCAGATTCCATATCGGCAAGTGAGGATATTATTTTGAATTTTTTACGTAATCGCACATACTCTATAAATGAGTTCAGATTCCCTAAGTATCCTGTTGACCGTGTATAAAATTGCCGCTCCCATTCACTGGTTGAGCTTTGAGCTCCGGTTCCCAGAGAGATATTAGATCCTGATATCGCCACACCTTCCCAGGACGTGGGGTTTGTCCCTCTGACAATCAGGAATCGATCACTGGTATCACTTGGATCATATGGTTGGACCGCAATGGGAATGTAGTTGTTGATAGCATCATTTTTATACAATGATGCACCATTTAGTTTATACCATGGCGGGACGCATCGAATAGTGCGAGGGGTGTTTGTAAGAGCCGCTTCGTTTGCTGTAGGATTACCACTTTCGTCGACGCTTACAGCTCGTATATATATATCATGTGGAGTCTCATCTTTGAGCGAGTCGGGAATTTTCCACGCAAATCCATGATCGGTATTGCCATTGCATTGGGCTCCGGCATCTGTATGGAATTGGTTGGCCAACTTTGTCCCTACTTGAATACCGCCAGTTGCAGGATTGCCATCATATATTTTGACATCCAATGCTTTTGTAAAAGCATCCTCATCACATGCCCATCCGGGCATGGTCTCGCAGTTTATTGTTGGCTCATGGATACGTATTGGATCAATGTCTCTTCTCTTCAATATAACCCAAATATTATCACCTGCGTCAGGTATTATTACTTGACAGTTGGCATCTGGAGTATATGAGATGCCATTAGAAAAAATTGCTGCGCACTGGTGGTCTGGATCTATATTTTCGAGTTTCACGGTAAGGTAGGAATTATCACAGGTGGGGGACGACCAGTGGGCTTTTGGATCGAAATTGAAATCGTCTAAATATTTATAGGAAACGTTACAATCATCAATGAGCTCTAGTCGTAGTCCAGAAGACGAAGGACAGACGGTAAATCCACCATCAGCCAAAGTGGCACCGCCTTCAGTGCAGTCTGCTTCTGCTCTTAGTGGCGCGTTGGCATCTTGCCAGGAAATCCATTTCCCGGGACCAATGTCAGTTACAACCCTACCACCTAGTATGATGGTTCCAGAGTATCCATGATCATCCTTCGCACAATTGCAGAAATCCCCTGCTCGTATGCTGATTGGAAAAAAGACAAAAAGAACAAAAAAAAGAAGAGTTATAAGTAATTTTCGAAAGCTGGGAAACATGTGAGACAAATGGATATTCATAATATATTCTTCTACTGCTAGAGTAGCATATTATTCCAGACGGAACAATAGTTATTTGGCCGATCTTTTACACGCTGTATACTATATTTAATGAAATTATTTAGCGCATCATTTTTGTTGCCAATTTTACTATTATTATACATTTTTCTTGAAGGCTTCGGTGTGAGGCGTGAAATCATTTATTTGCTTGTAATATCAACTCCATTAGTATGTAGCCTGATCTTCATGAGCCAGAAAAACGAGGGAGCGCTGTTGGAAATTCCATTTTCTCTGAGCTTGATTGTATTATTGTTTTTACTAAGCTCAGTCGTTTCATCAGTGTTATCACCAAATATTCAGCGTTCATTTGAATATACGGCGTATTGGTTTGTAGTGTTTCTCATTCTCATGCTTTTTTACAATATGCGTACAAAGCAGACGATGAAAATTATTTTTCATGGAGTTATCATATTAGGATGTATTTTTTCATTGTATTCAGTATTTTTAAAATATTTGTTACCAGAAACTTGGACGATTTTGATCCCGCAACACATGTTTCAATATATAGCCGATCCATTTAAAACACACAATCCTCTTGGGATTTTTTTACTTCTTCCGCTTTCTATGTTGCTCCCATCATGGACAGAAAAAAACAAAAAAAAGGAACGAATAGTTTTCGTTGTGCTGTTTGGATTTTTAGTATTTTCTTATACACGGGCAGCATATGCGACGTTTGCTCTTATTACCTGTTTTTTTGTTATGTTTGAAATTTTCATCAAGCGCAGAAGGCTTACAAAGAGAGTATATATTTTGCTCGGCAGTTTAGTGATTCTCAGCATCCTCTTGTCTTTTGTGATTGCATGGTTTGAGAACGGACCAGAATGGTATGTAAAAATACATGATTTTTTTGTTGAGATTTTAAGGATGCCTCGCTACAAAGGGTTTATTAGCGCCCGAAATCATTTTGGACTTCAAGCAATTTATGGGATTTTAGAAAAACCTTGGTTTGGTTGGGGACCAGATAATTTATTTTACGCATCGATAAAATATACGCCAATTATCAAACTGACAACAAACGTAAGCGAAAATTTATTTCTTGATATATTTGCAGAGCAAGGAATAGTAGGGGGAGTTTTATTTTTTATCATACTTGGCTTGATGTTTTTGCGGAGTTTTATAGCAGTAAAAAGAAGCGATAATGTTCTTGATCAACGTTACTTTTTAGCCTTCACTGCAATACTCATCCTTATGATGGGCGACACGATCAAAAGAAACTATGTATATTTTATGCTCTTTTTTGTATTAGGCTCATTTATATATCGAGAACGTCAAAATATTAAAACCCATTTCAATATATTTTTATTCCCATCAATCATCCTTTTTGTATTTATATTTCTTAAAGTCAACAGTCAGTTTTTCTTTTCAATAGGTAGACCTTTATTTGCTCAGTCAATATACCCACTCAATGAAGAAGTTTATCCTACCATTATCTATGAATCATATAAAAAAAATGACGTAGAGGCTCAACAACGCTGGACAGATACATATCTTCATTTTTTCCCAGGCGATCAGCAAGCCCTTATTGTTGCTGGAAATACATATATGAACTTCGATAAACCACAAGCTCTTCATTACTATTTGAAAGCCTACGAAGTATCTCCACTCAAGGAATTTGAACTTGTGACAACGATTTATTATCTCAAGAAAGAAATTGAAGGAAAATCATCAGCTAAGGATTTTTTGTTTTCACACATTGACACATATTTGTTGTCAAAGCAGTGGGCAAAAGATCATAAATATAGAAATAGTTCACGTGAGGGAAACATCATGTATATTTGTGTAGAAGAAGGGTTTGATTGTCGGTTTGTGTATAAGTAAGAATTACTTTATTTTGTCAATGTCAATTTCGCCAATAAAATTACAGTTTTAAGGCCAATTTTTACATCTGTTATCCATGATTTGTTTTTTACATACTCGCAATCAAGCTCCATCCATTGATCAAATGTAAGTTTGCCTTGACCATGAATCACCCAAGAAGATGTGATACCTGGCAAAACAGAAAATCGTTTTTTGTATTTTTCTGGAACCTGAGTTGCTTCATTAATCGGGAAAGGCCGTGGGCCCACAAACGCCATCTCGCCTTTTATTATATTGATAAGCTGTGGGAGTTCATCAAGACCCGCATGTGACAAGAATTTCCCGACCGTGGTGTACCGTGGATCGTTTCGGATTTTAAACACCGGACCGGTTCGTTCATTGAGCGACATCAATTCATGTTTCATATTTTCTGCTCCAAGCACCATAGTTCTGATTTTATAAATCCTAAATGGCTTTTTGTATTGTCCTAAACGAGGTTGAGAGAATATAAAAACAAAGTGATTAGCCAATATGTCAATATTTTTATTTTTTTGACGAATCAAATACCATACATATAAAAAAGACAGAGATATTTTTGAGTACGCTGACAATATGATCATATATACAACAATGGGCTTTGTAAAAACCCATATTTTTGTCACCCATGGTTTTGGTGAAAGATAAAAAAGATTGGTAAAGAGTTGTTTCCCTTCTTGTGCACGTGACTTAATTTCAAATACCGTATTTTGTTTGAGGTAGTGCTGAGCATATTGTATCTGACACGGAGGTATGTGAAGATTTTGAAGGAATGACTTGGGAAACGGGGTGTGAAAATATTGTCTTAAAGTCACGAATGAACCATACACAAAGCCATCAAGATGAAAATCTTGAATGAGCGACGATACTTCGCTCCACTCTTCGGGGTGTTTTTTCAAAGGGATTTTTCGTATGACTGCGTCCAAAAGTTCAAGTCGGTGGGTACCTCGGAAGTTGTGATGAAAAAAATGAAGCGCAAGATACGCAACAAGATGCGCTGTTGACAGTATGTGATACGAAAAATTATGCACCTTCACTATTCGTCGATTTTTGAGAAACAGCTCGCCAAGTGCAGCAATTTTTTTTTGATCATAGAGTTCATCAAGTCTGCCGATCTGTGTCATCATAAATACCGGTTCAAAGTGTATATCGACTGCGATAGGAAAAGTTGAGCTTTCTTTTACATAGGTGACTTCGATTGGTTTATCAAGCAGTCTGCGCTGGAATGAAGACATGGAGTCATCTTTTTTTACGTATCCAAGTTGTGTCAAAATATGATCAATTTTCTTGTGGTCTTTATAATCAACTAATATGTCATAGTCCAAATATCTTCTGCGCGGGTGAGCATTGGTGTAGTACAGGTGAAGAATAAGCCCTTTGAGTAGAACGTATGGTATGTTCTGATGATTGAGCTGATGGATGCATTTCGTTATTGCATCAAAGTATTGAGTAGACTGCGATAGATAAATTGTGTCGGGATGCAGGAGTTTTCTTTTGCGTTTGATCTGATACACTCTTCCAACGATATTTTTTGATTTTGTAATAGGATCGACGCTCGGATTATTATCTCCTTTTGTAATAAGGTGATTTTTTCCTTTATAAATTACACGGTGTGTTATATATGTCTGATTTGTTTTGGC
>LBTJ01000052.1 GCA_000990445.1 Candidatus Roizmanbacteria bacterium GW2011_GWA2_37_7
ATCAAATTATTTACTTACTGAATTTAATTTGGATGAGCCCAAAGATATTATTAAGAATAATTCGTGGCAGTGAGCTGATTCGGTATACCTGCGTAATTCCGCTGTATCGAGGATGATGATGGATTTTAATTTCTGAAATTTTTATTTTCCGTTTATAACTCATTGCAACAAAACCCCACCAAAATCCTTCCGCCATTTTACTAAGATCAGAATCTATATATTTTAAAATGTTATTTTTCTCATAAAGCACAAACGGCGCACTTGGATCATGAATGTAGTTGTTGGGGAATAACACCTGAAATAATATGCGAAATGCAAACGACATATATCTACGTAGAGCTGAATCAGCTCGTTTTACTCGCCATCCGATAGATATCTCATTTTTTTTCTTTTCTTTCCAAAATTTTTTCAGGTCTAAAGGATCGCATTGTCCATCTGAGTCTATCGAAAGGAGCCATTTACCTTTTGCTTGTTTTATGCCGTCCTGAACGGCTTTGCCATAACCTCTTTTTACTTTTTTTTGATTTAGCGAGATAGGATATTTATACTTGAGTGATTTTATGATCTCTTGGGTTCCATCTGTTGAGCCATCTTCACACAGTACAAATTCATACGTAATCTTAAGTTTTTTTATTGCTCTTGACCATTTTGAAAGTAAAATGGGAAGAGTAACCCGTTCGTTATAAACAGGTAATATAACAGATAATTCAACCATAAATAAATATATATTAAAGAAGTTCAACAGATATTGGTTTATTTTTTTTATACCAGCTAATTGTTTCCTCTAGTCCTTTTTGAAGTGGATATTTTGGTGACCACCCCATAACTTTTTTTGCGCGAGTTATATCAAGAGCTCGTGATTTAACTCCCTCAGGTTTTGAGGTATCAAACTTAATTTTTTTTGGTTTCCACTTGACGATATTAAAAATCATATTTGTAAGCTCAATCATATTGTAGCGTTTTGAAGTACCGATATTTACTGCCCTTCCATCAGTAATTTTTTCTGCCGCTTCTAAAGTTCCAGAAACAATATCCGATACATAGGTAAAGTCGCGATCCTGCAAACCACTTCCCCATATGACGTAAGGATCTTCTTTGTTTATTGCGCGACGAATTAAGGCAATGATAGCATGGGTGTCATTTTCCCAGGGTCCGTATGCAGTGACATATCGCACTGAAACGCCTTTAAGAGAATATTGTTTATGATAGGCCAAAAGGATTTGTTCTCCCATAAGCTTTGCCCAGCCGTATTCACGATCTGCATTACCCCAACCATCATGAAAAAAATCATCTTCTTTGAGTAGATATGTTGAGTTTTGTTTTTTTTGAAGATTGATTGGATAAACACACGCTGATGACGCAAAGGCGACACGTTCTATTCCCACTTCGTGGGAAGCTTTTATGACATTTTGGTTAATAGCAAATCCTTCACAGCAATCTGCAGGATGATTATCTATATATCCTCTTCCGCCAATATTTGCTGCTAAATGAAAAACAATGTCACCACCTTTCAAAAATTTTACTGTATCGCTATAGTTTTGAAAATCGATTTTTTTAAAACTGTGAGAATGAATATTTGTGAAATATGTACCTTGTTTTTTATCAATTGTAAATCCGTATTTTTTCCAAACTCTCAGTATATTTTCAAGATTTCCCGAAGATAAATTATCCCCAATGATTACCTGTGCTCCTAACTCAATTAACTTATCAACAAGGGCTGAGCCAATAAATCCAGCACCTCCTGTAACTATGATTTTTTTTCCAGAATAGAAATTCATAAGAACATATATTTTAATATACTATTTCATATAAATATAAGCTTGATTTTCACCCATTTTAGCTATTTGAATTTTTCGAAATGCATGTTCTAGTGCAATACGATCCATATCATACTCATTCATAGTATACGTTGGCGTTTGATTCGGAATGCTGTAAAATATCACGACTTCATTGTTGGTAAATAATGGGGTTTGATCAATATATCTCTGTAAATGAGCGTGGCTTTCATTCATGGCAACAATCGTTAGATCGCTACATAACTGATCAGGAAATGTTACTATTTTAGTTTTTGGTACTGATTGAATAATATATGTAGAAACTTCTTTACAAAGAGTTTCAAAATACTCATTTTTATTAGAAAGATCATTATTGACAAATTTTTTGTATCCTTGCCAAAATTCAAATGCGATACACGCTATGATGATAATCACGAACATCGAACTGCCAAATTTAGTTAGTTTTTGGAATATTACGTTCATATAAAATAATCCATACGCGCAAAAAATATAAATAGTAGGTAAAAATGCATACTCTCTCCATACAGACGTGGTTCTATTGAGGATTACAACCGGCATAAACATAATAAAAAAAGAAAGATAGATGAACGTTTTGTGATTGTTTTTAGACTCGACAAAAAAAAGTCCAATAAAGCCAAGAAACAGGGCAAGAAACGTGGTATAGTTGAGCGTGATTCCCCAAAGCATTGAGGTTTCTAACTTTGAATAATTGGGAATAAAATTCTGAACAGCGACATAAAATTCATTAGAATAAAAAGTAATCTTCGTGGTACTCTTTTGAGACTTTTCAATGTTATCAGAAACGAACGATTTATGTCGTTGAATAGACTCATTGGGATGGGATTTTATTTTGGCGAAAGTAGGGGCTATAAGTATTGCAATTGAAAATAATAAAATAACAAACAATTGAAGATATTCAAATTTATACTTATTTTTGTTAGCAAATAACAAGAGCACATACAAAAACATATGAATAAAAATTGGAACGATCATGAGCATACTTACATACAATAAATTGATCGCTATCCCAATAAAGATACCGGCTATTATTGCATGATATTTTTTTCTTTGGTCAATAATTTGTATATAGAAATAGATAATTCCCATGATAATAAAAGGATTAAGATTCACATTATTCCATCCAAATCGCGACATATGGATGTCCCAAATGCTTGTTGCGAACAATAATGATGTAAGTGAGGCAATCAGAAAACCCATTCGTTTTTTAACATGGAAAAAAAGTAAGATGAGAAATCCCATACTAAATAGAAAGCCAGGTAAACGAACTGCATAATAAACATTCTTTGTGATAATGAGTAAAAGCGCAACAAGGAGTGCGGGTAGATTGGATGGTTGATCTCCGATAAAACCAAATGGACTGATAACAGTACCATTTAAAAATCCTTTTGCTTCGTTGATCCAAAACATTTCATCGGTGAAAATACCTAAATGGTCGATATAGAGTAATCTTGGAATTGTACAGATACAAAGAATAAGGAAAAAAATAAGTAATTCAACGTATCCGTATTTAAGTTTTTTATTCTTCTCTTTCAACCAAAAAATAAACGCTGAAAGAATTAACAAAATCAACGCCACATACCACATGGCTGCAATTAATAATGAGATATCGTTGACAGCTAAGAAATCATTCCTTAGATGACCAACAAATGAGAGAATTGACAGAATGAGACTAATAGCTATCAATAAATAAGTGGCATAGCAAAAAAAACATTTCTGTACAAAATAAACTATCTTTTTCATACTGATATGCTGTTAAATTTTCTTAAATATCATAACCTTCGGATGATCATAAACTGTGAAAGATTCATCAGCACTATCATCAACAATGCGCAACACGTAACCTGCGGCGTGTAACGCTGGATAGGAAGTAAACTCTGCAATTTTCACAAATCCAAGTTTTCCGTCAAAAAGGTCCTGATAATACTGTGCAGTGAGCGGGTAGCATTTTTCAAATACTGCGCAATCGTTCAATCGTTGGAGAGGAGTATACAGACGATTTGATGCAATAATAATATAATCTGAACGCTGAAGCTTGTGGTACTGGTCAGTAATCTTGTTTTGATCATCAGGAAGCTCGTATAGCGTCAACTCTTCATACTGATAATTTCCCGAATCAAAGATCGGCACCCGATCATCCCAATGCTCAACTGCAAGTGTAGATCCATAAGGGATAAACTGATTGATCCATTGTGTTGCCTGAATACGGGTGTTTGGAGTAGAGTAAATCATAAGGAACGGGAGCGTCCACAGAAAAGTTATAAGGACTATCATATATCGTGTAACGTGTATCGTGTAACGTGAAATTCCTTTTGAAAACGTATTGCGTTTTGCGATTTGCGTTATACGATCCGCTCCATATCCAGCAAGAATCGTAATAAATGGATAGACGAGGAGCATATAGCGCATAAATTTTACGGCAGATTTGCCGATTACTAAAAAGTAAAGAAAGTAGAAAATAGAGAAAAGAAAGTATTTAGAATGTAGTGTGTGGAATAGAGTATCTGGGAATGTAAATTTTTCTTTTTTGTTTAAATATATAATACATACTACATACCAAATACTACATACTCCACCTACGACAGCAAATATACTTATCACCGGGCCCACTCCCCAAAGGAAAATATTTTTAAGGTAGTATATATACGGCGTTGTTCCCACGTACTGAAGCGTGTAGGGGAAAATATATGCGTCAGCGTTCATACGTATCTGTTGGAGAACATCATTGAAAAACCGTTCATGTTCGATAAAAGCATACGGCATAAAGAGAATGGCAAATGCTAAACTGCAAACGGAAAAAAAGAACGTCATTCTTATAACGTGTAACGTAGAGCGTGTAACGTTTCTATGTGTCTTCTTCAGTTGAGAAAGAAAGAAAACAAAAAGAATGATCGGCAAAAAGATGATGGCTGAGATTTTGGACGTTATTGCTGCGGCAAATGTGATTCCAATCATGATAAGTATACGATTTGATGGTTGTTGATGAAAACGCAACAAAAGATATATCAGGAGAGTAGAGAAGAGGTTGAGAAACGTATCAACAATAAAAAAATGACTGTTTTGAATGGGGAAAAAAGCAACGGCATAAAAAAATGACGACCAAAGCGCAACTATTTTATTTTTGAATATGGAAAATGAAATATGGAATATGAGAAAGACCACGCCAAGATCTGCAAGCGATGATAGAACCCTTCCCACATAGAGCATGCCATCATAGTTTGTTATATGAGTGCGGAAAATAAGATCAATCAGTTGGCTCACGGCACGAAGAAGGTATACAGGCAAACTGCCATAATTAAAAAAATCCGGATTGAAATGTGTCCAGAAATGTATCCGTTCCGTGACCATGATCAGCATTCCGCGAGATCTTTACTACAACAATCGTAAGATCAACAGCGTGTACGCCTCGTACGGCATGGACGAGCTCTTGCGTGAAATTTCCGACATCAGCGGCTACCCGGTGAGCCAATACATTTTGGTGGACATGTATGTGTTCATTGATTTGGTGGATTTGGTCGGGGGAGTGGATGTGACTCTGACCGAGGATCTCATTGACCCCACGTATCATGTGTATGAAAATGGAGTGGAAAG
>LBTJ01000053.1 GCA_000990445.1 Candidatus Roizmanbacteria bacterium GW2011_GWA2_37_7
GTATTTGCAGATCCGAAACGACTTATTCTCAAAGACACAAAACATAGTGTTCATGAAGAGAGAATATATTGCATAGGTTTGGTAAAGTAAACAATAATCATGGTACGTTTTGTAAAGCGAAAGAAAAGAATTAGAATTTTTGGCGCTGGAGCATGGCGCCAAGCAAAAATTTTGTATGAGCAAAAAAATAAAATATCATGAAGCACCTGAGGAAATTGATTTCTCACATCTTGTTGAAGTTGACTCAAAAGAGCTGAGTCTGCCATCACCTAAGGAAATAGCTTTAAGTATTCGACTCAAGCCACAAAAAGTGACAATTACTCTTGATGCTCGGTCTGTGGATTTTTTCAAACAAAAAGCAGTGCAGTATGGAGTAAAATATCAAACTATGATTCGCGAGGTGCTCCTTAAGTATTCTCAACAACACATGTAACTCGTTTTTTTGAGAAGATCGGATTTTTTTCTTCGAATCTTGGAAGCTACGAAAGCTGAGATAAAGACTAAAATACAGTAAGAAAGCCAAGGAAAAGTATCTCAAACCCGAAAAAATATCGTAAGAAGTTACCTCATCAAAGAAGGAAGAAATACCTTTTTTTTCTCATCATTAAGCTCAAATGAGTATTGAGGAGATTCTTTGCCAGCAAGTCCGCTTCCATAAAATAATTCCACATATGCGCTATTTTGTGGGAAAGCAAATAATTTTGAATCTCCAGATTCAATATTTCCGAAAATTCCAAGAGATTTCCCATTTTGATCATATGCGGCAAGATGAATATTCCAGTATTTATAAGATGGGTCTGTATTCAGAGCTATGGAAATTCCTTTAGAGTCTAAAGGTAGTTTGTAAATATCACGATCAATCCGATTAGTAAAAAATACTGTTCCAGTATATACAGTACTTATTTGAAGTGGGTCACGCGCCATAGCATCTATTACGGTATCGTCTTCTGGAAGAGCTGAATAAAAATCACTATGCACAATATTACCAGCTTCATCCCTAATTTGAAGAATGTGCCGAGGCTTTGATGAATGCAATTCCAGAATACCATGATATGGGATAGAAAAATCCCTCCGAGTTACCACATCATCCTGTGCAATAAATTCAGCAGTATAGTTACCGTCAGGTAATTGATCAGTGGGAATTAATAAATTAAATCCATCAGGATCAAAATCATAACTTGAATATGTTGGTTGTAAGCTTCCAGGAGGGATAACTAATTGATTGGGATTGGGATCTCGACGGGTATCAAAATCAATCTGATATTGAAAACCATTTTGATCAACCAGCTCCAAAGTGCCAGTATAGACGCCTAAAGCAGACGGATCAATATTGAGCGTTGCTGTGACAGGACGGGCAGCACTGGGAGATACCAAAATCGGAATTGATCCAATATGCTTCCTCACAGCTCCTGACGAATCAATAAGTTTAGCAGTCATAGTATACGGCGACAGCGTATAGTTTTCGATTATGAGAGGAACTTGCAATGTGCTATTGTCTGCAATTTTGGGCGGTTGTGCTTCAAGAGTTATGCCACCAGAATGTGCAGTTCTCTGTATCTGTGAAGAAGCAAGACTATCTGTTCCCATAGCAGGAGGATGTTGATTCAAAGAAGTTACCGGTATTTCCCCTGTTATATTTAGCTCAGAAGATCTCCATTGTACAGCTGCTTCTTCTATTGTCTGACCTCTTGATAATTCTGCCCCAATAAAATCCCAGAATGCAGCATTAGCATTTGCAACAATATTTGGCAGAGTTGGGGCAAATTGCTTTAATGAAAACCACTTCTGAACTTCTTCTCGCATGACTCCCAAACAACTAATATTTTAACTGGGGAGTTGCGGTCATGATTCTGAATACCTCGTGCAAACGTTTTTGCCAAATCTGCGGAATTAATTATTGCATTTTCTGTGACTTTCATTGTAAAGTTTCCGTCCCAATTTGTAGATCCATGTCCAATCATCCCAAGAAGTATAGGTGCTGCTGCATTTTGGGTATTTTCTGAAATGATGTTATACAGATCATTAATATCTGTTTCATCAGTAATTATTTCAGCCTGACCTGGAAAATCAAGATCTTCTGTCACGGCATATAGATTCAAATTTTCCGCATCAATCCCTCTCTCAACAAGAGCACCAGCAAAAACATTAATAAGTTCGATAAATCGTTCCGGTGGAGGATCATTACTTTTTCCACCAATAAAAATCGCTGATGGTTTACCAATGCCAATTTTTTCTGGTCCAGTTGTCAATACAATTGGAGGTTCTGAAGAAGACTCCTGTCCATAGGAGGAGTGGATATTGGCAAACGTACCTGTAGCCGCAATCAGAGCAGCCATCGCATATCCGAGCGCTCGTTGTTTTAGATGTGGCGGAAGCGGCGAAAAACCAAGGGAGCGATTCCGCTTATCAGGGCGCTCAGGAAGTGAGGTCGGTATTTGTTCCACATCGGTTATAGTCATAGTTAACTATACCAATATTTGGGGTTCATCGATCAGCCATCAATCGTAAGATTGCCAAAAGGGGCGGGATTATCCGGGGATATACGGCAGAATATTCTAAAAAAGATTATGAGTGGAAAAAAGCTAAGATTACTTTAAGGTAAAGGAAAAACCATTATTGTTTTGATAATCAGTAGGTTTGTAAAAATATACAGAACCAGCTTGTAGTTTTACAGGTACACCATCTGAATCAGTAGATCCACATAATACTCCATCACTACTATATATTGCTCCATCAGGCGAAACACACATTCGTACCCAATCTTGACCCGCGGGATCTTGGATTCCTGGAGGGAGGCGAAACTCAACTGTATAATTAGGATATCTTTTTTCTGTATTTACTGTATGAATAGCACCATCAGGAGTAAGTATGACAGTTTCAGGATCTTTAAGAAGATTTAATTGAAGCGGTTTAGGTTGTTCTACAGAATTAAACCTTTCAGCATCTTGCGTTTTTCCAAGAACTAAATCAGGCTTCAAGTAAACAGGAATAGGATATACCTCATATTTTTTAGTAATATTATGAGTTCCTTCTACTTGTATAATATCACCGTTCTGAAGCCGTGGGGGTTTTCCATCAATCTCGTCTTTAGTAGCTACCATGATCCCGCATTCCCGCCAAATATTTCCTTGGTACAATGTAGCTCCGAATCCAGCAGGATCGTACAGTGGCTTTCCATTTCTCAAGATTGATACTTTCCAATCCCTACCTAAGGGAAAATCAGTATAAGGAACAACTGTTTTCCCATCTTTGTGAAATGAAAGGAGTTGAAAAGAAGGCCAGTATGCAGCAACATGGTCATACGGGTTAAACGTCATAATAGTTGCCGCATCTCCATCTTGAAGGGGATCTTGTGTTTTTTGATCAGGAAATTGTGCAAGATCAGATAGAGCTTGATATAAATGATTATCTGTTTTAGAATCAGCAAATACTCCAAGTACATCAGACAAAGTTCTGTTTTGAGATGCAACCCATTTTGAAAAAATACGATCCGTAACAACTTTTGCCATATGTTCCTTAAAATAATTCATATTTTGATCGTGGCCATTATACGGACGTCCATGAAATACAATTGCTGGAATATTTGAAGTTGGGACATAGCTGTTGTATCCATGATTTATGATCATTCCATCCCAATATTCAATAATCTCTTTTGCAGGTTGAAATGTAAAACGTTGATCACCACGCTGTGCATTGTGTAAAGCTACACTGGTCATGACATCACTTTGTGCTTCAGCAACAATCATTTGGAGAAAATTAGGGACAAGCACGCTTGCTTTTCTATGATCAATAAGTGCGCTTGTTATCTCATTTGGTCCAAGAATTGCAAGAACCTCTTTTGAAGTAAACGAAAGGCCAATTTTATTTGGATCTGGTAAATATGAACCGCCGATATCACCTTTTGTTTTGGGATCTTCTGCAGCAATAGTGAGTGGTTTATCATAGACTCGAAAAATATCTGCACCATTTGAAGCTCGTGTAGTAAATTCTGTTGTCTTGAGCATTGAGCGGAACAAGTGATCTTGCCAATCCAAAGGATATGTTTCAAATCCTTGAAAGATGATATTTCTGGCCAAGGTATCAGCTTGTTCTAGTCCTACTGATGGGCGGACAAGGCTGTGTAAAAGTCCTGCGAACTGATCTTGACCAATTAACTCTGAAGGATGTGGAGATTCGACTTGCGAAGAAAGTCCTGCAGCACGCGCAGGAGTAGTCGGTATAAGTTGAGAAAAAGCTGCGGATACTCCAAGAGCTGCGCTATCAAGCACTGCATGGCGTAAAAATGACCGACGTGACAGTTGTTCACTCATAGCTCGCTATTATACTATAAGATAAAAAAAATATCAATAAATTGAGAGATTTGTAGTAGATAAAATATAACCTATAATATTGATTGGTATTTAATTTTATGATATAATACTAGCTTAAATTGAAATTCTTTAATCACTTATGAAAATATCAGCAGTATTACCTATATTAAATGAAGAAAAGATAATTACTACCACAATTAAACAGCTTGATAAAAAGCTGTCTTGCTCTACTGGTCAATATGAAATAATTGCAGTGAATGATGGCTCAGAGGATAATACTCTTCAGAAGCTGAATAAATTACAAAAAGAATACCCAAATCTTACCATTATTGATCATAAAGAAAATAAAGGATATGGTGGAGCACTTCAGTCTGGTATTAAGAAAGCAAAATATGAGTGGATATTGTTTATGGACTCAGATATGCAGTTTGACATAAATGATTTAGATAAATTTATTCAAAAAATTTCAATAAGTGATTTTATTATTGGCTATCGGAGTAAGAGAGCAGATAATATGAAACGTATTATTATTTCGAAAATTTATAATTATATGGTGAGTCTGTTATTTGGTCTTAAAATCACAGATATTGACTGCGCATTTAAATTAATGAAAAAATCATCAATCCAAAAGCTGGGAGAATTACCTAATAGTTTTTTTGTAAGCACAGCTCTTCTTGTTCGTGCGATTAAGCAAAATGTCAAAATTACTGAAATACCAGTGAAACATCTCCCACGAACAAAAGGCGTATCTACCGTTACCTCAGCACAGATCATACGAGCAATAAAGGATTTAATAAAAATTTATCTTGAGATGCATTTTGGCATACAGCTAACCCGTCAAAATATTGCAGTAATTCAAGTAGAATAAATTATGCTTTCATTTATCAAAACGATCCTTTCGCACACAAAAAATACATTTATGAAAAGCGTTGTTCAAATACCTTTTTTTTATATTTTGCTTCTATTACTATTCATTATTTCGGCTTTAAATATACGGAGCGAGTATGCCCTGCTCGGATGGGATAATTATTCTTCATTTTTAAATATTGATTCAAATACTCTCAGAAGTTTATTTTCTACATGGAGAGAGTACCGTGGCCTGGGAGTAGTCTCTGACGCTGAAGTGACTGATATATGGCGGAATATTTATTACTTATTGGGACAACATATTATACCGAACAATCTCCTTGAGCAATTGTATTATCTTTTTTCGTTGAATGTCGGAATGATCTTGATGTACAAACTTGCAAGTTATATTTTCACAAAAGCAAATAAAGATAAAAAACTTTCTCGATATACTGATGTTTTTTCATTTATCGCAAGTCTTTTTTATCTTTTCAATATCAATACATTGAGCGTGTTTTATTTTCCTATGCTCATGTTTGTTTCTCGGTTCTTTGCTCTTCCTACCACAGTGTATGTAGTGCTCAAATTCATACATGAACGAACAATAAGTATACCTAAATCTGCACTGTACATTGGTTTATTGTTTATATCATCTATTGCTTATATTGTCCCAACAATATTTATTACGATGATGATTGTGCTTAGCATGATAGCATTTTCACATAGAAAAAATCTGATACGGTCATGCATAGTATTAGGCATTTTCGTCATCATAAACTCATATTGGCTTTTCCCATTTATTAATTACACAATTCAAAAATCAGAAGATATTAAGCATGCATCGACATTTGTACGAATGAATGAAGATTTTCTCAATAAAAATGAGTCTTACTACAATATCGAAAGAAGCGTACTTATGGTTCCGCAGTTTTATGATATGAGATACGTAGAATCCGCAACTTCAGAACTGAAAATGTATCATCCGCTTTTTGAGCAATACGCGAAGTCATCGATATCTCTTGAAAAAGGAATTTTGTGGTTATTTCCGGTTTTATATATATTTGGGTGCGGCATCCTTATTTTGAAAAGCATTCGATCATCACAATGGTTATGGATACCAGGAACTGTTTTAACCTTTGTATTTTTATCAATGAATGAGTTCGGATTATTGGGTTTTTTATATAATCTACTCAGTAAAAATATACCGCTTTTTGAAGTAGTATTTCGATTTGGAGATACAAAGTTTCATTCGATTATTGCTTTTGCTGGGAGTATCGCAGCTGCATATGCGATTGTGCAGATTGCTGTTTGGATTGGACGATTGATATCAACTATTGATAAGAAAAAAATCGTAGCTGTTGTAGCACTACTTATATTAGTACCAAATGCTTATGTCTACCGAGGTTATTTTGAAGGGCAGCTTATTGGATTTTATATGTACAATCAGATTCCTGAAGCGTATTCTCAGATAAGCAAACGTATCAATTCCGATCCCCAAGAGGGTCGAGTAGTCCATTTTCCGATAGATAAAACAGGGTACTGGAAATCGTACTCATGGGGGTATTTTGGCTCGGCCTTTTTGCAGTATATGCTTGAGAAGCCTTTGATTGATAAAACGTTTGAGCCTGCTAGTATAGAAAACTGGAGCATAATTGAGCGGATGAGTGATCTTCAATCCGATATTCAAAGTATCACAGATGAAAAAGAGCAAATGACAAGAGCCACACAGATGTACGAATTGCTAAGCATGGCTGACATACGATATGTCATTCTGGATGGTACGATATCAGCCCGTGTTTCTTCTCGCGGTATTGATGTTTGGGACACAACAAATTATCCCAATTCTGAAAAAATGACAGAGTTCATGGAGCAGGCAGGTCCAAAATATACATCCTCAGATAGAGTTTCTGACAGATGTTGTCGAAACCCAAAATACTATTTCATGGGAGTTGTTGCACCAAATTGGTATGAGCTCTTTAGGTCATACCATCCAAAGAGATGCGGAAAATGCAATGCTTTTTCCGTTTCTTGGAAATACATCAACGTATACAGTTGATAGTACAAAGATGACTGCTTCAGTTCCGACAGTTCATGGGGAAGGGGAATTTCATTATGAAATAATAGGTCAAGACGTGCTCCCGGAGTCTGATACCTTAATTGAAATATACGCAGCTCGATCAGCTGAGATGCTTAATATTCAGTTATTCGCTGTATTCGCACCACAAATCAATACTATTTCACAAAAGATATTGATTGGTCAACTTCAGTTTCACGTCAACCCAAAAGAATTTGTACTGGGAGAATCAAGAGAAAAGGACGAATTTACATCAACTCTTCGTCAGGGGACTGGGAAAGTAAATGGCCATTACCGACTCAAAGTAGGGGATAGCGTCATACGTATTCCACAAAATATTTCAAACAAGTTTCAATCAATTGGAGCTGTTATGGTGGACAAAAACGACGTGAATATCTCACTTTTGGAAAGAAACGGACGAGCATACATAGATGCTGGTGGTTTTACCATGCTTCCAAACGAGTCATGTTATAAAGATCAGCAAGCCGAATTTACCCATACCGCGCTTGTTCCTTCTCAATCTGAGATAACAATCGCAACCAGAAATGGCTCTTCGTGTGTGATGAGCAGGGTGTTGGAGTTTTCAGATAATAATACTGAATATGGCGAGCTTCATTTCTTTGCTCAAGGCGGAAGTAAGGATTTGGACGAAACGTACAAATATGGAGTGACAGATGTTGGTACAAAGCCGTGGCTTCAAAAAATGATTCAAGAACTTGGCAAACCTGATTATCTTGCAGGCTGTGTTCGAGAGCGGGATTTTGGAAGCTGCCGTATCGCATCAGGAATCAATCTTGGTTCACAACACCATTATGTGATCCCAATAGATACGAATATAAGTAAAATGCAGTCACCGGTCGTATATTTCGAAGTCCGGCCATCTACCTATCAAGAAGTTGCCGCAACGCTAAAGGAGATATACATTGATACGTATAAGCAAAGCGAGAAGCAAAGTATACAAATACCATCTGTTGAGTTTACACAAAATATTGATCTGACAAATACGAAAGCCCTAACCTTCGAATTTCCGATTGATCAGTCAAAGAATTCATATTACTCTGCTTTTGGCAAAGATATTCTAACTCATGAAAATATGTCTACTTCCGAATATCGTACCGTTCGTATCATGGATGATAGTAGGATCGTAAGTTTTATTGACAATTCAGCAAATATATTTTACTCAAATTTGCCGTTTTCCTCGGATCGGATGTATATCTGGAAGCTGGACTATAATCTTGGTTCTGGAGAGTATCCGTTTTTTGGACTTGAGGATGACTTCCGGCTTGCTATGTACGATCAGATTTCTATGTGGCAGGGGTATCCGGATATTGAAGGCTTTAAGACATTTCAATCACCTGAGTTTTTTGTGAAAAAAGATGATGTCGCAGACAGTTTGCATAGACTACAAAGCCAGCAGGGATATACAGTTATAAGCCCAAATACCGGACTTAACGATATGAAGGATAAATATTTCAAGATCGCACAGTCTACGGAAAATGAGGGGCTTTTGATACTAGACGAGATGAATATTGTGAATGTCCCAAATTACTGGGGCAATCTAGCCTTGGTTCCGACCCAAGGCGCAGTTTCGACATATCTGATGCCAAATGCTGTGACATACAAGCGCTTGCTACCTTCGCTCATGCGTGTGGAGCTCAAAAGCGAGCGACCGGGACCGATGCTTTTTAAGTTCAACGAAGGCTATGATACACAGTGGGGAGTGTATGAGAGTATTTCCGGCCTGATATTTGGCCGTGCAAAGAGCCCATCTGTCCGCTGTGATACCTATGCCAATTGTTTTGAGATAAATATGCAAAAAGGATCAAAGACGCTGTATGTGTTTTTTTGGCCGGAGCGACTTGCTATAGCCGGATGGGTTGCCACCATTGCAGGAGCAATCGTGGTTATGTTCCTATGGAGAAGAAAGCAATTGCATGCTTGAGACTGCGGTACGCTTTCCAGTTCATTTTCGCAGTAAATATCATACCTGCAGCAAGTTGCAATACCCAGAAGATCTGAAGCTACAACGAGCATGGTTCAATAGTTCTATGTGCCCAGCGGCGAACGCGGTAAATCTGCCAGGCCATTTCACGAAAAAAATACACAGATCCTGCTTTTTCGTGCCATCTGACCTCGACAAGCGGTT
>LBTJ01000054.1 GCA_000990445.1 Candidatus Roizmanbacteria bacterium GW2011_GWA2_37_7
CGCGCCTTTGGAAGATACATAGATCGCAGAATCAATAGTCATACCAGTTGCATCATCAAGTCGTATGGTCTGGCCATCTCCAAAATATGATTTTTTATCTGAATATCCACCTTCGGTGACAAGATATTTGTATATTTCATCTGCTCCTTCATCAAGCACATAAATGTTACCATTGTACAGTTCCATATCAACAATATTCTTTACATCGCTATCTTTTTGAACAATCGTATTCACTTTACTTTGTGAGGTAAATTTATACAGTCCATTATCTGAAGTTGCAAAAAATACATCTGAGCTGTATATCCCAACCGCGACTGCAGAAGCAACGTCTTTGTTCACATACTTTGTCAATGATTTGCTTGTAACATCAAGGACATAGATAGTGTTTTGCTTCACATCAAGTATTGCCACAAGCTCTCCTTCTTTTGCAATTTCCATACCTTGCGCATCTTTATTTTCAAGCGTAAGATCATAAAACTCCTCAAAATCCTTTGATTCTTTTTTTACGATCTTGTTTTCTGCATCTTGAATTTTTGATTCAATCTTTACGATCTCACCTTCATTTTTCCCTCCAACTTCCTTTTTCAGTTGAGTCACCAGTGTTTTTGCATCAGCAATAAGAATAAGTGACTGATCCATGTTTAAAAATGCCTCTTCCTTCGCTTCAGAAAGTTTCTTGTCTATCTCAAGACTGACTGTTTCTATTCGTTTTTGGACTTTCTCAGCTTCCCGCCGCTTATATCCAAATACTACACTCCATGTGAGTAAAGCAAGAATGATCACTGCTGCCACAATGGTAAACTGTTTTGTCCGGAAAAAATCAAAAAGTTTTGAAATCATTGATTGAGTCTCACTGGTCTTTTGAATTGATTGAATATTTTCTAAAGCAACTGCTGGTGCTTGTTCGTCAGGACTCTGTAATGAAGAAAGTGGCTGGACTCCTGGAGTTGTTTGCACTTGCGTGGAGATCTGATTTTGAACTGTTTCCCCAAACTCGACAAAGAGTGCTGAAAATCCCTGTTCTTCCTCTCCATATTCCTGATCGTTCAGTTTCTGCAAAATATCTACGGGTTTTGCCATTTCAATAAACACATGAAGATCTTCTGTTTTTCCGATCAGATCTTGAATTTTAGTGGTGGTAAAAACAGCCAAATCAAATTGATTGAGATATCCTGAAGCTGTTTTATCACCTGAAAGCAATAGATCAAATGTATTTCCACGGCGAAAGTAGATCTGTCCATTCCCAACAGTCTTGACATACAAAGCGTCATGATATAGCATTCCAACAGCAATGCCAACATGTGCCGGAAAATTTAATTTCAAAATAAGGTCGCTTACCTCATGCTCAAACGAAGAGAGATTCTGTATATCCGCAGAGACCAACCCCTCCTTAAATGACTCGAGAAGTTTTTTTCCTTCCTCTTGTGATACTCCATCTTCAAAAGACAACACCCCATAAAAATTCCCGGTAATAAAAAACTCAGTAAATCCATTTTCAAGTTGTTTTCCTTTATATCCTTCTGGCCGTGCTGCCAACATAACTTAAATCAAAAATAATGCTACAAGTATTAGTATACCTGCAAAAATAATCTGAAGAAATGATATTACAGCAAGTACAGAAGACATTTTTGTTGAAAAGGTATTGTTCATGATCTGTGTTTGTCTACTAGTAACCACTGCATACAGTAAGTACAAAAATGCAAACAGTACTGCAAATGCTTTTACAAACAGGCCAATAAAATCATCCGAAGAGGATGAAGTTAGTAAGTTTATTAAATCTTGCATTATAAATTAAGAAACAGATAATATTGGTGTATGTTTTTCAGCCTTCGTCGCCTGCTGGATTCGCATCTCTCATTAATATATTGATTATCTTCACTACTTCAGATGGTCGGGGAATATCATCAAACTCAATATTTTGCGCAAATCCTTCGGTCTTCACAAAAACATCGCCAAAATTAAATACTGATCCAAAAAATCCACCAATTTTTGTGGTGATATCGCTCACTTGCCGAATAGTAGTCGCAGAAAATTCTTTATAAATCAAATTATAAAAATCAAGGTCAATGATGCGTTCATTTGTCACCACCCCAACAGTAAAATACCACAACAGAAAATTTATCCAAATGTAACTAAAAATAAAAAATAATCCGAAAATATTTATTGCAAATACTTGATTTGAGTTGAAAAAATTTGGAATAATCATGTTTCCCACAAGAAGAAGGAGTAATAATATTGTTCCGTTTATAATCCAGGAAAGTTGCGTTAATGGGTGTTTTCGTACAACAAGAACAACTGCTTCATCTTCATGCTGAGAAGTGAAATGGATATCTGGGCGTACCAGATATGAGTGAGAAAAGTTACTCGAACGTGGTGGAAGTGTTGCCATCACTGCACATTATAGCAAAATGTTGATTCTCTTGGCATGTAATTTGAGTTGAACTCTGTCTCCTGCTATGGTAATATATTCTCTCTGGTTACCTGAGCGACCTGGCACCAACTCTTCTCATACCGAACAGAGTCTTGAAACAGGTTAGCGCCGATGATACTCGCTCCAAATCGGAGAACGGGGAAAGTAGGTCGTAGCCAGTTTTTTTTGGAAGAGAATTACTTTACCTGTGACTGAAGTTCGGTTAAGCTGCTTTTTTTGAAAAGTATTGATGAAGGTACTTCAAATAATGCTTGGTCAACTTCCATCTTTTTACATGAGCTGAATACTTTCAACACCGCATCCTGAGGAACCGGCATTGAAGGATTTAATCCCGAAACCATTGAAAGAATCATATCAGGAGATACAAATGAAGAAAACATCCCAATCATAGATACATATTGTCCAAGTTCACATACTTTCAAACCAGATGTCTGATTATCTAACCAATAATACAAACAGTCATCTTTCATTAGATAATTATTTTGTTTTCCATTCTGTTTTACTTGTGCAAATATCTGTTTATTTTTTATCTGTGCTTCAGCTTGAATATTGGTGTCAGAATAAGTACAGACGCTTGGACCCTCAAGGTCAATGCTGCTTTTGCCATCTCCAACAAATGAATCGACAAGACTTTCAGGTCCTTTTGACAAATCAGTTTGCAAGGGTTTTTGATTTGGAATGATGAGTGACTGCGTGTTTGAAACAAGTCTATCTTTACGACTTGTTTGTATAAACACGGCAAGAATTAAAACCACAATCGGTATCGCAATCGTAAACTTGACAAGTGGATGAAGGTTATTAAAATGATCCATACCTTTATAATAGCGTTTCTTGATCGTTTTTTCTACTATCCTCGCCGGCAACTATGTTTGGCAACTCCTCCATTCCTTTCAACTCTTGTATTGACTTTCCCATAATACCTTGAAGATCGCCATGCATGCCAATCGTGGTATCAAGCACTTTTCGAAGATTTTTCTCTTCTCGCGACCATTTCGATGCAAACCATCTGCGTTCTTTTTCAATTTCCTCCTGCATGTTGCTGAAAGCCTCGATGATTGCTTCGACTCGGTGCCGAAACTCGGTACTTATGACATAATCATACAAGAGCTCCATTTTGCTGTCTTGACCTTTTTGCGAAGATTTAACAGTTGCAATTTCCAAAAGCTGCGTCCGAAGAGCATATGCAATGCCCGTGATAAATGAAAATCCACATACCCAAACGCCGTCAATCATACCAAAATGAGAGATCCCATCAGGAAGTATTTCTGAGATCAGAACTGCGATTTCAGCTTTGACAATCCGTTGATCCTGTTTGAGTTTGGCGATCCACTGATTACTCCAACTTTTCGTACGTTTGGTTTCCCAGACGATCTGTCCGCAAACTTTGCCACCTCTGTTTTTAACAATCTGGATAATATCTGCACCAGTAACCCCCTTGGGGACTTCTTTAATCTCGTCAAACGGAAACTCTTTTTTAAGAAGCTCTTCTATTGCAAGCTCAAGGACTTCACCCTGTGTCTGCTGAGAGCCTTGTTCAAGTTTGCGCCTAAGATCATCGTTGGCTTTAATCGCATCCTGGAGTTTTTTGTCTTTTTCAAGAATTTTAAACTTATACTCTTCCTCTGCTCGCTTTTGTTCTTCCTCACGTAGTTTTGCCTGATCTTGCGCAAATTTTGTTTTCATCTCAATCTCTTTATCACGATTTGCATCCTGAAGCTTTCGATTCGAGCTTGTTAGCTCAAGTAACTGATCTTGAAGTTTGTGTTTTTGATCTTTCAGTTCTTTTGACTCATTTTCCGTGTCTTTAAGTTTGAGTTCCATTTGCTCCTGAATTTTCTTCTTTAGTTCAACTTCAACTTCTTTTGCAGTCTTTTCTTTTTCTTCCTGTATACGTTTTTTGGAAAGAGCTATCAATCGTTCCCGTTCTTGTTCATTACTTTCTTTTAATTTTATAATTTCCTGTTTGTATTTTTCATCGATCTGATGGGTGATCGCTTCGGTAAGAGGAATGTTTTGTTTGCAATTTGGACAGATGATTGAATCTTGCATAAATAGGAGATTAGATGTAAATGTCACTTCGCCATTATACTTAATACTGAAGAAATGAGAGAAAGAACAATGCTGAAGATCACTGCCCATAAAAATCCACCAACGGTAAATCCATTGATAAGTTGGCTGGCATACCAGATAAATACACCGTTTACGATAAAAGAAAAAAGCCCAAGTGTGATCAGGTTGATTGGAAGAGTCAAAAAACCAATAATCGGCTTAATGAACGTATTAATAACTGCCAAAACAACAGCAACAACGAGAGCAGTAAAAAAACTGTCAATACTTACATTTGGAAGAATATACGCAGTAATCGCAACAGCAAGGGCGTTTACCAGAAGCCTGACAAAGAGTTTCATACAGGTATGATAACAAAATAATAAAATTCAGTCAATCATCCTCGCTTCTTCACGAGCTTCACCATAGTGACAATCTCTCGGGTCTCGCCATCAGTTCCTGTGATCTGGCGCATACCACTTTCCTGGAAATACTGAGTAAGATAATCTGAGAGCGCTTGTTGCGTTTCTTTGACCTGCGATCGAAGATCTGCAACCTTTTCATCAAGAATTGCTACTGCCGGTTCCTGGATGATTCGATCTTTTACTGTTTTTTTGAGCTTTTGAATTTCACGAGACTTTGCGTGAACTTCTGAATACTCAGCGTCATTTGCATATGCATCGCTTAGCATAGCGCTTTGCTCTTTCAGACTCTTCTGTAACGTTTCAAGGTCGGTAAGATGTCCGTTTATGAGATTCTCAAGTCGCATAACAGACTCAAATTTTTCCTGCATAGAATGTACACTATACTACGAAAACTCAGGTTTGCAACCAGTTTTCTCAGTATAAACCCATCTAATCCTTCGGCATACTCAGGATTAGTCCTGAGTATAATCGAATGGTCTTATGTATTTGATATAATAATGCATGAACATAAAGCTCCAAACATACCGTAAATCTTTTCCATTCAGTTATTCGTATGGTTCATATGCAACAATCGAGCTTATGACTCATTGTCCCGAATATATTCAAAAAGTCATTTTTCACTCCAAAAGCGGAAAAAATAAAGGAGTACAAAAAATCAAAAATTACTGCATTAAACACGCTATCAAAACAGAAATGAATGACGGGTTACTGAAACATCTGTCTGGAAAAGAAAATACATACGTGCTTGGAGTATTTTCAAAATACCAAACCGCCATTGACATTTCGGCCAATCACCTCATGCTTGTTCAGCCGAGTGATACAGGAAATCTTGGCTCAATTATTCGAACGATGCTTGGGTATGAGATCCGAAACCTTGCAATTATACGTCCCTCTGTTGATATATTTGATCCAAAAGTGGTACGCGCATCAATGGGCGCCGTGTTTCAAATACAGTTTGAGTATTTTGATTCCATAGATCAATACATGAATAAATTCCAAAACAATCTCTATTCTTTTATGACTGATGGATCGCATACACTTTCAGATACAATATTTCAAAAACCCTATACACTTATTTTTGGAAATGAATCATCCGGTCTCCCTGCGTCATTTAATAAAATCTCAAAAACAGTACGTATAGAGCAGTCCTCACACATTGACTCCCTCAATCTTGCTATGTCTGTGGGAATCGGACTTTATGAGAGTTTCAAGCAAAAAAAAATAATTATATGAGTATGTATATTTTCCACTTTCAAAGACCATAACAACAGGCTATACTATACGTGTGCCTGCAAATAATAAGCTGTACTCCAGAATCTTTGATGATCGGCACGATGCCGGTAAAAAACTGGCAGAAGTTCTTCTTGTTCAAAATCCTCAGATATCATTCGTATTTGGTCTCCCTCGCGGTGGAATTGTAACTGCGTATGAGATTGCGTGTGCTTATCGTGTGCCTTTACATACGCTTATAGTTCGAAAAATTGGTTCTCCATTTAACCAAGAATTCGGGATCGGCGCGATCGCAGAAGGAGGTATTATTCTTCTTGACACAGAAACAATACGTTTGTACAACATTTCCCGGCAAAATATTGACTTGGTTATTGGTCACGAAAAAAAAGAGCTACTGCGCAGAAAAAAATTATACAGACACAAGAAACGCTTTCCTAACATAAAAAATAAAACGATTGTCATTGTTGATGATGGAGTAGCAACAGGATACACAGCATATGCAGCTATCCGGGCTGTTCGAAAAAAACACCCACAATCGATCATTTTTGCTACACCTGTTTGTGCTGTCGAAAGCTATGCAAAGCTACAACGTGAAGCCGATATAGTTGTGTGTCTTTCAGTTGTCGAAAATCTTCGTGCAATTGGAAGACAGTACAGATCATTTCCTCAAGTCACAGATAAAACAGTTCTTAAACTTCTTTTCAGTTTCTGACCGGTGACCATCCAGATGTTTTTCTATCTGATTGGGTATTTTAAAGTTTGATTTGTTATTCACCATTGAAGATATGGTGCGATGTGTGAGAAAATGAAGTTACGTCATGAATCGCATCGCGTATCTTTTGAAAACAACATTTAAAGAATTTGTTCGTGATAATGCTGCACAAATGGCAGCAGCACTCGCCTACTATGCATTGTTTGCTATTCCTCCGATACTTCTTATTAGCATCAATATCTTAAGTATTTTTCTTGAAGACACACAGGCTCGGCATGCTCTGATTTCACAAGCGCAAAACATAACTGAAGGGTCAACAACTGAGATTTTGAAACTTATCATAGATCATCTTCATCAGTATGCTGATCAAGGAAATATTGCTAAGTGGATAGGAATCATCACCCTCATTATCGCAGCAAGCGGTGCTTTTTCGCATCTTCAGGCTTCACTCAACACCATCTGGGACATCGCTCCTCACCCTTCAAGAAGCGTTTCGAGAACTATTGAACGACGGCTTTCCGCAATGCTTTTTATATTTATGATCGGTATGCTAATTTTAGCTTCATTCATCTCAAATGCCTTTTTAAGTAAAGTAGGAATTTATATTTCTGCATATGTTGGCATTTCACCGTTTTTATTACAAACAATCAATATGCTTGCATCATTTGTTGGTATTACCTGTTTTATCACGCTTATCTATAAGCTGATTCCTGAAGGCAATATGGCATGGAAAGACATTTTTGTTGGTGCTTTGGTGACTGCATTTCTCTTTATATTTGGGAAATATATTGTTAGTCTTGTTATCGCAAATAGTACATTCAGCACAATCTATGGAGCTGCCGGTTCGCTTCTTATTCTCCTTATTTGGGTGTATTATCTTTCGTTAATATTTTTCTTTGGAGCAGAGTTTACCCAGATATATTCCAACCTGCACGGCAAAGGGATAAAGCATGACGAAGGCACTTTACATGTAATAGAGAAAATATTACTTGAAAATAAGAATGTAAAATGAGAAAAAAATGAAATCTGACACTAAAGTACAACACTTTGATCTTCATCTTTTTTTGTCCCTAATGGCAGCACATACACATCAGTATTATACTCATCAACAGAGATATATTCTCCTTCCCCCTTCATGATCCGCTCCATTGGTTTACATGCCCGACATCCATGTTTCGGGCATGAGTACTTCATAAGTTGTCGTATTGTTTTGATCTTGCGCGCAACCTCAAGAACCTGTTCGTATGCGTCTTGTTCATTGGGAAGTTTTTGTTCTTTTGGTTCTGCATGGCGAGATAAAAACCAATAACTTGCTTTGGAAACAGTCCTTTTTTGAGTATTTGTCACCAGAAGAAGATATATAGGCAGCTGAAGTGAGCCATTTTCCTCTTGAGATGAGCCTGTCTTAAAATCAATAATATGGATACTATCTGTGTCAGAAAAATATTCAAGCCAGTCAACTTTTCCGCACAGTATAATATTCTCCTCTTCAGACAACCAGTAATAAGGAAGGCTTTCTTTGATTTTTACTGCTTTTTTTGCTATTGGTCCGGGATTTTTGGTTATTTTCGAAATCATGTCTCGACCGCGTCTTTTATAGGTATCTTCCGTGTCTTTATCGAAAAAACCGCCTTTTTTCCCAGAAATTTTTTTCCAAACTTCATCATAACGGTCCATGGGAATTTTTTTGAAACGATCTTCAGTCGG
>LBTJ01000055.1 GCA_000990445.1 Candidatus Roizmanbacteria bacterium GW2011_GWA2_37_7
AATTCCTGTTGGACGAATCAGTTGTTCTACAATTCCATTGTGTGGAGCAGACTTGTTTTTGGTTTGAGTAACAGTGTCAGCGTGCGTGTGTTGTGTTACTTCCTCCTTTGCCTGTTCTTTTTCCCATTCATTTGGAGTTGCCGATACATATATAATTTTTGAAGGAATTTTATAAAACTCATCAAACTTTAGAGGCCGGTTGTCAAGAGATGCATTGAGTCGAAATCCAAAATCAATGAGTGTCTGCTTCCTGCTATGATCTCCGTTATACATTCCCCGAATCTGAGGAACTGTCATGTGAGATTCATCAATGAAAACGAGAAAGTCCTTTCCGTATGCATGTTTGAAATAATCAAGAAGCGAATACGGAGGATCCCCATGCTTTCGGCCATCAAAGTATCGTGAGTAGTTTTCAATACCATTGACATACCCAACCTCTTTGATCATCTCAAGATCGTAGTTTACTTTTCGAAGCAACCTCTGTGCCTCAAGTTTTTTCCCCATTTTTTTAAGTGCAGAATACTCCTTTTTTAAATCAGACCTTATTTGAGCTTCTGCCTTGTTGAAAATCACTGGATCGGTGAGATACAGTTTTGCAGGGTAAACGGTCTCAAAATCGATATTTTTGTTTTGACTTTTGATCTGTTGGCCGGTCAATGGATCAATACGTTCTATCTTTTGGATCCGTCCATTTTCTTCAAGAATGCGCAGTGCACAATCTTCATACGGAAGATATATGTCCATATGACTGCCTCGTACACGGAATGTACCACGGGAAAAATCAAACTCAGATCGTTCATACAAAAGCTCAGTCAACCTCACTGAAAGCGTTTTCCAATCGACAAAATCTCCAACATGAAGCTTAACCATATATTTGCCATACTCTGCAGGAGATCCAATATTGTAAATACATGATACTGACGCAACAACGATCACATCTTTGCGGGTAAGAATATTGGTAGAAGACTGCAAGCGGAGTTTATCGATCAATTCATTTATCTCTGCCTCTTTTTCAATATATGTATCGGTTGAAGGAATGTATGCCTCAGGTTGGTAATAATCGTAGTAGGATACAAAGTACGAAACTGCGTTGTTTGGAAAAAAATCACGAAACTCCTGATATAGTTGTCCTGCAAGAGTTTTGTTATGCGAGATGATGAGTGCCGGCATATTCAGGTCATGAATAACGTTTGCCATGGTAAATGTTTTGCCAGATCCAGTAACTCCCAAAAGTACCTGATTTTTCATACCATACAAAACACCTCTATGCAATTGCTCAATTGCACTCGGCTGATCTCCTGTAGGAACATATTTTGATTGTAAATCAAATGACATCCGTATATTATAACGCACCGCAACACGATCCAGTTCTCATACATATTCCAGAAGTGATGCACAAATGTGCATACTTCGTAATAATTCTTAGCTTGAAGGGTATAATATCGTATGGATAATCTTGTTCAAAAACCGTTTTCTGATTATGAACTTATTGATTCAGGCAATGGTATGCGTCTTGAAAGATATGGGATATATCGCATCTCCCGTCCCGACCCTCAGGTTCTCTGGGAACCGCACGCACCCAAATCCGAATGGGAAAAAGTCAATGCCACTTTCCACGAGGGAAAATGGGAATATCGAACAAAAATGCCTGCAACATGGTTATTACAGTATCAAGATCTCAAATTTTATGCACGTCTTACTCCATTCAAACACACGGGAATTTTTCCCGAGCAGACAGTGATGTGGGATTGGATAACACAGAATATTTCTCAACATATCTCAAAGCCAAAGGTTCTGAATCTCTTCGGATATACGGGTATTGCATCGGTTGCCGCAGCAAAAGCCGGTGGTCAAGTGACCCACGTCGATGCTTCCAAACCCTCGATTTCCTGGGCTCATGAAAATATGACTGCTTCTGGACTTCCTCCTGACGCTATCCGATGGATACTCGATGATGTGATCAAGTTTTTGAAACGTGAGGTGAAAAGAAACAAAAAATATGATGCAATCATCATGGACCCGCCCGTTTACGGACACGGTCCAAAAGGAGAATCCTGGGATTTTTTCAAACAAATGCCGCTATTGCTCTCTTTAACAAAATCATTATTCTCTGATGCACCGCTTTTTCTTTTGATCAATGCATATGCGATATCTGCATCCAGCATCATGCTGGGAAATATTATTGAGGATCTTATGAAAGTCAAGACTGGTAAAGCCTCTTACGGAGAACTCACTTTAGAAGAATCGTATGGAAAAAGACTTCTCTCCACGGGGATCTATGGACGTTGGGAGAGAAAATAAACTATAATAGACTATGCTCAACATCATCGGAACCCCCATTGGAAATCTTGACGACATCTCCTATCGACAGGCTAGAGTTTTGAACTCTTCCGATATCATATTGGCTGAAGATACAAGATCCGCCATGAATCTCCTGTCACGAACAAAAAGTTTATTACAATCTGATGAAGACCTACCTCTCAGAAAGAAACCAAATGTGATGTCGTATTATAAAGATGTAGAAATGCTGAAACTTCCTCTGGTCATGAAGTGGTTAAAAGAAGAAAAAATAGTTAGCTTAATATCTGAAGCGGGTATGCCTCTTATCTCCGATCCAGGATATTTACTGGTCAAGGCGTGTATTCGTGAAGATATTGCATTTACTGTCATACCCGGACCATCTGCAGTCATTACAGCGATCATTTACTCGGGATTTCAGTGTGATGAGTTCATGTTTTTAGGATTTTTGCCAAAAAAACAGAATGATTTGATTAGAGTATTTGAAAAAGTAAGAACTGTTCAGAGTAGTTTCCCAAAAACAGTTTTTGTTGCCTTTGAATCGCCAAAACGCATACAAAAAACATTGGAATACCTCAAAACTATCTTACCCAATGCTCAGATTGTGATAGCTCGTGAACTTACGAAAAAATTCGAAGAGATCCTCAGAGGTACTACGAGTGTGTTGAAAAATACAGAACTAAAAGGTGAGATAACATTGGTCATTGGACCTTCAACCTAGGCTTCATGTTCTGGAAAATTTTCATCGCCATTGGGCTTGGAACGTGATTCATTGATCCATTCGACATATGTACAACCCGTTGCCACTTTTTTTTCACGATCCCATCCGCTGGTGCTGCATTTCTTGAGTTTTTTACCACGGTTTGTAGTCATTATTACGAGATTTTTACCACACTCAGGACACTTCTCATCAAGTTCTTCTTTTATTCCAGTCAACCATTGCACATAATCACAACCCGTTGCCACTTTCTTTTCACGATCCCATCCGCTGGTGCTGCATTTCTTGAGTTTTCTCCCGAATCTGGTTGTTGCTAAAACAAGTGGTGCTTTGCACTTTGGACATTTTTCATCCAGTACTTCTGGTTCTGGCTGTATCCATTTGACGTATGGACAGCCTTCGACTTGTTTTGTTTCAGGATTCCATGATCCTTGCGAACATCGTTGGAGCTGTTTTCCGGTTGGAGTTTCCTCCATGGGACTTAAGTCTGATCCGCATGTGGGACAAACTTCTTTTTCTGGGTTAGTGGGTGATGAATTTTTTGTCATAAATTTATTGTAAATGAATAATAATGAAAATGCAATATCTAATGATGAGTAATTACTTAGTTATATTTTTAACAATTGAAGGTACCACCCTCTTATCAAACACCGAAGGAATGATGTATTCAAAATCGGGGTTTTGGATCACAGATGCCAAACTTTTTGCTGCATTTGTAAGCATATCAAGGTTGACTTCTGTTACATGTGCTTCGAGTAGCCCTTTGAAAATCCCAGGAAATCCAATGGCGTTGTTTACTTGATTGGGATAATCAGATCTTCCGGTTGCAACAACTGCGGCGCCTGCTTTTTGGGCTACATCATACATGATTTCAGGATTCGGATTTGCGAGTGCAAAAACAATTGAGTTTGTATTCATTGAACGTATCATTTCAGGTGTGAAAAGATCAGCTTTTGAAACACCGATCAGTATATCGGCGCCTTTTACAGCTTCTGCTAAATAACCCCTCTTGTTTTCCGGATTTGATATTGAGGCAATCAATGCTTTGTAATCAGAATTTTCTATTCTATCTGAATATATTATTCCTCTACTGTCACACGCAACGATATTTTTTACATTGTTATGATGGAGAATCTTTACAATTGCAGATCCTGCTGCTCCTACACCATTGACAACAATTTTTGAATCAGCAAGTGTTCGATGCGTGACCGTACATGCATTGAGAAGACCAGCGAAAACTACGACAGCTATCCCCCACTGGTCGTCATGAATGACTGGAATATTCAGAATTTTTTTAAGTTGTTCCTCAATGTAAAAACAACGCGGAGCTGAGATGTCCTCAAGATTGATTGCACCAAAACTTGGAGCAATTCGTGTAACTGTTTCAATAATTTCATCAGGATCTTGTGTATTGAGAAGAATCGGTACCGCATCAAGACCGGCAAATCGTTTGAACAAGGCGCATTTCCCCTCCATCACTGGATATGCCCCTTCAAGACCAATATTCCCCAACCCAAGGACAGCAGAGCCATCTGAGATCACTGCGACACATCTCCCCCGCCATGTGTAGTCATTCGTGTCATCCGGATGCTCGGCTAGATGACAAGATACTGCAGCAACTCCTGGCGTGTATATGAGTGACAGATCGTCTTTGGTTTCAAGAGAAGGAATGATATGGATTTCGATTTTACCGCGATATTTTTTGTGTAGAGTTAAGGCTTTGTCGTTTATCGTGCCATGCATACGGTGATTATACAATACTTGGTACTGATTCGAATATCTTCGTGTAGACTAAGATTATTATGACTCAAAAGGTTAAGACCTACATGACGCAAGAAGGATATGACCAAATGACAAAAGAGTATGAAACTCTTAAACGTGAACGTCCTGAGTTTGTCAAAAAACTGACACAGGCTGCAGAGATGGGAGACCGGAGTGAAAATGCAGCGTACTCGAATGCCAAACAAAAACTTCGCTCAACAGACAGCCGTCTCAGGTTTCTAAAAAAAATCATTGATCATACAATTGTAGCTACTCCATCACAAACTAAGTACGTTGAGATCGGATCATATGTCCGTGTTAGATTTCAGGGTGGTAAATGCACCTTCCATATCGTCGGACTGCACGAAGCAGATCCTTTGAAAAAGAAAATTTCTTATAAATCACAGGTCGGAAGTGCTCTTATAAATAGTCGTGTCGGTGATATCGTAAAGATCAGTCTTGAAGATAGGGTGATTGAGTATGAGGTGATGAAAATTATGCTTAAATCTT
>LBTJ01000056.1 GCA_000990445.1 Candidatus Roizmanbacteria bacterium GW2011_GWA2_37_7
CTGTTATTACTTTTATAATTAACAAGACTATCATTAACCTCATGTGGTTCAGGAATCTGCCACCCCACACTCAACAAAGGATACTCATGATCAAAATATGAGTTGATATTCATCATTGCCTCAAGCGCATCAAGCCCATATTTTTCATAATCCCATGGAAGACGCAAAAAAGGATCAGGAGCATCATAAATATCCTCAAAATACACAAGATAAAGAGGTCCGACATTTGCATAAGATACCGTTTTGCCATTTTCTATTCTAGTAAGATTGCACCACTCCCTGCTGTATCGGATATTTAATCGTATTTGATCACTAAAATGTGCTTTACTGATAAACTGGGTAATCTCAATTGGTGGGATTTCATGTTGTCCACATGCCGGGACATATTGGAATGAACCACTTGACGGATAACTGCCTTCGATGCGGATAGCATGAGAAAAATTAATAGGTCCCGTGCCGTCAGGCGTGCTGCTTAAAAATACTTTGCCACTTTTATGAACAAAAACGGCACTTGTATAAAAATATACTTTATTTAGATGCGGATCCCCTAGAAACTCTTGCGCTTCATGGATTGGAATTGTATGTGTCCGGATTTCACGAGCAGCGTTTATAAAAGGAGGATGAAAAGCAAAAAATAAAAGAAGAACGGCAATTGATATCGCATATTTCGCGTGCATCTTCATTTTTTAGCATACGTAATTATTCAAGTAAAATCTATATTTTTCACAACATAAATACATATTAAGTAAATATATTTATGGTGTAATTACATCAAATATGCTCAATCCACCTTTCCCGTTGTATAATCGTACTGATGAGAATAGTAAACCGTAATTTCAAACGCGAATATGAGGCCCTTGATACTTTTGAGGTGGGGATTGTATTGACCGGAGCAGAGGTCAAGTCTATAAGACAAAGCAACATAAAACTTGAAAATGCTTTTGGAAAGATAATCGACCAAGAAGTATATCTTATAAATGCCGAAATTCCAATCTATAGGTTTGCTGCTCCAGTCGATTACAACAGTACAAAACAGCGAAAACTCCTTCTTCACAAAAAAGAAATCGCCAAAATCGAGGTAAAACTCAAAACCGGGGGCAGATTGACTTTAATACCTATGGCATGCTATACTAAGGGTTCTCGTATCAAGTTATCGTTGGCTTTGGCCAAAGGACGTGGCGAGATAGCCAAAAAAAAGCTTGAGCGGGCTGAAAATATAAAAAGACAACAACAAAGAGAGATGAAGGAATATATGAAAAAATAGTCCTGGGGATGACAAGGTCTCGACGTGAAGATTTGCACATTGATAAATGGCAAGAGCGCACCAATGCGTTAAATGGAAAACTCTATCTGCAAACTCTAAATTTGAGAATGCAGTAGCTAGTTTGAAAGCTGGCATTCGAGCTGGTCTCGATGGTGCTGCAGCTGATTTTGCTACCCTCACAGGTGCACGTCAGTATGCGACCTTAAATGCATAAGCGCATATTAGCTATTCCCTTTGAATAACCTCCGATAGTTCTTAGGGGTACAACCTTCGGGGTACGATCCTGGATGTAGTTCTCGATCTGTTTTCAGGGTCCGACAAGAATTAAAATCGGCAGCCTGATTGTGGTTTGTATGCATTCCACATCAAGCACGAGAAAAAAACATACTATCTCTTCCGCTAAAAGCGGATCCGCCTCTGGCGGATGCTACACATTTTTCAAAAGTGCCTTTACGGACCCGGGTTCGACTCCCGGCATCTCCACTTCGACTCGCCCTATACCGCATGGTATAGGGCTTCGCGTGGCAAGCCACACCGTAATATATATTTAATTGCAGTTTTATTCTGCTTTTCTATCTCAAAGAAAAGCATTAAATTTTGAAAAATACCTCAAATCTTCCTTTGGTTTTGCCTTCAGAAATAAGCACCTGGTATAAAATTTAGCCCTTAAACTCCTCAAGCGACCTTACAAGCGCCCGTTCTATCGCCCTATCAGACGCCGAATGTCCAGCATGCACCATTTTCAAAGTTGAGTTTTTGAGAGATTTGTGCAGAAGGTATGCGGATTGTGGCGGACATATAAGATCATAATTTCCATGCACAATAATGGTCGGAATATTTTCGATTCTTTGGATATTATTAAGGATATAGTTTTTCGGTAAAAAACAGTTATGTATCAAATAATATGCTTCAATAGCAGCAAGTGACTGATACAGATTGTTTTTACTGAGAATTTTTTTGATTTTTGCTTCATTTGGCCGCAGACTGATAAGCGATATTTCATACAAAGAAAACTCATATGCGTACTTTTGGCTGATTTTTTTGTCTTTAGAGAGAATTTTTTCAAGATAAAATCGCGTTATATTTTTTCTTTGGTTATTAGGCACATGGGAGACAAGCCTTTCCCATACTTTTGGTCGTAAGAATCTTCCGGCCTGATAATAATATTCATACTCCACTTCAGTATTTAGAAAAATTCCACGAAGGATCATGCCGTTTACTTTATTTGGCTTTGATATAGCGTATGAAAGCGCGAGAGTCGATCCCCAGGAGCCGCCGAATAGAACAACTTTTTTAAATTTGAATTTATGCATCAGCTTGTCAATATCGTCAATCAGCTTTTGGGTAGTATTATTGTTCACGCTGGCAAAAGGCGTGCTTTTTCCCGATCCTCTTTGGTCAAACAACAGTACGTTCCATTTTTTTGAATTAAAAAACCGTTTGTCTTTTTCATCAAAACCACCTCCAGGCCCACCATGAAGATAGACGATGGGTATGCCTTCTGGATTGCCGTAGCGCTCGTAGTAAAGCTTATATCCATCTGAAACTGGAAAATATCCGTTGTCAAAAGGCAGATATATGATTTTCTTTTTCATACTGTTTTATATTTTACCAAGAGAAGTGGAATATTTTCGTCTAAATAGTTTATGTTTGATTATATCTTCACGGTCTTTTTGCTATCACAAGAATTGAAGAGTCTGCTCGGTTTTCTGAAGTATCTAATGCCAACTCTTCAAGCATTTCCCCAGGAGTCAAGATTTTCAAAGGTTTGAAGGCATATTTAACATCAGCTCGTAATAGGTGTTTCTTATCAAGAGTCACGAGATGTGTACAGTGTGTTTTTTGAGCTCCGACCACAACGTGTGCGTCATTCTGATCCACAACAGTCGGGCAATTTTTAATCTCAGATCGCAGTAATCTTTTTCTGACAATAAGATTATTTATCAAAATAAACCCCTCTATATATGTTTTCGATCTTAGAATTTTTTCTTTTTTATCCAAAATTTCATCGATCACAGTTTGCGAGGTGATTCCAACAATAATTTGCTTCTTGACCAATTTGAGAAGAAGGGTAGATCCGCCGTCAGGTGAAAGAAGTCCTGCAATGATGATCGAAGCATCAAAATATACGCTCATAATTATTTCTTGTTACCAAGTAATATATTTTGGGTCTTTTGAGCGAGAGATTTTGTGATTTTGTCTTCTTTTATAAATGTATCAATTTCTTGATCTGAATATACACGATATGGCGCTCTGTCTTCCTGAGCTTGGATAATCACTGTATTTCCTTTTTTTTGGGCTTTGACTACATCACCTGGTGAAATACCCATCTCAGTTCGCCAACTTTTCGGTATTGTGACCATTCCTTTACCGAGTATTTTCAACCAATCTTCCTGAGGGCTCGATAGTAATTGATTCATAAAAGTTTGAATTTCTAACTTTCTATATTTTAAACTGATAATCTGCGCTTTGTCAACTGCAATTTTATATCTCATGCTACAATATCCCCATGCAAAATATTTTTAGAGTCATCAAGCTTGCCAAGCCATACCATAATTTATCTACATCATTGCTTTCATCATCATTTTGATGACTGCACTTGAACTGGTGTCGCCATATATCCTCAAGCTCATCGTTGACCAGATCGAGATACAGATCAAAACCGGAAATGGGAACATCCAAACATTGTACTCACTGATTGCACTTATGTTTGGAACAAGTATTCTCGCAATCACCTTTGAAGCCGTTAATCAGCGTATTGGTGACTATACCACAGCCAGAATGGGAAAGTTTTTGACTGAAAATTTTTATCAAAAAATATTTACGCTTCCACAAAAATATTTTGACTCACAAATATCAGGAACAATTATCAATCTTTTAGGACGTGGGATTGTGTCTTTACAAGATTTTTTAGGAGCAGCAACAAACTTTATCGTTCCTGCATTTATTCGCAGTATTTTTATCTTCATTGTTCTTGGTTTTTATAGTCCCTTAGTTGCATTTCTTTCCTTTCTTGCGTTCCCTTTTTATATCTACGTTAGCCATATTTCAACAAAAAAATGGGCTGAACGACAGATCAAGAAAAACGAGATCGAAGATACGACACGCGGACGGATTCAGGAAGTGATCTCAAACATACGGCTCGTCAAAAGCTTTAACACCCAAAAAACCGAATGGAAACTCGTATCTGAGAAAATGGGAGAAAGTGTGAAGATTTATGATCGGCAGTCATTTTTGTATCAAGTATTAAATTTTGTGAGAAATTTTGGACTTGAGATTGGAGTTGTGGTGGTCATGGTCGTTGTGTTTCGCAATACATTTATCGGAATTTTCAGCATCGGCGAAATGGTCCTTATACTCCAGTATCTCAATCAAATACGGCGGCCACTGTTTGCAATGAGTTTTATTCTTGAGCGTATAAAGCAAGCAGAGGCTGGTTCAAAGTCATACTTTGATGTACTGGCTCTTGAATCAACTGAAACAATGCCACAAAAGGTGAGAAAACCAGCATTTGACCATCCATCAATCTCATTTTCACATGTATCGTTTGAATATCAAGGGAGCGAGCGAGTGCTCAAAGATATCACATTTGAACTCCCAAAAAATGAAACAGTTGCACTGGTTGGACATAGTGGAGCAGGAAAAACAACGCTTATCAATCTTATTTTGAAGTTTTATGATCCAACAGGCGGGACGATCAGTATGAACGGCAAGGAGTATCCAAAATTGAGCCATCAAGATGTGCGTTCACACATTTCATTGGTATTTCAAGAACATGAGTTATTTTCTACAACCATCTTTGATAATGTTGCCTATGGCAAACCAAATGCGACTGAATCAGAGGTTAAACAAGCCTTAAAGCAAGCCAATGCATATGAGTTTGTGATGAAGTTCCCCACAAAACTTCAAGAAAAGATCGGGGAGCTGGGAGTACGGCTTTCAGGTGGACAA
>LBTJ01000057.1 GCA_000990445.1 Candidatus Roizmanbacteria bacterium GW2011_GWA2_37_7
TCAAAATCAGTTAAATCTGAAGGATAGAGTTTTATCATATCCTTTCAGATTACCACAAAGCGTGATGACAAGTCAAAGAATCTAAACAGGCTCTAAGGGCTTGTGCGAACAATTGGAGTTGGTTTAGGTGTTATTTCTTTCTGATACTCCATCCCCAAATAAAAACCCACCAAAGGAAGAGTGACAAACAAAATTCCAGCAATGATTTTGGAAAACGTTGTGACTGTTGTCAGGGATTTTGGTAGATTCATTAGTATTAATATCCCATTTTTTGAAATAAATGTCAAAAAAATAATAATAAAATACTATCTGACAAGTATCTGCTTCAGCCAGTCCAACAGAGTTTGGATAAAACTTATCTTTTCTTCTGCATTATTCACAGTTTTGACAGGAGTAATTGTCGGAACCGAAGTAGGTTTGGCTACTGGATCCACTGCTTTTTGTTCTTTCAGAAATGTATTTGGGTTCAACCATCTTTTTTCAAGTTTGGTAAGAGAAGATTCATGTCCGACAAAATACAAATCTGTTCCTTTATATATCCCAAAATGCAGATGCTTTCTCTCTTTCGATGTTTCAGCGCTCAATTGATCCCCAAGATACGTCAATATGACTGGATTACTGTCTGTATCTATATGATCACCGACTTTGAATGAAAGACTTTCAATCTTCACATGCCCATATAAAGTTGTTGTATTTTCATTATCAAGCTTTTCTAATATGACTCCACCATACCCTGAAAGCGTTCCGATATAGGTGACTGTTCCTGAGGAAACAGCATATACCGGTACTTTCGTATCAATTTCATTGGGAAAAACCTCAAGATCAATCGCTGCATGGTATCCATAAAATCTGTTGTAAGGAAATAAAGATTCTTTTCCTTTATAAAAATTGTCATCAATATATGCTCCAAAAAGATAAAAAAATGTATGTTGGACATCTACTCTCTATCTCCATATTCTACATTCTAAAATCTTCCTCCATGCCTGTGTACTACCATCAAAATACCCTTTTTCAATTGAATACTGGCTGAGGGTTTTTCCATCACATTACTAATCCCTCTTGTACTTGCAAAATGCAGTGTTTCATGTGAAGGTTCATATTGAAGACCTGTGGTGACAACTCCTTTTGCATCTGCGTGAAAAGGTAGTAAAGATACTTCATCATTTTTTTTTCCATGAATAACAATTTTTTTGCTTACAAAATATATATCCTCATTATTATGAATAATCTTAATATTTATCTTCGTTAATAATGAACTTATATAACCAATATTCGCCATCACATGATCAAATCTATCGCCGATAAAACCAACGAAAAATATTTCATCAGCGCCCTGATCAACTGCATACTGTATGGCAAGCTCAGAATCAGTTTCGTTTTTTTTGGCGGGATAGGTAATAATTTTGACACCATTTTGTTGTGCTTTTCTGAAAACATCTTTTTCCACTGAATCCATGTCTCCGATCAATATGTCGGGGATGATATTGTACCTGTGTAAATAATTTGCTCCCCCATCAGCCGCAATGATACAGTCTGTTTTTTGAATGACCTGCATCAATCTTTTTTTTGGGATATTGTCGCCGTTTAAGCAGAGTAAAACTTTTTTCATATCACATTATTCGCCGCCTTCCTCTATTTGCATCCGCGTTTGTTCAAACTCTTGAACATATGCAGGTTTTTCTTTTTGCATAGATGACTGCTGTAAAAAATTTTCAAAAAATATGTTTTGTCCTGATGATGCTGTTTTTACCTGTGAACTTGGCACATCTATCTGAAAGTCTTCATACTGAAACACCACTTTTTGCACAGCCTCGCCTTCTGAAATCATGATCTGCTGGATTTGTTCTTGTGTCTCGTCAAGATAAAATAACACTGTTTGATTATTTTCTTTTTTTAAAGAAAATACATTACAAGTTTTTATTCCGCAGATATCTTGATGTGTATATGACAATGAATTTTGCGGATTTTGGATATCACGGGCGAGGTTGGTGAAAAACACTGTTGGATCAAATGGAAGTTTTATATCATACTTTTCAATAACGCTTGCAGGCTGTTCCCACCACTGATCATCAGAATAGTCTTTCAGATATATTGAATCGTTTGTATAAATTAGATGCATGGTTTCTTTTGTTTCATCTTTTTGACGTATCTCTTGTACGGTTGTATCAATTGCCCACTCGACTTTATAAATAGGAACATCATTGTTAAGCTCAGTATATGTCCCAGAAAGATGCGTCAAGTGATCTATCTCAAGCTGAGATAATAATTTACAGATGCGTATATCATCCTCCTGGCAGCGGGATTCCAAAAACGTTTTATAGACGAAAAAACCTGATATGAACAAAACAAGTAGAATTCCGATTATTATGGTTTTTTTTGCATGAAAACTCATACATTTACTATAGCATATACTATACTTATACCATGACCAAGCAGTCATTATACCCCATAACAATCCTCCTTAGCATTCTTTTCCCCTTTCTTGTCATCACTGATGGTTTTTTTCCCTTTACCGGATTTGCACTTACTTTTTCATGTCTTGCCATCTTTATATTTACTGCCAAAAAGGAAAAACATAGTTTTGACATATTTGTGTGCATGAGCATTCTCGCGTTGTCCTCGTGCCTTATTCTTCGAGCAAATCCTATTCTCACATTTTTCAATATTGTAGCAATTCTTTATCTTGGCACCATTCTTATTGCACATAAAAAAGATGAAACAATCGCACGCATTGCTGCTACGCCATTTATGCTGATTCTTCATCTTATTCCTCTCAAACATTCTTACTCTTTTTTGCCAAATAAAACACATGACACAAAATCGATAAAAAATTCTATTTTTACAACAGAAATTCTACTGTCGATCCTCATTACTATTATTATGATGTTCATCGTTGTGCCGATTCTTTCTTCGGCAAATCCGATCTTTGCACGCATGGTCGAGAATTCCATACATTCGCTCCGGCTTCAAAAACTCCTTGATTATCTTGTTAGTCTCAACCCTTCTTTGTATCTATTACGGACTGTTTTTTTTATTTTTTTCCTCTTTTTTCTTCCCCGGATACTTACATTTATAGACAAAGGAGAAGAGCTCACAATTCAGACACCGTCTCTTTCATTACTCAACCTTCTCATTCCAAAAATCGTACTTTCTACCATTATCGCAGTCTTTTTTATTGCGCAGATCCAACTCTACAGCGCTGATACATCTACATTGCAAGCACTTGGATATACCAACTCTCAACTGACACGCGAAGTATTTGCCCAACTTGCAGTAGTATCAATGATCATTTTTTCCCTGATATATCATGGTTCTATACGCTCCAAACTGCAGACATTCATGACCTATCTTCTTATTGCAGAAGGAGTCTTTTTGACTTTGATGGCTTTCAAAAGTGTCTATGATTATAGCCATTCATTTGGCTTTACTTTCAAGCGGTTGTATGGTTTTGCTGCTGTTTTTTGGATTGTCGGAGTCTACACTGGATTTACTTATATCTATACCCGAAGGGTGGCGCTTGCGCGCTTTGTCCAAGCTCTTATTGCATGGACAGTTTTTGTCGTAATCGGGATCAATATCGCCAACTTTGATTCTCTGATCGTTCACCATTCTCGTGCACGGACAGGCGAAGGAATTGACTATCAGTACATTATCTACAACACCAGCGCCGATGCCCGCGCATACCATTTGCTTCTTGATACCTTATATTTTAAAAGGACAAACGATCTTCCAGAAGACTCTTCTCTCATACAAGTTGCTTTGCATCAGGCAAGTAGCCTCAAAAACACCTATTCTCACCTTGACTGGCGAAGATTCAATTTTTCAGAATATCTGGCGTATCTTGAGATTAAAAATATTGATTTTGAAAAACTCAACAAAGATGTGCAGGAGTATTACATGAAAAAACGCAGCGCTTATTTTCCTGTTGGCTTGCCTCAAGGAACTGTCAATGTCCATCGTCCTGAATATAATCTTATACAAATAACACAAACACCCAAAGTCATTCAAATAACGCTGCCCCCACCGTCTCCGATGTACAAACAAATGCAACTTAAGTAAATTGTACATTTGCGATATCAATTTCGAAAAAGTTAGAACCGGATGCAAAAATTGATCGCTTATACCTCTTCAATGACATTTGTTTTAGAAGAATATGCCTCCCTAGTCCTCTAATAAAAAACTTAGAAAAACACGTCTGAGTATCAAAGTTTTAACTACTATCTTATGAGAGATATTCTATTTTCGTATGCAGAATCGAATAACTTGTTACCCTCTGTATCTTGTGTGTTTATTTGTTTACCTAATTGATATCTGCCGTTATTGTCAAATGCGTAAGTATATTTATTCGAACCTGTAGAGTAAATGATAGTAAATGATTTTGGATCCGCATTTGCGATTATCTCTTTGCCAAAGAAAATATGATTCTTATCTTTAGAGTATGCTTTTCTATCTATACTGTCTTGGAAGTCTTTACCAGTATAAGCGAATGTTAAAGGATCTGCAGCTTCAATGGCATCTGTGAGAAAATAAATTTTCTGGTTAACTTGTGAATAACCAGTTCCAAATTTTTGAAACAACAAAGATTTATTTCTGTTATGTGCTATATCAATACCGTCATTAATCTCTATATAATCAAAATTTTTGTCATAACCAATATAAATAGGATTGTCTATTGTAGGATATAGGGAGATTTGAGCAGGGAGTTCAATTGTGTTATTGTTTCCATTTGCTTGGTAATTCGGAACAAAGGTATTTCCATCGATAATATTCAATTCCTGCAAATAGAAAGGGCTACTACTAAACCTGAGATTATATAGTTTTCCACGGCTGATAAATAAAACGGTCGAGTTTGGCAAAACTGATAGGACTTTAATTTCAGTGTCATTTTGAAAAGTATTGGAGTATCGCTGTAACAAGTAATCAGGCAATCTAGTTGCACCTAAGTAATACGCGTTTGCATCAAACGCGACATCGGGATTGGCTAGTTGTATAGTGTTTGGATCGGCGTCTTTTAGTATTTTGTCATTCAGAAAAACATGATATTTATCTTTCGCATAGTATGTAGCGCGACCTTTGTATGACAAGACCCTAAACGTTGATGAATCAGAGCCTTTTAGTTTCTTATACGTTGGTATTATGCAAATATCGAAGCAGCCGCGCGTATCCTCAAAGAATACAGTGCCTATAATGTTTTTAAAGTACTTATTGCTGGAG
>LBTJ01000058.1 GCA_000990445.1 Candidatus Roizmanbacteria bacterium GW2011_GWA2_37_7
TCTCCTAATACTCAAGCGGAAAATCGGGCACATATTGTTGATCGAATTTAAAGTAATATGTTGCCAATTCATTACCACAAACTTTCCTGGAACCAATTTTACCGAGACTGTATTGAGCTGTACAAAAATAAAGTGAAAGGAACACAAATCGATATCATCGTCTCAATCACCCGCGGAGGAAATATTGTCTCGCGTATTTACTCTGACCTTCTTGGCATGATCCCAATCTCAAACATCACCATGACTTCATACAAAAATATGAAAAAGCTCAAAAAGCCGGTGATAACCGAAGAACCAACACGAGACTTCAAAGGAAAGACATTATTAATTGTGGATGAAGTATCTGATACTGGCGACACGTTTAAAGTTGCGATTGATTACTTTAAAAAGAAAAAAACAAAAAAAATATTTACTCTTTCCCCTTACATCAAATCTCACACAAAATTTACCCCTGACTTTTGGCAAAAAAATATCGACGTATGGATCATTTTCCCCCATGATATTCGAGAAACTGCAGATGGGTTTGAAAAAATGTTTGGAAAAAAGAATGCCCGAGAAAAAATGCTGGAGCTTGGATTTGAAGATTGGGAAGTTGATTCTGTATTTTAGAGTATATATTATCTCCCCTTCCATACTTTCCACACACTCAATACTAGAACCGGCACGCTCACATACACAGTCACCCATTCTGATAATAGATCCGATTCATTGCCTGTCGTGATATCATCAAGCGCAGTCCAGTCTACAATCAAGGTAATGATGATAAGTGCAATCCATAGATATCGCTTCATATGATGAATTTAGTATAATATATTTATGGGATTAAATAATTTCTTCCTCTATTTCATTCTTCCTGCATTTGCCCTTCTTTTCATTTTTACCAATAAATTTTATTACAGCAAAAAACAATCTCAAAAAATGCGATTCAATATGGGTGAGGATCTTTTTTTTGGAAACATCATTGCCCCAGTTATTGGTCTCCTTTTCATTCTAGGAATATATTTAGAAATTCTTGATATTCAGCTTATTGATGAAATTCGATGGGAGTTGCTGAGTATTTTGGCTATTGTAGTGCTTTCACTTATCGCTGGAATTGGTCTTGGAGGTCATATTGCAGCAATTAGCATTGAACGTGCAGTACCAAAATATTTTCACCATGGTGAGTTTAAACGTATCTTATATTTTTTTCACTGGCCGTTTGGTCATATTGTACCGTATGTTTCTACATCCCTTATTTTCTATTCATTAATATTATTAGACCTTTTCAAAGGAAAAATTGTACCTATTTCTCAATATCAAATAGTCATCTTGACGATATTTGGATTTATTATTGGCATCATATTTGCAGGTACAACAGTCATCACTCATGTAACTCGAGTCATATTTTATACGCTCGTTATCCTTTCATTAACCATATTTCTTGTACTTGGAGCCGAATCCATAACTCTTCTTGAGCACGGATCGGCATATTTTTTTACTATTATCTTTGTTACCTGTACTACAACTTTATGTATTTATAGATATATTCATTTTATTTCAGAAAAAGCACACAATTATATTCAGTCAAAATTTCAAGATGGTGATTTTATTAAAATCAATGCTGAAGATGAAGCCTGACAAAGACAAAAGCTCTATGTTACAATACGTATATGCTTGATATCCAATATATTCGAGATCACGCACAAACAGTCAAAGATGCTGCAAAACATAAAAATCGTGACGTTGATATTGATACAATTCTTGATCTTGATGAACAAAAACACTCATTGATGCTGTCATCTCAAAAGTTGAGAGAGGAACGCAATAAAATATCAAGCACGCATCCACCTGCAAACGAAGATATTAAACGTGGCAAAATAATGAAGGAGGAATTAAAAAAACTCGAGTCTGATCTAAAAAAAATCGAAAAAGAACTCCATGATCTTCTTTTGCATGTACCAAATGTCCCGCTTGATGAAGTGCCAATCGGGAAGGACGCTTCGGCAAATAAAGAACTGAAAAAATGGGGAACTATCCCAACATTTGATTTTGAACCAAAAGATCATATTACACTTGGAAAACAACTGGATATTATTGATCTTGAACGCGGGTCCAAAATATCAGGATTTCGGGGATATTTTTTGAAAAACGAAGCAGCAGTACTTCATATGGCACTTCTATTTTATGCGTATACGAAACTTATTAAAAAAGGCTTCACTCCGTTTGTAGCTCCAACTATTGTCAAATCATTTGCATTATTTGGATCAGGGCATTTTCCGTGGGGAGGAGAACAGGATGTATACAGTCTAAACGATGATGATTCATATCTTGCAGGTACAGCTGAGATTCCACTGACTGCATATCATTCTGGTGAAGTACTCCAAGAACATGACCTGCCAAAACGATATGTGGGGTTTTCTCCATGTTACCGACGTGAAGCTGGGGCATATGGAAAAGATACAAAAGGACTCTATCGTGTCCATGAGTTCTGGAAAATCGAGCAAGTGGTGATTGGAAAAAATGATCTTGAGGAAGCACGGCGCATCCATGAAGAACTTCAGGCAAATGCTGAAGAATTACTTCAGGATATCAAACTTCCTTACCGGCAGATGCTTATGTGTACTGGTGAAATGGGGGAGCCGCAGCTGAAAAAATATGATACAGAGACCTGGATGCCATCAAGAAACGCATATGGCGAAACCATGTCCAACTCTATTATGGGCGACTTTCAAGCACGAAGATTGAATCTGAGGTATAAAACAAAAGAAGGGAAAAATGAATATTGTTATACGTATAATAATACTGCTGTTGCTTCGCCAAGACTTCTCATTGCAATATTTGAAAACTACCAGCAAAAAGACGGAAGTATACAAATTCCTGACGTATTAGTACCACTCACAGGATTTAATATAATTCAAAAAAAATCCTCATTATAGGGCAGAGGCTATCTTCTCACCCATCTCTCTGGTACCAAGAATATGTTTGGTTGCAATATCTTTCGTACCAAATCCGCGCTCCAAAGTTTTGTAAACAGCATCTTGTATCGCGCGGGCTTCGTCTTTCATTTGAAAACTGTATTCAAGCATGAGTGCTGCAGATAAAATGGTACCAATCGGATTTGCAATATTTTTACCTGCTGCTTTTGGAAATGATCCGTGAATAGGTTCGTACAGCGATATCTTTTCTCCAACTGAGGCTGACGGCAGCATACCGATTGAGCCTGTGATCACTGAAGCTTCATCAGATAAAATATCTCCAAACATGTTTTCTGTCAAAATGACGTCAAATTCTGCTGGTCGTTTGATGATCTGCATTGCGGCGTTATCTACAAAAAGATATTCGACTTGGATAGTAGGGTAGTCATGTGCAAGTTTTTTTGTAACCTCTCTCCAAAGTCGGGAAGTTTCAAGAACATTTGCTTTATCTACAATTGATAATTTACGACGTCTTGTTTTTGCTAATTCAAAAGCATATGTACTGACTCTCTCGATCTCATCAGTCGTATAGATACACGTATCAAACGCCGTTCTTCCCTCCTCTTCTCTCCCCCGTGCTCCAAAATAAATACCACCGATAAGTTCGCGTACAATGACAAAATCTACTCCTTTTATCCGATCGATTTTGAGTGGAGATTGATGATAGAGCGGTTCATATGTTTTGATCGGTCGTACGTTTGCATAGAGACCAAGGGTTTTTCGCATAGTCAAAAGACCTTGCTCTGGTCGAATCTTCGCAGCTGGATTATTGTCATATTTTGGATCACCGATTGCTCCAAAAAGAATTGCATCTGAGGATATACATAATTCTTCAGTTTCTTTTGGAAATGGTTCACCAACTTCATCAATTGCAGCACCACCAATTAATCTTTCAGTAAATATAAATTCATGATTATATTTTGCCGCAATTTTTTTAAGTACTTTAACGGCTTCATTCGTTACTTCTGGTCCTACACCATCTCCAGGTAAAAGTGCGATTCTTTTTTTCATAAATATTTATATATCTACCACCTCCCCGCCAGCTGGCGGGACTCCTCCTTGGAAAGGAGGAGAATTTATCATCATTTTTTTAGCCTACTGCTTATTAATTTTTGAAACTCCTTTTCAGAAATTAAATCTAGAGAACTCTCCACTCTATCGATAAATAATTTTCCTTCTAGATGATCATATTCGTGTTGAAAAATGCGAGCAACAAAGTTTGTATATGTTTTTTTTACTTTCTTTCCTTCTCTTGTAAAATACTCTACTTGGACAGACTGGAAGCGTGGTATAAGACCTCGAAGTCCAGGAATACTTAAACATCCTTCCCAGTCTTTCACTATTTTATCCGACGTCTTCAATATTTTTGGATTAATAATTGCTATTGGTTTCATTTTAGGCGCATAAGGATAACGAGAATTTGGATGAGAAGCCAGAATGAACAACCTTACTGGTTCATAAACTTGTGGAGCAGAAATACCTACGCCATCAACTTCCATGACAGTAGCAATTAGATCATTGATAAGCGTTTGTAATAAAAATGCATTTATATCTTTCACTTCTTTATTTTTTTTACGAAGAATAGGATGACCTAAGTGAGCTACTTGCAATAATTTTCCTCTTTGTTTTTTCATAATCTTCCGGTCAATGAATAATCGTTTGTTCGCATCGACTCAAACTGCAATGTTTGCTTTTGCATACTAAGAAGGTATCCGACGTCGCCAAATCCTTCCATAAGACACATTTTTTTGTACGTACTTATCTCAAATTCCTCTCTCATGTCATGAGATGGTACACGAATTTCTTGCTTGGGCAAATCAACAATGATTCGTACATCAGATTTTTCTTCAATTGCGTAAAAAAGATCTTGCAAAAAAAGATCTGAAACTTGCACAGGGAGAAGAAAATTATTTAACGCATTACTTTTGAAAATATCAGCAAAAAAACTTGAAACAACAACCTGAAATCCATAATCAACAAGCGCCCATGCCGCATGTTCGCGGCTTGAACCACAGCCGAAATTTTTACCTGCAACAAGTATCCTTCCTTTGTATCTGGGATCATTGAGAACGAAATCTTTTTTTGGCTTTCCTTTATGATCGTACCTCCAGTCATGAAAAAGGATTTTGTCAAAACCTTCTTTGGTTGTACTTTTCAGAAATCGTGCCGGGGTGATTTGATCAGTGTCGATATTATCAATTGGCAGCGGAATTGCTG
>LBTJ01000059.1 GCA_000990445.1 Candidatus Roizmanbacteria bacterium GW2011_GWA2_37_7
CTCGTAAGGTCGCATCCATCAATAAGTTGATTCATATATGTATGCGACACAAAGAGCCGTAACCATCAATATCTATCAGGTTATTGATGGACGAGCTCTTAGCTCCTGTTTGTGATAAAATATTTGCAAAATGAGCAACGATTGGTATAACAATCTTACAATTTGATTGTATAATCTCCCTCCACATAATCTCGAATAAGCGCTCCAAGGAGTGTTTGATATGGAATATTAGTACGTTTTGCTTTTACTTTGAGCTTGATAAGATCTCCTTGATTTACTCGAAAAGTAATCTTTTTTGATTCTTGCAGTTGTCTATGCCTTTTTGCGGCATCTTTTAGAAGACTTTTCATTTCTTCATGGTTTTCTGCCTGTTTCCATTCACCTTTCTCCAGAGATTCTTCAATCTTCTTTTCGTACTTATCAAGAACAAGATTTGCAAATGGATCGAATGGTTTATTAGTTTTTTTCATATATTATTTTATATATTTATTTGTTAATTTTCTCACCACAACAACTTCACATAAAAATACTTCTCAAGTACCTTCCCCTATATGAAATTAACGTAACAATATTGAATGAAATCTACTCAATCGGCAGATAGATCTCAAAAAATTGCTTTGTCATATCTGAGTTCACGGTACGATAGATTTCAAAATAAGGAACATATTTATTTATTTTTATTTTTTTGAGTGTGCAGTATTTTTCAAGTTCGATCCAAAAAAGAGAAAGCAAACTGCCTGATCCGCTGTGAGTATATGTCAATACTTTACCAGGATGTATCTCAATGTATTTGACCACATCCTGATAAGTTTTTTTCAGTTTCATTCCTTCGGTTTTCAAAGCTCCTATTTTTATCCGACTTTTTTTCGGCCGATAGCCCTGCTCTTCAAAGATTGCCAAAGTCGTGAAATGGTCGCCCTTATTTTCAAACATGGTATGGAGCTCTTCGCAGTAATTTCCAATCTTTGCGTACGGACCTTCTTTTTCAATGTAAAATACGCCAAATGGCGGCATTACTTGTACCATTGGATTCACCATTGTTCCATTTTCTTTCAGATTTTTTTGAAACTTGGTGAGGTTTTGCAGATTAAACTCAAGTAATCGAATCTCTTTTTCTATGAGCTCTTTTTTATCATCAAAAAGTTTTGCCAAATTACCGCTTTTTTTCAGATATCTTTTCATTTCACCAAGAGAAACACCAAAAGTTGAAAGAAGAAGTATCCGTTGGTAGTCAAGGATTTGACGTTCAAGGTAAAAACGATACTGAGCGCTATTTACCTTTATGGGCTTGAGCACACCCTTTTCATCATAATAAAGAATCATCCGTTTTGTAGTTGAGGCTAATTTGGCAAACTCTCCCGCCGTTATAAGATTATTCATATGCAGTTGACTATAACGTTACGTTATAAATTATACCATGTAGCATCTTATAGATTTGCTAAGTATATGAACTGAAGAAGAATTTGTAGTTTTCAATATGCAGTATCTTATATCCAAAAATATAATAAAATAATACCTACTCATGAATAAAACATCTCTTACTCGTTTTATCTGGCTTTCAGTTTTCGCTGCAGTAATGACGATTTCCCTCAAAGTAACTGCATATTTTTTGACAGGTTCTGTGGGACTTCTTTCCGATGCTTTGGAGTCTATAGTCAATCTTGTTGCAGCTGTCATTGCTCTTTTTATGCTGAAGCTGGCAGAAAAACCACCGGATGAAGATCATCTCTATGGCCACACAAAGGCAGAGTATTTTTCAAGCATCATAGAAGGAGCACTTATTGTAATTGTTGCTCTTGGTATTGGAGCAACATCCATAGACCGCTTATTCCATCCAAAACCCATTGAACAGGCCTTTGCTGGAATAGTAGTTTCTGCAGTAGCATCTATCATTAATCTTGGTGTTGCAATGACATTATTAAAAATGGGAAAAAAATACAACTCTATCACACTTGAAGCTGATGGTCATCACCTCATAACAGATGTATGGACATCTGTCGGAGTTATCATTGGTGTAGGGTTAGTTTCGATCACCCATATTCAAATATTAGATCCGATTATTGCCCTCCTTGTTGCAACAAACATCATCGTGACCGGCATGTCTATTATGAAACGGTCATCACTTGGACTACTTGATACATCATTACCTCATCAAGACCTCATCAAGATTAGAGAAATCCTGGATACATATCAAAAAAGACAAATTTCGTATCATGGCTTGAGAACTCGTCAATCTGCAACAAGAAGTTTTATGTCTGTCCATATATTGGTTCCAGGAAATTGGTCGGTGCAAAAAGGACATGATTTGTTGGAAGAGATAGAGTTGAAGATAATACAATATTTTCCAAAACTGACTGTTTTTACGCACATTGAGCCTATTGAAGATCCAAAATCACAAATGGATATTTCTATTGATCGGTCATAACATGTTTTTTTATGGGTTATCGATTAGCTTAAGTGCGGTTGCATCACCAAAAGCTTGGTATAAGCTGATAAAACCAATATAGTGCAAAGGCCAACCAATATAGATCCACAATGGCAGATCAAATACCATTGCATTTCCCATAGGAGCGTTGGAGTACTGCCACAACTTTATCGGTTGATTTTGCAATTCCATATAAAGGAGTAAAAACAGAGCGCTTATGAGTATCGCCGCAACCGGCCGCCAATTGCCCTGCCAAAGAGATCCAATGATCGTCAGCCGTTGTCTTTTATACGCAATATATTCAAAAATACAACTAAATCCAACAAAGGCCACAATTACCGTTGAAAATGCAATATAGGCAATTTTTGGCGCATTGATGACAAAGACAAAATTTCCAAAAAAATCAGTTCCCTGTATCACTTTCCACATGACATACCCCAGACATAAGACGCCAACAATCAGTAAAAACTGATAACCGCTTCTTCCAAAATCAGCTTGTTTTCTTTTTTCATACATTTTCCTTTTTTGATCCAATACCGCGTAGACAACAGCATATGAGCTTATGATGGTCAGAAAATAAACACCAAAACCGCACAACAAAATCACGGTCAGCCAATAAAAACCGGTATTATAAAATGGGTACCACCAGAAGCCGCCCAGATAGTTCATGAAAAATTCCAAAATTAAGCCGCCGGTAAAACTTACCAGATAAAACTTGAAAAAACTGCGCTTTGATTGGAAAATAACCACAAGAGGCGATACTTTTCCATACGCGACTGCGACATAATCGCCGATCAAAATTATCCCCAGACAAAAAGCGATATAAAAAAGGGTTAAATTCCAGCCGTTTTTGCTGTATTCTGGCATAAAAATCGGAGACAAAGAGAGAATAAGCATCGCCAACCCCAAAAATAACCGATTTTGATAAATCTTCGGATGTAGCACAGACCTTATTGTAACAGTTCTAAAACGTTTGAGTATCAGTGAGAACGCAGATTTTCATAATGAAAGTATATCAAGCAATCCTCACGAGTGTGGGGCTTTAATAATTCTCCACACCTTGAAAAAAAGTGTGGGTACGGGTTGTTGCAAAGCTTTCTCATCCACACTTTTGAAAGTGTGGGTAAAGTGTGGACTGAAAAATGATTTAGAGCGTCATAACGATCATTCATCCACACAGTGTGGATAAAGTGTGGATGTAGATTGTCACAAGACTCTTCTATCCACACTTTGTGGTAAAGTGTGGGTAAATGTGGGTTAAATTACCAAATACATCTCAAATTTCAAAGGGAATACCTATACGACAGAAGCTATTCAAAAATACTCCAAAGAGCCAAACAGCCATACGTTTTGTAGGGTGACCATTTGTCAACGATAGTATTCACTTTACGTATGCTGGGATGATCATCAAATCCGTACAATTTCATCATTGCTTTTTTTAAACCCAAATCGCCATGGGAAAAAACATTTTCTCGACCCATGCTAAACATGAGAAACATCTCTGCTGTCCATCTGCCTATTCCCTTGACTTTGGTTAATTCCAAGATAACAGCTTCGTCGCTTAAGTGAATGAGCTTATCAAGGGCAATATCATGATTTACGATAGTTTGAGCGAGATTTTTAATGTATCTGGCTTTTGCCCACGACATGCCAGCCTCACGAAGTTTCTTATCAGGTAGTGCTAACACTGCTTCAGGAGTATATTTCTTGTTTGGAAACAAACTAGAGAATCGGTCAAGTATTGCGTTCGCTGCCCCAGAAGCAAGTTGCTGACTGATAATCTCTCGACATAATCTTGCAAAATAATTTGCTGGCTTTCCATGCGCCGGCAAAAGACTCAAATTCATGTGTCTCATTACTTCATAAATCACATTATCGTGTTTTTGAAAGTGGGATTTGATGATGTTAACTTTATTCATTTGCGAATATTGTATCATTCAAAGCTCAAAGCGCCCTACTTGGGTGGAATTTCCCAAACACTCAAAGGTCAAACCGAAACATCTTTTCTGTAAAAACACCACCATATTTTTCGTAGAATCTATGTGCCTCTGGTAAATAGACACCGCTATTTAATTTTATTACTGATATGTTATGGTCTTTGCAGTAGGTTTTTATGGCTGAAAGTAGCTTTGATCCTATCCCTTTTCCCCGCATACCCGCGGTCACAACTAAATCTTCAAGATATCCTTGGTAATATCCTCTTCGAATAAGAGGAAGAATAAACAGATCAGCTACGCCAAGAAGCCTGTTTTCTTCTTCAGCAACAAAGATTTGAACATCAGCTCGTTTGATCAGTTCATCAAACCGTTTTTCCTGTTCTTTGCGACCTTTGCTTGTTTTTGCAGGTTGTTTACTTTTGATATTTACCTCTGTGATCAATTCACCAAGCAGGTCGAGTATCTGCTTTTTATCAGTATTTTTTGCAAAACGAATATGCATAAGTGTATTTTAGTATAATTTTCAGATTTTCAAGTACGTGCTATAATTATACCTTTCTAAGTGCCTGTTTGAAAAGTCTCCTCCTTTCTAAGAGCTCGTCCATCCCGCTAAGCGGGATGGTTACGGCTCTTTGTGTCGCATACATATATGAATCAACTTATTGATGGATGCGACCTAAGGAGGAGTACCCCGAAGGGGGGAGGTGGTTATTATCAACCACCCCGCCCTCCGAATCGGAGGACACCCCTCCTTGAAAAGGAGGGGAATTCTATAGTCCTCCAGCAATTAGATGCCATAATTATTATAGAAATTTTTCCATATAAAAATCTTCTTCATCTTCTTTTACTATTTTAAATCCTCTATTTTTATAGAATAGATGACCTTGTTTAAAAGCTTTTCCTGTTTCAATTTTAATTTTATTAAAATTATTTTCTCGACAAAACTGTATCGCATGATTAAAGTCGCCACAAAGTATTTTTATTTCCGTCCTCTTTGCGAAAAAATCTTGTATTTTTTGCGACTGTCTTATTCTGTCTTCGGTATCTTCTTTTGATTTAGGAAACCATATACCATGAAAGTGACCAATAAGGTAGTTTTTGCTATTTACAGAAAAAGAAATATATTGAAGATTTCTAGGAATACTGGTTATATCATCATGTAATAAGTCGGTTCCGCTTCGATAAATAAAAATTTCTTTACTTTCATTCACTTTGATATCTTTTTTGATAAAAATAGCTAGTCCACTTTCAAGTGGAAAGTTTACGGTTCCGTTTAAATCATTACCTGTTAAATGAGTAGCAAAATAACCTTTGTGATTTGAAAGATTTTTTTCGACCTCCCCGTATATGTTTGCATGCATTTCGCAAGCAATTATTTAATCAAAAGGAGCTCGATACATTTCTTGAAAACAAAAAATATCAACATCTTGAGAGTATTTCCTCACAAATTCCAATAATGGATTAAGCAATTTCCCACCCCACGTGTTGAGGGTAATCAATTTCATATCAAAATTATATCAAGAAGGTTTGAGCTTTATTTCTTTATAAGTGCTTATGAAGGAGCTACAATTGAAATTTACATTTTTCCCAATTGAGCATATAAATCAACCTTGTACCCGTCCGGGTCTTCGACCACAGCGTATCTTTGTCCCCAAAATGCATTCCATGGTTTTTTAACTACAGTAAATCCAGCGTCTTTTAACTTCTGCACAACTGTGTCTACTTCGTTTGCAGTTTCGTATTCAATCGCAAACATCGAATGATTTCCTGGTTTTGGGTCTTCACCAATGATATCTTTGACAATATCTTTTGAGTCGATCATGAGTCTTGCAGAAGAACTCGTTATGGTAGTTTCTATATGCTTACCGTCATCACTCACCTCTGAAAATTTAAATCCGAGAAGTATGTAAAAGGATATGGTTTTTGTGAGATCGCTTGAAGCGACCCCCACAGCGTTGAGTTTCATATTTATAAGTTTAGTATAAATTTGCTGGCATTAGTTGACTATGGAGGAACTTTTTATAGGAACTACCACACCTATATATACCCTTCGCACTTGAGAATGCTACGAGTATATACACTCGTAAGCTCATTTTGTGATGAAATATTTGCAAAATGAGCAACGATTGGTATATATTATAAACTTTACCAAATGATTTTTCACGTAGCCTTTCTGACTTGTGGCACACTCTCATTATAATGTCAACATTATAATGTTGACAAATTGTACATTATAATGTACCATTCAAATATGGATGGTCTAAAAGTTTTGGAAATCATAAAAAAAATCAATCCTTGGTTTAAGAATGGAAAAGTCCCAGAGCCTCAACTGGAATCATTTAGAAGAAGAGAATTTAATATTCTTGAACAAGATCTGAAAAGGTTAGATATGGCAACTCTTATCATCGGGGCAAGAAGAGTTGGCAAAAGTGTTCTTATGTATCAGCTGATTGACTCTTTACTTAAAAAGGGAATCGGCGGAAAGAGAATTTTATTTATACAAGGAGATAATCCTATACTCACAGAGTTTGCTGCAAAAGAAAATTTAATAAATTTCACATTGGAGCTTTATCAAAAACACATTATTGATGAAACATTTAATGAGTTAACTGAAACAGTATATATATTTATTGATGAGGCACAAAATTTATCGGCATGGGAAAAAGAAATAAAAACTCTAATAGATCAAAAATATAAAATAAAATTTGTTGTAACAGGATCTTCAAGCTTTGAACTAAGAAGGGGTTCTCAAAATCCTTTAACTGGCAGAGTAAGTATCCAGCCAATATTTCCATTCAGCTTTGCTGATTATTCTCGTTATCATACTAATGGCGATCAGCGTTCAACCTTTCAAACAAATTTAGATTTGATCTCATTAAAATTTCGTTCTTCTTTAATGAATGGGGATTTAAATACTACTTTTAAAGCGACACGAGAGGCTGAACCAATGATTAATCAATACAAACTCAAAAAAAGGTTTGATAATTTTCTTTTCTACGGAGGATTTCCTTGGGTGATTTCTAATGGTGGAAGCGTTGATCATTCAAGATATTTACGAGACTTATTAACAACAACAATATCTAAAGACATAATGACTCAAGTAGAAATCCGTGACGCACAGTCTTTTGAAAGATTGATGGTGAATTTATGTTTAATGGTGGGACGTGTAACAAAATATAAAACATTTACTGATGTGTTAGGAATTGATGAAAGATCGGTAATGAAGTACATAGATTATTACGTAGAATCTCACTGGGCTTTTTTAAGTTCTCCTTATGTATTCCATAATAAACCAGATTCAGTAAAGACAGAAAATACATAACCATTTATTGTCTTTTAAACAGCAATCTGTGGGAACATTTCAAAGTTCAATACCTTTTTGGGTAGAGCCTGAAACTAAGAGAGAGATTGATTTTATACATGAAGTTAAAGGAGGTGTTATACCAATTGAAGTAAAATTGAAGGTGAGTTATGATGGGAACGACTTAACAAATCTTAAGGATTTTTTAACCAAAAGAACATCAGCAAAATTCGGCATACTTACGACTGAAGATACTCTGAAAACGGAAGATAATATACTGCTTATTCCACATTTGCTTCTTACGTTGCTTCTTTAATCTTGGGCTTGTAATTTTCAGAAACGTGCTCTTATTTATACCTTTCTAAGCAGTAAAAATATTCATTAAGTAACGAATACTTTATCGTGAGCGTAGTATTTTTACTTTCCTCATCATTGGTAATGTCAATGATATGTATTGCTAGATGAACTTGGCCTCGGGAGCTTGGGGGGGCGAGTTTTGCACCAGAGACTATGATATACTTTCAGGTGTATGAAATCGGTCTGGGACTATGACCCAAAAGAACTCAAAAAAACGGAAAAAGGCAGAATTTTACTTCTTGAGCGACAAATCAACTATGGACCTGAAAAGGGAGAGAAGATCATTCTTTCTGATGTGAAAAAATATTGGGACGAGCTCAATCTCGCACCGAAAAGGAAAAAACTCATGCAGCTATTTATATGAAAAGCAATACAATTCTCAATAAGCATCAATCGGCTATTCTAGACCGTATAAGCAATGACGACTTTTTATCCGGTACCTTTTATTTTTCAGGAGGGACTGCATTAAGTGATATGTATTTACATCATCGAGAAAGTGTTGATTTGGATTTTTTTACACCTCAACTCTATGATTCTCAAAGTATTGTTTCTCGATTGACGAGCTGGTCTCAAGATCTCCAATTCACACTGGCAGGCGAGTATGTCGAGCCAACGCATATGTATTTTCTCACTTTTGCAGACGATTCAAAACTCAAAGTTGATTTTGCTCATTACCCCTATAAACAACTTGAGAGTATGAAGCCGTACAGAAATAAACTCAAAGTTGATAGCTTGCGTGATATTGCGGCGAACAAATTGCTTACACTGACCCAGCGTACAGAGGTAAAAGATTTTGTTGATATATATTTCCTTTTGCAAAAGTTTACCTTTTGGAATCTACGAGATGATGTACAGACCAAGTTTCATATGGAGATCGATCCTTTCATTTTTGCAGGTGATTGTATGGAAGTTCAAGAATTTGATTTTTTACCCAAAATGATACAGCCTCTTGATCTGCTTCAAATTCAAAATTTCTATAAACAGCTTGCAGTGAAGCTTGGGAAAAAAAGCATTGAATAGTTTTAAGTAACTACATGTATTGGGTGATTCTCAACAAAATTTTGGATGTTTTTGACAACGATTTCTGACAATCTATACTCTGCTTCTTCAGTATTAAAACCAATATGAGGCGTAATAGTCACATTGGGACATCGA
>LBTJ01000060.1 GCA_000990445.1 Candidatus Roizmanbacteria bacterium GW2011_GWA2_37_7
CAAGTCAGAAGAGACATTTATATATTTAGCCATGATAGGACTCATGCTCAGAAGAACGGAGGTCTCAAATAAGGGCTAAAGAATCCAAACAGGCTCTTACTAACAATATACAAATATTCCACGAGAAACAATCGATATTGAGATGGTAAAAGAACTTTCATTGTCGTATGTGAGAATCCGATATCCTGATCTAAACCGTGAATATTACTCAAATAAAGAAAAGGTTAGGAAACTTATTAGTTTTGCAAAAGATTTCTATCTATGGATCAAAAAGCAATTAGTCGAGAGTTGAGTTTATTTATCTCACGAGTGACAGCTGATTTACCTATACGTCAGATCATTTTGTTTGGATCATTTGCGAAAAATAATGGAAGATATGATAGTGATATTGATCTTCTTATGGTAGGAGATTTTAAAATAAATGCAATTAAAGACCCTACGCGCATTTTATATGACAAATATCATGATCTTGAAACAAAACATGAACTCCATGTTATTGGACTGAATATGGATGATTATGAAAATATAAATGACTCAATCACTCTGGCAAGTATACGCAATACAGGAAAAGTCATTTTCTCGTCTTAGGATTCGACCTCTTTAATCTCCTTCAACCGCTTATCAAACGTCAGCAATGTACAACGCTTTTCCTTAGCAAGGGCGACATATGCCGCGTCATAGCAGGAAATTTTATGCTTTATCGCAATATCCAAAACAGTGTATCCATCCGGCTCAACAAGGTCAATGGTTAAAAATCTAAATGCCTCATGAGCCTTCATCACTTCGGCTTGCTTTATTCTTTTCCTCAAAAATCCCGATTTCAAACCATTCATTACTTCAAATGGTAATAATGTAGTCGACAGCAGGTATATTGAATGCTCCCTATATTCCTTCATCAATTTGTCGACCGATTCATCGCGTTCATCGGGGAAGAGATAGGTAAGAAGATATGACGAATCCACAATAAAAATTGATTTATTCATACTTTCGACCATCGTGTATATAATCCAAAATTTCGTCAGTAGTGAAACCGCGCTTCTTGTTTTTTCCCAGCTCAAGAACTAATTTATGAGCTCTTTCACGGTTTTTATCTCGTTGGTTTATCTTACTTATATGTTCATTTTTCACAGCCTCTCTCACCAAAGCACCAACCGAAGTTTTTTTGGATTGAGCAAGCCCAACAAGAAATTCCCAGGTTTTTTGATCAAAAAGAATATTGGTACGTTTGGTTAACATGGCATTATTATAACATGTGTATATGTATGTGTCAAAATACTCGTTTCTATGAAAGGTTTAGATGACCTCTTAAAAATGTGAGAAAGTTATAGAATTTCGGAAGGTATACACCGGTAATCTCCATGGGTGAATTTCCCCGTCTTTCTTTAAAAGAAAAATAATGACCGTTATTACAGCGATACGCTTGTATTCTTTTTTTGAACTTTACCTTTCTTCGTCATAATCTCACGTTTTATTATCCCATTTTTTCTCACAGTTGATAAACCGCAAATTAGGCAAGAAATCATCCTTTTATGGTAACAAAAATACCCGATGCAGTAGAAAAATGATACTTTAGAAGATATATATGATATGGGCTGTCATGTCAGTCTTCGTAACTCCAGAGGTTACATTTTCTTCTCCTAGAATGCATCAGTAATAATTTTACCTTGCCAGTCAAACGCAACTTCAAGATTTTTGGGATAAGCAAACTTAATAAGCTCCTGAGAAACCAGGCGCATCAGATGATACTGGGTCAATTCTGCTTTTCGATCAATGCGGACAAATAAGGGATGGTCACGATTTATAAATATGATCCCTCCGTCAACAAAACTTTCCCGTTCCTGACTTCCAAGATGAGCAAACGATACTAGAAGTTCTGTGCCTCCGATAGTGATTTTTTTGACAATTCGATGATCGTCCCTAAGAACAGTTTTGACATGCCGACGAGTTTTTGGCCTCAATTTCTTTACCGCCTCCTTCAAAGCCATCTTCATCTCATCTTCCGGGGTCATAAATCCTCTTTTTTTCCCCAACTTATTACCAATCATCTGCTGACCTATAATGCTGTCATTAATGCCCTGATTGGTGAGCGGCTTTGTCTTCTTTTTTTTGAAAAGCGGAAGATCAGCGGAACCGAACATATCGTTATTTTTTCGAAGTGAATCACGCAGTTTTGCCAATACATTTGAGAGAAGTTTCTCGCTTTTTTTGTCTGCATAATGAATTGATCGCCTCTCAAGCTTCTTAACAACCTGCACAAGCTTTTTTTTCATATAACCGACAAACTGCGTGTAGGCCGGACTATCTGTGATAAATCCGCTTCGATCTGTTGTGATCGGAATAAAATCAGCGCGCACCTCTCCAGTGAGTTTGTGTGAGATAAAGGTGTGATGTTCTTCCATCCCAAAGGTCTCACGCCGTATGAGCACACCTTTTACCCTGATACCGATACCTGTAAGCTCCGAAGGAAGCATAAGCACAGATAAAATGATCTCACCTTTAATCATCCCATGTCCTTTTACTGAATGCTTAATATATATGCGTTCTCCCGTAATATATTTAGGTTCGAGACGATGTTCATTGAGAAATATGACAAATTTCGGATCAGTCAGGGGAAAAGTACTGGTCAGATATCGTTCAAGGTCATTAACGCTCAGTTGCCTCTTGACATCATAGAGTGTCACACGTGTCCCAGTATCATTTTTTATGGTAACCTCATGCTCAACAATTGGTACTTCCCAATCATCTCGCTCAATAAAATCTTCTTTGTCAAAAATGATTGTCGCTGCATAGCCGTCGGATCTGGTAAAAAGTTCAAATCTGTCGCATAGTGAGAGAACGGCAAACTTCCCGATCCCAAATTCGCCGATACGAATCCTTTTATATCCGGGACTAACCGGATTCTCTTTTTTGAAACGCGATCCAATCGTAAAATATTGTTCGATTCCCATGCGGGACATACCTGTGCCATTGTCTTCGACTATTATCAAACCATTATCAGCAATAATATTGACCCGTGTTGCGTCTGCATCATAGGCGTTTGCAACAAGCTCACGAACGAGGTCAAGGCTCTGGGTGTACAGCCGTTCCCCAATCGAGGTAAGGTGGGATTTATCAAAACGGATCGAGATAGTAGAGGTTGCCATGACGGGATCATTATATCATGCCGCAGAGTTTTTCATCAAACATCAGTAAACCCCTTTTTTTTCTTTTTGCAAAGGCGATATATGAAACATCTATAATAAATGTATTCATGCTTTCTTTCATACTCTAATGACAATAATCCAGTTCAATAACACAGATTCATTCTCTGAACCTCCTTCCCATATGTTACAATATAAATATGAACCTAAAAATCCTGAAACAAATTGAGTTGATAGGTAAAAGTCATAATTTAGACTTTGTGATTTTACATGGTTCAAAAGTGACGAGAAAAACGATTAATCCCCAGTCAGATACTGATATTGCAGTGTATCGAAATGGCGGGATAGACTTTGAAGAAGAACTTTCGCTTACTGGAGAATTCATCCAAATTTTTGGAGATAGCGTTGACGTGAAGACGCTTAACAAGAAAAATCCGTTGTTTTTATATGAAGTTATCCGTGATGGAAAACTTTTATATGGAAATAGAGATGCCTATAATAACTTTGTTATCTATATTCAAAAAAAATATATCGATACAAATCAGCTCCGCTTCGCGATGCGCGGTATTTTACAAAAAAAACAAAAAATATTAAATACACTCTATGCTTAACACCAATCTTATTCAAAACAAAATTGACTATATTCAAAAGGATCTCGCACAACTCGCATCGTATAAAAATATGTCATATGATATTTTTATGAACGACTACATCGCAAAGTTTCTGAGAAAAGAGAATCCTGCCTCTCAATGATATAATCATTTTATGCAACTTTCTCACCTCCAGATCCGCAATCCAAAAGATGATGAAACCGCGCCCGAAGCTGCGACACAGATCTTTTCATCACTTTTATCAAAAAAACACAGCGTGTTTGTGCGGCTTTTTAAGGAAGTTGACTGCTTTGCATTTGAGTTCTTTCTCACTGGTCAGTCGATTTACTATTATGTGACCGTGCCAACAACCCGAGAGTCGCTGGTACAAAGTCTGATCTCCGCATCCTATCCACAGTCATTTATCCACAAAACAAGCGACCCTATGGATATAATATTAAAAAATCCTTACCAAGCTGCTGGTGATCTCAGACTGCACCATTCATACAAACTTCCGCTCAAAACTTATACAGAATTTTCTGACGTGGATCCGCTTTCTTCTTTGATCGGCCTTCTTTCAAAACAAGGTCCGTGGTATCGTCTTGCTCTGCAAATTCTGGTTACTCCCCCATCATTTTACTGGCAGGGAGATACGCTTGATTCGCGTCTCACTGAAAAAACCAATCCCGCAACCGGTGAAGTCACATCCGAAAAATCGAGCGATAATAGCTCGTATTTGGCAAAAAAGGTATTGTTTCAAGGAGGACGCAGTGCAATCCGAATTCTTGCCGCTTCAAAAGAAAAACAGCATGATCCAAAAACGTTACTCCATAATGTTGCAGGTACATTTGGGACATTTTCTCTGGGTGAAGGAAATAAATTTGATATACGAGAAAAATGGTTTGGAAAAAATGATTTCATCGATCGCATGAAAGTCCGTAGATTTTATTGGCTTGAACATCGGACGCAAATTCTAAATGCACAGGAACTTGCAACGCTCTGGCATCCTCCAGGATCACAGCTTCAAGGAATCAAGAATATTGCGTGGGGTAAAACACTGGCCGGAGAACCGCCGGAAAATTTACCAACAACCGACAATATTACTGCAGATGAGAAAAAAGATGTAAATTTTTTTGGAAAAGCTGAGTACAAAAATAAAGATTCGGTATTTGGTATTAAAACAGCAGATCGTCGAAAACACGTGTATATCATAGGAAAAACCGGTGCCGGAAAAACAACACTTATTGCAAATATGGCCATAGATGATATCCGCCGCGACCGAGGAGTGGGGATCATCGATCCACACGGAGACCTGTCTGAAACAATTCTTGAGTATATTCCCAAACGCCGTATGAATGATGTCGTATATCTTGAGCCATTTGACACAAAGCGCCCGTTTTCCCTCAATGTCCTTGAGATCAAAAATCACACACACCGCGATCTGGTTGCCTCAGGCATTGTCGGAATTTTTTACAAAATCTACGGAGATTCATGGGGTCCGCGACTTGAGTATATTTTGAGAAACACCATCCTCACGCTTCTTGAAATACCCAATTCCACACTTGCCGATGCTCTGCCGCTTCTTGCTGATCCAAAATTCCGGAAAAACAATATGCATCATATACATGACGTTGTTTTAAAAAATTTCTGGGAAAAAGAATTTGATAAGATGACTGACCGTCTGCGAGTTGAGGCAATATCACCGATCCAAAATAAAGTTGGGCAGTTTGTCTCATCCAAAATGATACGAAATATCATCGGACAACCCAAATCCACCATCAATCTTGAGGATATGATAAACTCAGGAAAAATTCTTATACTGAATCTCTCGCAAGGCAAACTTGGTGAAGACAACGCCGCTCTACTTGGGGCTATGATCATCACACAGATTCAGCTTGCGGCAATGAATAGATCTTTTCAAAAGGAAAAAGACCGTCGAGACTTTTTTCTGTATGTTGATGAGTTTCAGAACTTTGCAACATCATCATTTATCAAAATACTCTCTGAGGCTCGAAAATATCGCCTTGCTCTCACACTTGCCAATCAATACATCGAGCAGATCGATGAAGATGTCATGACTGCTATTTTTGGAAATGTTGGCTCGCTGATCTCATTTGTCATTGGTGCGCGTGATGCCGAATTTTTAAGTAAAGAGTTTTCAGAGCTCTATACGCAAAATGACCTGGTGACTTTGGGAAAATATCAAACCGTTATAAAAATGTCTATAGACGAGATGACCTCGCTCCCCTTTCCGGCCAAAACATTGCCGCTGCCTGCTCTCAAAAACTCAAACTCCGAAAAGATTATCCGCATGTCAAAGGAACGATATGGGAGGAAAATATAACCGTATCATTTTTTAACCCGCTCTTTCATCTTTTTTACAAGAAATGTGACAAGCGGGATTACGACAGCCGTCACAACGCCTGCCATTCTTGACTCAAGAAGCTCTGCTATCTTATTTTCAATTCGTTTTGGTGCATTTCGTACTTCATCATAAATTTTCCATACAATCGCAATGCCAACAACAAGAAGCACGATCCACAAAAGCATGTAAATGATTGCAACGATGTAAACGATTGTTTGAAGTTCCATATGTATTATTTTCAACTTTCAATTATTTACTTTTTAGTTTTTGGATTTGAGTTTTGAGCTTTGAATTTTTTCACATCTTTCTTCCCTTCCTCTGCCACAAACTCCCATCGGGATTTCAAAAATTCGCCAAGATCGCTCAATCGTTCTTTTGTGGCTTCTTTTTCATCATTTA
>LBTJ01000061.1 GCA_000990445.1 Candidatus Roizmanbacteria bacterium GW2011_GWA2_37_7
AAAGTGACTGAAAAAGTCTAGTAAGACTTTTTCAGTCATCCTGAGCGAACTTGTCCTTAAGTGAAATCGAAGGAGTCGAAGGATCCAGGTTAATATGATTAAATGAATTAAATGTTAAACTATCTTTTCACCAAAACACCACTTTTGTTTTTTGTCCAGAATCTCTGGAGAGATGAGGCATTCACGTATCTTATGTCTCAGCAAAGTATCGGAGATATTTTGCGTACCACAGCCGCAGATTTCAATCCTCCGCTCTACTATCTGTTTATGCATGCGTGGATGCTGATGTTTGGATCTTCTGAAATTGCGATGCGGACCGTATCTCTGCTGTTTTATGTTCTGACGATTTATATCATGTTTGAAATTATGGCTGTGGTGTTTCAAATTTCTTTCAAGCGAGCCCTCATATATTTCCTGCTTATTATCTTAAACCCCATGCTTTTGACTTTTGCATTTGAGGCTCGAATGTATATGATGGCTGCATTTTTTGTGACGCTTTCATATTTTGCGTTATTGACCAAAAGAAAAAAACTGTATATTGCCGCAATGACACTTGCATTGTATACGCATTACTTTACGGTGCTTATCCTTGCTGCACAGATCATTTCTTCAATCGTGGACAGTGTTTGCAGAACCCGTGGACTGGCGCACGTCACGTCTACATGGAAAGACAAAGCAGTATTTCTCATTCCGCTTATACTCTTTATTCCCTGGCTTTTATTTTTAATTTCGTATCATGATTTAAGTATCGCCGAGTTCTGGATTGCCACTCCCAAAGCACAGGATATCATGTACCTTCCGTTTGTTTTATTTACCGGGTATCAGCGGGTGTTTGGGGAGTCCCAACCTTCCAAAAAACTACGTACAACTAACTATGTGGTTTCTTCTTCCTCCTGTTTTTTTATATATCATTTCTCTTTTTGCAATACCCGTGTATCATCCGCGATATTTTATGTTCTCTGTTGTTGGACTACTTTTGTATATGATTTTCGTACTGGACAGTATTCTTCTGGCGCAAAGTCAAGCGCTTATACCAATCGTTGCTCATTTTGCAAATATTTCAGCACAAAATGAGCTTACGAGTGTATATACTCGTAGCATTCTCAAGTGCGAAGGGTATATAAAATATGTCAGCTCAATCTTCCGTGTCCGTCGCTTATTTAATATACATACGGTACTGTCTTTTATAAAAAAACATCTCATAATGCTCACGGCCGTACTGCTCTTACTTTTTGCCACTTTGCACTATAACAAGCTCAATCTCCGATATAACGCAAAACGAGCAAGCTCAACAATGTTTCAAGAAATCGATCAATCTATGAAAAATGACGATCGTGTATATTTGACTCATGAGCTTGATTATTTTCTTGCAAGATATTATATGAAAAACAACAAGATCTATATTTTCAATATGCCATACGAAGATATCCCATTTTACATTGGTAAAGTTTTGATTCCTCCAAGCGCTTTTGCTTCAGGCATTCCTTTATATCCTGTGCGCGTGTTTATAGTCTACTATGATCAATACGTTGTGAGGTCTGAGATGTAGTTACCCTATCCTCCATTTATTCTTCTTAAGAATATCACAATCGTTGCGATAAGGAAGACCATGCCAACTCCATACGCAATATATGTAAATGGAAAGACAATATATGAAACCTCTTCTATGTGTACGTCTGATGAAGCGCCAAATGTGACTGCGGCTTGTGCGGTATATATGCCTGCAAATGGCGATTGTATAATCACAGTATTGTTCCGATTTGAAGATTGAGAACTTCGTAATATTTTGTTTGTTTCTGCCATAACGTATGTTGGGTCCGTTGAGAGTAATTGTGCATCTGTTCCTAAAAATATCGGACGTATGGAGATCGTACCTGCTGCTTTGAAAAGATTTGAGCCAGCGTTTGCAATACTCAAAACAAATGGAATATTTTTAAAACTATCAAACACGTGGTATTTCTTGTTATGCCAAGTAAATATATGTTTTGACTGTACGTCAAACTGTGTGATTGATCCTGATTGATGCAAAACTCCATCGGAACTTACGGTCAGATATACCATTGATCCCACCCCGCCTTGAAAAAACATCGTACTTGTATCAACAAATCCTTTATTTTGCGCAGACTGTCCAACAACAGCAAAGTAATAATCTCCTTCTCTGATACCTTCCGGAATATGTATTGCAACCTCATACTCAATCGCCTCGCTCGTGTTTATAAAAAATGGCTCGCTCAATAAATGAGTTGAATCGTTCAGATAAAACTCTGGGCTGTTTGGATTGTCTGAATAGTGTGGAATAAGCGCATAGGATCCTTGTGAATCTTTTACTAAAACTGTGTACACGCGAAGCTCCATCACTGTCGGATCGCCGACATTGGTGAGCGTAAAGGGCAGTATTACTGTTGCTCCTGGGCGGGCGATCACTTCATGAGCCTGAGGAGACTGCGAAAATGCAAACTGAGCCGCATACACAGGCCGCACCAGGAAAAGAGTGAAAACAATCAGCAATAGCGTGTATTTCATAGTTTGTGTATCGTATAACGCAAAACGTGTAACGTTTTCTTACAACTCAGGCAATGCAATAAGCTGTACCGCACCCTGATAATTTCCCTCCGGTTGATTTCGCGGTGTTTGAATTTTGAGCGTCATCTTTATATCAGATTTTCCCTGTGCGGGCAGGAACAATACTGTTGCCTCTTGTGACGAAAACGGACGAAATGTTTGCTCATTGTCAGTCGAAAATCCAAAGCCGTATACATCTGCAGAATTCCATATACTTGCAGTTTGTGATGTACACCTATTGTCGCATGAAGTTGACTCAATGGTTTCTCCGGTTATGGTACGAAGTGGAGATGTGAGTTTTGTTAAAATTTGATATTGTACGTTCGTACTTGATTTAATTTTCACATTCATATGCTTTGAGAAATTTCCACCTTGAGAAAGATCTGAAAATGAAATAAATGTATGATCAATGGCGAAATAAAATTCAGTTGGTTTTTCATTTCTTGACATAATAGTATACCCCTGTGCGCCAAGCTCAGCCAACTGCGCAGCAGGAATTTTTGGCTTCAGTTGGGCTTCATCTGTAGCTACGATTTGCTGAAGCTCGAGAATGTATTCTTGGGCATGAACAGACGTGCTCAATATACAGAGTGTGAGAATGAATAGTGGAAAAACAATATTAATTTTCATAAGAATTAAAATGTGCGACCGCCGATACCTGTTTTCGAGAAAACATGGTATAAAGGGAGCACTACTATATTGATAGTATAACAAGCTACAAATGAAGAAAGAATAGATTATATATTTTGAAGATCTATTTGAAGCGCCGGCGACATTGTCAGCTTTATATATGCTTTTGTGATATTTTTGGTACCAACGGACTGGATAAAGCTTCGTGTGTTTTCTGCTATCTGCTCTGGTTTCAATGATATCTTTCCGACAATCTGATGAATGAGCGGAAACTTTGGTTCAGTTTTCCAACGAACAGTTCCTTTTTTGAATTTTTCTGCAAGTTTCTCAGGTTCAGGACCAATAGTTCCTGCTTTTGGATTTGGCATCAGCCCTTTTGGTCCCAATACTTTGGCATATTTTGCGAGTTTGTTCATGAATGAAGGATGTGATATCAAAATATCAAAATCAAGAACGCCTTTTCCAATTTTTGCCAACACAACATCATCCACGATCGCAACTTTTACACTTTTTCCGGTTCCGTGACAGTTTTTTTGAGTCAATTTTTTTCATGGCGTAAAGATACTTTTTACCGCGTTTTTTTGGCTCACGAACAGTTGTTTTTGAAGCTTTTGTTTCTTTTTGCACATCTACTGTCTCGATCTGAGCTTCTTTTTCAGATTTTTTTTCCTGATTTTTTTTCCGAACTGCTCGACTTCGTGCTTGTTTTTTTTGTTTTTCCTCAACTTCGGTATCTCCGATAAGTCGAGTTCTGATTTTTCCCATATTATTCAGCCTCTACTCCCATGCTTCCTGCCGTACCGCGGACAATCGCAACTGCGGCAGCTAAATCATCGGTATTTAAATCACCGAGTTTTTCTTGTGCGATCTCTTCAATTTGCGCTTTGGTGAGTTTTCCCACTTTTTCTGTATTTGGTACACCCGATCCTTTTTCAAGCTTCAGTGTTTTTTTTATCATTGCAGCAACAGGCGGAAGCTTTGTGATAAAGTCAAAACTTCGATCTTCATACACCGTGATCACTGCCGGGATGATATTCCCTTTTTTATCTGCTGTTTTTGCATTGTATTCTTTGATAAACTCCATGATCGGGATACCATGTTGACCTAAAGCTGGCCCGACCGGCGGCGCTGGTGTTGCTTCCCCTGCGGGAAGATTGAGCTTAAACTGTGTTTTTATTTTCTTTGCCATATTAAAAAAATGTCTAATTAATTAATAGATCCTTCGACTCCTTCGATTTCACTTAAGGACAAGTTCGCTCAGGATGAAAAAATTGATATTACAATTTTTTCACTTGCAAAAAATCCAGTTCTACTGGTGTTTCGCGATCAAAAATTGAAACAAGCACGCGAAGCTTGCCTTTTTCCTCATCGATTTCTTCAACTGAACCCAAAAAATCTGTAAATGGCCCTTCGGTGATCTTGACTGCTTCGCCAACAGAAAATTTTGCTTTAAACTTGGGTTGCTCTTGCTGTACAAATCGCATAATCGCACTCACTTCTTTATCTGAGATTGGCGTTGGTTTGGTTCCTGCACCGATAAATCCAGTAACACCTTCTGTTGTGCGAACCACGAGCCATGACTGATCATCAAGTACCATCTGCACAAAAATATATCCAGGAAATACTTTTTCTTTTTGTTTTGCTTTTTTTCCTTTTTTAATAACAACAACTTCACGCGTCGGCACAATGATTTCAAAGATCTTATCATCTACTCCTAAGCTTTGAATTCTTTGCTCAAGGTTGTTTTTGACGCGATTTTCATGACCGGTCTGTGAGTGAAGAACATACCATTTTCCTCCTGGATGGAGAGATTTTTCCTGCTCATTTTCTGCAGAAATCACATCCTTAACTTTTTTTTCTTTGGTTGTATCTTTTGTTTTTGACATAAATGTTATGCGCTATTTCGTGAGAAGTTTGAGTCCTCTCGCCAACAAGAAATCAATTATACCGATATAGAAGCCAATAATCAAGGAGATGATAATGACTATGACAGTCAGTCTGATTGTTTTCTCACGAGACGGCCAGGACACTTTTTTGAGCTCATTGACAAGGTCAAACGCAATTGCTTTTGGTTTATTGTCTGCCATGAAGCATAGTATACAGCATCTCTCAAGAACATGACATATGGAATATTGAATGTGGAAAATAGAATATGGAACATGCATTATGAATAGAACCAAAATTTTTACTCATTATTTATATATAAATATTCCTTTATGTCACTTTCTTTGCTACAATGGTTTTATAGATGTTGACAATCGACATAGTATATCGATTCATTAAGCTTCATCCAATAGAAACTACACTTATTTCACTTGCCTCAATCATTACGATCATATCGTTTATCCTTCAATTCAAAAGTACCAGTATCCAACCCACGGTATTGTCGGCTCAGACATCACAAAATGATACTGTATCAATAAACAACTCCCAACCAACAACTGAAAACCAATCGCCGACAACACTATCTGTCGAGGTATCTGGCGCTGTTGTTGAGCAGGATGTGTACGAAGTTTCTCCTGGAACACGTCTCAAAGATATGATTGATTTGGCAGGAGGACTATCTGATGAAGCAGATAAACGATATGTCGCGCGAAACTACAATCTCGCAAAGTATGTTGGAGATCAGGAGAAAATTTATATTCCATATATCTGGGATATTGTAAATGGTACGTTTGTAGAACAAAAACGGATTCTTGAGTATCTACAACCGCTCTATCTTCAATCCTCTCAAAACAATCAATCTTCCCTTGCCTCGACAAAGCCGCAGACAGAAACGGTCCTTACGCTCTCCATAAATACCGCATCACTTGAAGAACTCGACACGCTTCCTGGTATCGGGCCCGTTACTGGCCAAAAAATCATCGAAAACCGCCCGTACATTTCGGTCGACGAGCTTCTCTCAAAGAAAGTGGTAAATCAGAGTACCTATGACAAGATCAAAAATAATATCGATTTATGATGGCTCATCTCATTGAACTCGTGAATAGTTTTCTCCCAGAACCTCACGCCTCACTCCTCAATGGTATTCTTCTCGGCCGCCCATTATTTGTGACAAATACTTTTTATAATCAACTCAAAGACGTGGGTTTGATTCATATAGTCGTCCTTTCCGGTATGAATATTACATTATTAACTGCAATTATAATGAATACGATCGTGCAATATATAGGAAGAAAAATAGCATCAATTCTAACGATCGTGATTATCATATTGTTTGTTCTATTTGTTGGAGCAGAAGCCCCGATCGTGCGCGCTGCAATGATGGGCATCCTGTCGCTTGTTGGGCTCCTGTATGGACGAAAGACAATAGCCCTCTATTTATTGTTTCTCTCCGGCCTCATTATGATCATAGTCAATCATGAGTGGCTCTCAAGTATCTCGTTTCAGCTTTCGTTTGCAGCAACGCTTGGGATCATTTTATTTGGGTCTGTCCCACATGAAGATAAAACCATACAATTAACTCCAAAAACAAATATCTCAAAGGAAAACGACACAGAGAAGAATCATATATCTTATCTCATAAATCTTAAATCTTATTTTCTTGAGGAATTACGGATTTCCTTCTCCGCCCAAGTCTTCACTCTGCCGATCATCTTCTGGTATTTCCGACAGATCTCGTTTATTTCGCCGATTGCTAATATTCTTGTTGCCTGGCTGATTGCTCCGATCATGATTTTAGGAATTCTTACGATCATACTGGGAATGATCAGCTGGCATCTGGGGTTTGTCTTTTCTTTGCTGTTGTATCCTTTGCTTGGATTTATTGTCTGGGTTGTAGAAATATTTTCCAAAATTCCATATGCAAGCGTACGATTGTAAATACTTATAGTAAAAGGGTCAGACCCTTTTTTTCATGCCATACAAAAATCGAAACAAACAACTTACTGAGGGAGGATATTATCATGCGTATAACCGTGGTCATAATCGGCAACAAATATTTAATGACGAGCGCGACTATAAAACTTTTCTTTATATATTGAAAAAATATCTTGATCCCGAATTCCGGGAAAATAAACTCATACCTAGCGGAGAAATGGTAAATGTTTCAGTCAATAATCCTTTATATGAAAAAATCGATCTCCATGCTTTTGTGGTTATGCCTAACCACTATCATATTCTCGTCAAACAAAAAACCAAGTATGGGATGCCTGAGCTTATGAAAGTGCTAAACGGACAGTATTCATCTTATTTCAATGAAAAATATGGTTCTGAAGGTTCAATCTGGCAGGGGGTGTATAAGGCCGTTCATATCAAAACTGAAGAACAATATCTTCATGTGAGCAGATATATTCATCTCAATCCTCATTCTTTAGGGTCTGACCCTAAAAGGGTCAGACCCTTATCCGGCTACCCATACTCAAGTTATCCTGCTTTTTTAGGCAAGGTGCATTATAACTGGCTTCAACCATATGACATACTCCATCATTTTCATTCAAAACACAGCGACACTGAGGTATCGTACCAACGATTTGTTGAAGGTTACTCTGATTTAGATAATACTCAAAAAGAATATGAAAAAAGCCTTATCAATGATCTTATTATTGAAAAAGTTCTATAGTAAAAGGGTCTGACCCTTTTATTATAGGGTTTATTCACCAAAAATTCTCCATAGTAATCATTCTTTTTCGTGCATCGGGAAAACGATTCCCAAAAGCAGACGAAAACTGTCCTTTTGACATCTTTATCTCGCACGCGACTATCTCATCTTTTTTATGCAAAATCAAATCAACTTCAGAGCCTTGTGTTGTTCTCCAAAAAGACAGTTGATACCCCAGATTCTTGTATGCATTGTGTTTCAAACTTTCTGATATGATAAAATTCTCAAAAAGAGCGCCTGCTTCTCTTCGCAATAAAGGATCGGTGAAGTCATCTATCACTGCGTTTCGTAGACCGAGATCATAAAAATATATTTTTGGGGCCTTTCCCACCTCATCTCTTCTTCTACTGGTAAATGGATATAATCTAAAAATGATAAAACTCTGCTCAAAAATCTCAATATATCTTTTGACGGTTCTCACATCTATATTGAGCCGTGAGGCAAGCTCTGTGTAATTGATGAGGTTGCCGACTTGATAGGCCAAGAGCTTGAGCAAATCCGATGCTACTTGTCTATTTTCGATGAGATTGAGCTCAATGATGTCTTTGTATATTGATGATGCCGCAAGCTCTTTCAAATACTCTTTACTTTCTGAATGATCGACAAGATACGGATGCAGACCGTATGTGAGAATGCGAACCAAAGTAGAGCGCAGATCAAATAGATGCACACCAACAGACAAGTCGTGAGCAATAATATCTTCTAAAAATGTTGTCTCAAGACTACTTTCAACACCAGTCTGATATAGGTATTCAGAAAAAGTGAGCGGATACAGATGATAGTTGAGTTTGCGCCCTGCCAAGCTCTCTGAGGTTTTGTTCTTGATATCCAGCGCCGATGA
>LBTJ01000062.1 GCA_000990445.1 Candidatus Roizmanbacteria bacterium GW2011_GWA2_37_7
TGAGCCTTGCACAGCGGGTTTGACCATAGGAACTACATCTTTACCTGTTACCTCAGCGCCGGTGACAGTCGGCGGCATAACATACAACTACCAAGCAGATATAAATATGGGAGCTTTTTCAAATGCGAAAATGATGATCGTACGTTCGTTATTTTCAAATACACGTGTTCGGTTTGTTGCCCAAGCAGGAACATTTCCCGACCAAGGAAAAAATATTGAAGCACGGGCATTCTCAATATCAGGCCCATCCAAGATTGTGACAATTTTTCAATCACTGCCTCAAATCCCAGCAGACTTTTTCGTCACTTCATTTTAAACAAATTTTTCAAAATAGATCTGTTCTTTTGGAACGCCTTTATTTGTCAGGTCTTCTCTTAAGGCTTCAACAATATGAGGACTGCCACAGAGATAAAAATCAAATTCGGTTATCAGTTGTTGGCCTTTATACCCTTTGCACTTGAGAATGCTACGAGTATATACACTCGTAAGCTCATTTTGTGATGAAATATTTGCAAAATGAGCAACGATTGGTATAGACGTTAGTATTTCAAGTCCTTGAGTTATCCGTCCTTTCATACAATGGGTTTCATCCACATGTTCTTCTCGTGACAAGCAGATTGAGTATTGAAAGTTAGGGTTTTCCTGAACAAGAAGATCAAGCTCCTTTTTGAGGTAGATATCTTTTTTATATTTCAATCCCCAAAAAAGAAAAATATTAGGCGTTTCACGTTTCACGGTATACGTTACACGATCAGCGATCATACTATACATGGGTGCAATGCCGGTACCAGTTGCCAGCATGACAGCGTCTCGTTTGGACGGCTTGAAGATAAAAACGCCTGCAGGTCCTTGCATGGTGACGGTGTCGCCTTCCTGTATTTTTGCGATATATTCGCTTCCAAGACCCCCTGGCACAAGCTCAATGATGAAATCCAGTGCGTCTTTTTGAGAAGGGGTAGAGGCAATTGAGTAGAGTCTTCGTGCAGGATGTCCATTCTCAGTAACAGGAAGATGAAAAATCATGTACTGTCCGGCGTGAAACGTCCATGCAGGGTCATCAGGATATGAGAATGACAAAAGCCAGACTGTATCTGCGAGCTGTTGTTTTTTGAGGATGGTTGCGGTATGGGTTATGAGCATTATGATCCTTTTATTTTTACAATCTTGCACGTTGTGAAATTTCTGCTTCAACCAGTTCTTTTGGCCTGCCATATTTCAGTTTTGAAAGCTGGATAATAGCTTGTGCAATTTTTTCATTTCTTTGCTGTTTCAGTTGAGAAATATCTTTTGTCATATCTACTGAAAATGGATCAACAGGTTCATTGTTTACAATTGTTTTCATATACCCATGGAAACGCTCAATATTGATAAGATCTGATTCGCTAAAGCGAGGTTGGAACTCCCGTGCCAAATACGCAGCATCAGTGACGCCGACTCGAAAAGAGAGTAATGTTCCGACATTTCCAAATACCGCATTTTTCACCTCTTCATCCATCTGCCCGATAAACTGATTGGCAACGGTGAGACCAAGATGATATTTTCGAGCCTCAGAAAGAATTACCGCAAAATCAGGCGTTGCAAAATTTTGAAACTCGTCAACATACAAGAAAAAATCTTTTCGGTCTTCCTCTTGAGTGTCGACACGGCTCATTGCTGCAGCAAGAATTTTTGGTATGATTAAAAGCCCCAAGAATGTAGAGTTTTCTTCACCAAGTTTTCCTTTTGAAAGGTTTATTAGAAGTATTTTTCCTTCATCCATGACGTGTCTAAAATCAAACGATGATTTTGATTGTCCGATGATGTTTCGCATCATTTTATTGGTTACAAAACGGCCGAATTTTGAGACGATATAGTCAAGGACCTCTGATTTATGAAAATCCGACGTTTGCGCTATTTGATCAGTCCAGTACCGTCTGACAATCGGATCTTGTACTTTCGGCAACAGTTCCTGGACAAATTTTTGGTCAGTCATGACCCGAACAATTTCGATGAAAGTGCTTCCTGGTTCAGACATGATCGTCAGCATGGCGTTTCGTACCGCATGCTCGAATCTGGGGCCAATAATGCCTGTCCGCTGCGGATCATACAACTTATACATAAGGTTGATAATGGCGCTTGTTATGAAATGTTTTTGTTCCTCAGTGCTTGCTTCAAGGAGATTGAGTCCCATCGGGCGTTCGGTTTCTGAAGGATCAAATAAAATAACATCTTCTGCACGCTCAGGGGGAATATAACGTAAAGTATCTTCAATCAAGTCGCCATGCGGATCAATGACGCAGACGCCTTTTCCGTCATTGACATCTTGTTTGATCATCTCTTTCAAAAGCTCTGATTTTCCAACACCTGTTTTCCCAATAATATACATGTGCCGCATACGATCCCTGAGTTGGATGTGTACCTGTCTTCGTACGCCCCGATAATATCCATATCCTAAAAATGTGCCTCCGTCTATCGGCACTTCAGAAGAAACCGGAGCCGATTTTGCCTTCAGCCAATGAATATGCGGCGTTTCAACTGTTTTATTTGGGAAATGAAACATTGATGCAAGTTCATCTGAAGTCAGGGTTGACGTAAGTTTGGTGAACGGCATCTCAAATGCCGGAAAAAATTTATAGATAAAGTTCATCATGAATCCAGCCTTAAACCAGATTTTTGGACTGGTTAGATCATTGAGCTCAGAAGTAAACTGGCTGAAAGCGTTTTTGATATTTCGCAGATGTGCTTCTGCTGTATCTTTATTTTGAGCTGATACAACAATTCGTATCATGGTTTCAAATCCTGACTTTGTAGTTTTTTCGTCAATTTTTTCAAGGATTTTTTGACTTGTTTCAAAAGTCGCTTCATTGGGGTTGGCTTCTTTTTTCTTCACTGATGAAACATACGATTTTCCTTCTTTTTTCCAGTTGGATTTGGTACCGCGGATCAGAAACTGAATAATCGCGCCTTCATGATCGCTCATTTTGGAAAGGGCACTTGTGACTGCTGCCATGGAGTCTGTGGGAATATCACGATATGTTTTGAGGGGCATGTATGAATCTTTACTTTGCTTTAGGGATGCAAACGCCACATTTCCTTTTTCTGTGAAAATATTGGGCTCTTCTACATGCCTTATGTCTGCGGTTGAATAGTAGCCATAGATCGTTTTTTCGATAAGATCTACGATTTTTTTTGGTACAGATATGTAAAATCGAATATCAGACTTTGTCCCGACAATTTCACAGGCAAGTACATCTCCCACTTCCAAAAAACTCAATATACCACCTGGTTTTTCCAATGAAGAGAATGATGCAAACATCTGTTCTGCTGTCAAGCGGATATAGATAACCAGCAGATATATAAACCCAATTGTAAGAAGAGATGCGATGATTGCAGCAAGCACCACAACACCAAAAAATATGATTCGCTGAATGATTTGATCTAAAAAAGGAAGGTCCATAGTATCAATTATACAGATTTATTTACGTATTAATATTTCGAGACATGCATCATTTTGAAAGAAGTTTTTTTACATTTTCAACAAATTCCAGAGGCGACATGTCGCTTTTAATCATAAATTTTCTCACCTTTTTGAGTTTTTTCAGATCATCATCATTTCCATCAAGGTTTGTCAAATAGACAATGGTGTTGAGTTTCTTTTTTTGAGTTTTTTCAAGTTTTTCTACGATCTGAAATCCATCCAGTCCCGGAAGCATGATGTCAAGCAATATGAGATCCCAATTTTTTGACTCAATAAGTTTTAAAGCTTCAGTTCCATCACCTGATGCAGTTACGTGAAATTTTTCATTGGATAGAAGTTCGAAATACAGTTGCTGCAAGAACTCATCGTCTTCAACAAGAAGTATGCTTTTGTTACTCATGGCGAACAGTATATCAAAAAAAACCCCGCCTGAAAATAGGCGGGATTTTTAGGATTGCTCTTATCGGGTAACAATGATCGGAGGTGTGTTTGCATTTAGTGCATTGACCGTGATTCTGTTGTTATCTTTATAAATTGTGTACCCTGAAGAATATCCAACACAGTTGGTGATATCTGCACCATTATTGTTGTCTGGGTCTTGCGGCACAGCTGCAATATATGTCGGGATGATGTCTGCACAGATATCAACTTGTCCAGCGCCGTCTCCAATAATTGCTGCATTTGCTAAACCTGTTGGAACATTTGTTGGGGCATCTCCATTGTTGTCAACCATATATTGATTGACAGCATTGAGAATAGCGTTCACATCGCTTCTTCTTTTGGTATCATCAGCATCTTCCAGATTCTGTCCGGGATTTACTGCGATTAATGTGATGGCAAGGAGTACGGCAAGTATTCCGATTACCACCAATAGTTCGATAAGGGTAAAACCTTTTCTATTCCTAAACATAGGTAAATTGAAATTAATAATATAGTTTCAGCATAAAGAAAAATTTATGCGCTGTCAAGATATATATTGAAGCATTTTGAACAATACTATTGAGAGCTTCCTTTACGTGTTGAGATAAGGACGTCTACATCAATCTCATTACTCTCACGGATCGTTGTTGCATGACCAAGAGAACGAATGATAAGGTCGATTTCTTGGCGATGAAGGAGTTGAGTTTCTGGTTTTACAACGATAGAAACAGTATTCGATTCTTGTGTTGGTGCATTCCCGAGCTCTATACTTGTATACCCTGCAGCTTCAAGCCGCTCTCGTATCACATCTGCCTGGCCAGGAATTCCTGAGCCATTGAGAATACGAATATGAATCTCTTGTTTTGGAATATGTATTTCGGTTGGAGAAGGGATGGGATTGTTGGTTGGTTTGATTGTTTGCGCGAGCTTGGCTGTTGGAGTAATAGTGTTTTGAGTATTTTTTTTTGGAGTTTTACGAAAGGAAAACACAATATATACAAGGATTAAAATCAAAACAGCAAAAGCGCAAATAATCACAAAAAGACGCGTTTTGGACTCTGGTTGCTCTTCTTGAAATTTAAATTCTTCCTGTTCCTCTTTTGAAATGGCTTTTTCTTGTTCTTCAAGCGGGAAGCTCATTTTAATAAGTGAAGAAAAGTGTTTGACAATTTCTTGGGCTGTGTTTATGTTAAAAACGGTCTGCTGATCCCCAAAAAGAGTAAATGACGGAACAATAGCCTCTACTGTAAACCGCATCTTGATCATAATATCTTTCAATGTATACGCAAGGTCGCGGTTTACTGCAACGACCGTGTCTACATCCTTTTTTTGCGGATACATCATACTTAAGACTTTGTTAAACGGAACATTGTCAATAAAGTGGTTTTTTTGAATTTCAGCCTCTTCAGGATTCATGCTTTTTGGAAACTCTTTTTGAAAACAGCTTTGTGAGGAAAAAAATATAACAACAGAACACTTCTGCAGTTTATTTGTTTTTACAAAATTATCCATAAGAAACGCGAGTTGTTCAGTGTCAATCACATCCATATCTGAGTACACTGTTTGCGGAGGCGCAATAGAGAGAGGTGTGTTGATATTCCCCCCGTAATAATAAAGATTTGTTCGGTCAACGTAAAGTACAGCTCTCATATAATAAGCATATAACATGAATCGTGAAACGTGAAATATTCAACTTTAATACATATACTCCCACCCCGAAACTGCAAGCCTATTTTCAACATATGTAACCGTTGTTTGCACAGTCTGTTCATAGCTCCCAAGAATTGCTTTTGACGTAATTATGATTGGATCTGTTCCGGAAACAGAGATGACCACGATCGCATCGCCAACAGACATTGTTTCTCCTGTGTAGTCAGGGTCTCGAAGCATGCGAATAATTGCATTTTCAATCCCGCTTTCTGCAGCTTGAGATGCGATAAAACGACTTTCTGTGATGCTTGTCGAACGGGCGATGTTGATCATAACAACAACTGCAGTACTCACAACAGCAATTGCCACAACAGTAAACACAAGAAGCGTGACCAGAGTTTGACCCTTGTTATTTGTTATAAGTGATTTCATAGAGGTGATTATTATCGAATACCAAATGTTGTGGCTATCGCAGTACTTCTGGGACCAGATGTTTCTGCAAAAGTACTGGCAATATCCATATATACTTGTACGGATGGTACCCCGCTTGGATTTCCGATTCTTTGGAATGATAGATTGGTGATTTCGGTACGAATATTATTGAGTCTTTGCACATCTCCATTATTATCTGTTTCAAGAACTGTTCCAGTGAGCCGGTATGTGTAAGTTGCGCCATCAATCGTTAGTTCAAGTTCGTCTGATGAGTCGCCGGACGCTCCAGGGATTGCGATTGCGTCTGCGCGACTTATGTCATACTCAAGACGAGACAGAATATAGCTTTTGTCTGATTCAACAGAAGACATGCTTTGAATTTCAAGTTGTTTTTGGGCAAGCTCAACAAAGATAGTTATTAAAACAAGGAGTATGATTGAGAATAGTCCCATAAATAGGCTGAGTTCGATAAGGGAAAAACCGGACTTAGAATGTTGAATATTGAATTTAGAATGTAGGGTCATGGTGAATAATTGATTGATATTTCTTCAAAGATCGGTGTTGCGGATGAGTCGGCTGATGATAAATATACTCGATACCTAAAACAACGCGCTGGATTTTCATAATTTGATCCGTCATTCTGAAATGCGATGACATCCTCATCAGCATAATAACTGCCCGGAGTTCCATCTGGTCCGACAAACTCATACGACACGCCGCTGCAACTTCCTGCAACAGGATCGGCAACAGCAATTTGAAACTGTATACTAGTGTTTGCTGGTGTGATATATGTTGGGATGATACGGTTGAATGCCGTTGAGTAACCAACATCAAATGTTGCTGATTCGTATTGTCCTGATGCAGAGTATGTGCCACCAGGACCGCCCTTTATAACTTTAAACTCATTATTATTTTCCTTTGAAACAACATATGAATACGCGTCTCCATCAGATTCGAGTATCGATGCTACTCCATATAGTCCAGTCCCTATCTCAAGGCCGCCACAGTAAGTAGGAGATGTTTCAACAGAGATGTCAATAACCTGATATTCTTCTCCATTTACTCCTACTATAATAGCTTTATTGCCGGGAACAACAGTGATTCCTCGTGGGTCCATGCCATTGGCATTGTACGAGCTTATGACCTGAAGATTGAAGTTTGCATCGCTTTTCGACGCTAATGAATAATCAGTTTTGATAATAAATAGTTCGTCTTTTGATGGTGATTCGTCAGTTGCAAGATATGCCCGTGTTCCGGTTTCGTTTACAAAAACTTCAAGCCCTCGTTCTCCATTTACATCTGCGCGTGCTCCAAGGGAAATATTGGAAGGATTGAAGACATCAACAAGTCTGAGCTCAGCAATAAGATATTCAAGAGCAACATACGCGTAATGATCAACTACAAATATATCCTGCCCAATGCCCCACAAAAACAGGGAATCAAGTGAGGGTCGTGATCCTGAGAATGAAGAAAGATCGAATGTTTGAAGAGTTGTACCAATGACGACATAACCAACAGAGTTGACAACATAAACACCTTCAGCGCGTGAAAAGCCGAAACCATTACTTCCGTTATAATACCCAACCTCTGAATTAGTAACGAGATCAATTATTACCACATCTTTTTGCTTATCGTCTGTTGCTATAAATGCGTGTGTCCCAGAAACAAATACGTCATTGGTTTTGTATCCGTCTATAGTTCCTGCGATAGATAACTGGGGTGGATCATCATTACTTATTCCAATATTTATAAATGATTCACCAGAGGCATTTTCGCCAGTTCCTATAAAAACCTTTCCTTCGACTGCGGATACTGTTTCTGCAACACCATTGCCAGGAAGGTCAAGACTTGCTACAATAGAAGTGCCGGGATCGCACCAATCCCCGTTTCCTCCCGATCCAAGCGTCACTTCACCATCAGCAGTACTTGTCACAATAACATCAGTCAATGTTCCTGCATTAAAATCAGCCTCAGTTGTCTGGATATATGTTGCATTATCAAGGTATCGCGTTAGATACAGCGTGGATGAGATTGAAGTAGGAATTGGCGTGTCCCACGAAGTGGTGATAGCAATTTTTTTAGTAGATGGATCGATCGCTCCTCCTGATGCAACAATTTTATTATCTTCATCGCGTTGTACATCATCAATTATTATCTGCCCCGTGATACCGTTT
>LBTJ01000063.1 GCA_000990445.1 Candidatus Roizmanbacteria bacterium GW2011_GWA2_37_7
CGCAGTTCCTCCTTTGAAACAAAGATGTCTATTTATCTTTGGATTTTTATAAATATCACTCACGATATTGGCAAGTATAAAAGTATGTTTTTTTCTATCGAATTTCATTTTTAAAATTATTTAAAATAATGGCAGTTCTTTTTTCCAAAGACGCGCTTTGATAAATATGGGATAACTGATTTATTTTATCCCAATTTAATGGTCTTAAATTGTCAAAATAAAAATCTTTGTATAAAAATACCGTATCTAAAAAGGCTCGCTCTCTGTCTGCTATAAAATAACCATCTTTTTCCTCCAATCCTTCTCTATTAAAAAGGATTTCTTTTTTAATCTTCCGAAATTGAATGGCGATATTTTTAGACTTAACCCGACGGGTTAAATAGCTGACAACGGAAATTGCTTGCGGAGGCTGAAAGATAATGCCTTCATTAAAAAGAACTGATTCAAGACTGATGTAAGAAGGAGTAAATATTTTACCTGAAAACTCAAGAGGGTTATAATTTTCTTTGGCATAAATCCCCCGTCGCAGTTTGATAAGATTGCCTTTGGCATGATAGTAGTTTAACCTTCTTCTTAAATTTGGGTAGGATATATCAGGGAAAAGCATAGAAATTTCCCTGAATGTGAAAACAGTACTATTTTTTTTGTAAAGCTCAAGCAAAATATTCATAGTTATTTTTGAACCAAAAGTTACAATATTTGTAACCTGTAGTTCCAGTATATTCAAAGATTACGTGTTTGTCAAGTATGAGCGATTTCAATAAACCTATTGACAATCCTGACTTGTGCATTTCAGTGTCCTTAATATGGAGAGTTTGTTATCACTCCTGCTCGCATGATGAGTATGAGGAGGCTGATCTAATATTGACAAGGTTGCTTCTACTGATGGATTGTAAATGTTAACTAATTTTACTTTTCCTTTAAAATTATTCTCAAGAGGAGTTAAAAATTCATCAGCCCAAGAAGGAGTTAGCACCACTATTCCGTCAAAATCCACTATTATTTTTTCGTCTTGCAGTATTCCTTTCAATACAGGCTGAAAAGCCAGCCACGCTTCTTTTCCAGCCGGGCGCGATACGAGAGTTGTCCCAAATTTCTTTAATTCAATTCTCATACTAATTCTTCAAAACTGATAACAGCAAAACATCCTTGAACAACTGTTTGAGTTTGTTGGATATCTAATTCTTTGTCGCCTTTTTTTAAGTATAATTGAGCATCTCCAGTTTGAAAATAGAGTGAAAATGGATTTTTCACAATGATTAATCTTACAAACTTCAACCCGTTTCCTCTTGTTTCCGGATACCTGCCGGATATTGTTTCGGTAAATGCCACCTTCATTGCCTCGTGATAACTCATTAGCCCCAGGCGCACTCTCTTTAACGTTGTCAATATCCCTTGACCACGATCTGCCAGCACTACTTTCCTATTACGCATTGCATATGAGAAAAAAATGCCAGGAATATCGGGCCAATTTCCTAAATTATGGTCAAATGAATTATTTCCGATCTCACCAGCAACCGCGGTAATCAAAGAAACTGTTTCAATTGGTGCAATTTCACTTATCGCTGATTGCAGTTTTTCAAGTCTCGCTTGAAACACATCACGAGTTTGACAGTATACGTCGGGATCGGGTATTACCGGGTTGGCAGATTCTGCCCAATTCCGAGCTATGGTGTCAATTTCTTGTAAATATTGTTCGATATCTGACCTGTTAAAGTACCTATGACCTCGAGGTCCGCTGCGAATCGAGCGTAAACGGCCAGCAGAATCCCATCTTCTCAGGGTGTCTATGGAAACTCCCAGCAATTGCGCAGCTTGTCCGATAGATAATAATGTCTGTTGCATAGGTCTATAAGTAAATCTATGCATATTTTACCATATCTATGTAAATCTATGCAAGTGCTTCTTTAATATATATACCCACGCCCCTTCGCTTATCAGCTCAGTGGCGGAAATCTCTGCTTAGCTTTAGGCCGTTGTGGTGTTCTTTATTGGGCCAGGATAACCACTAGCTCCACTTGACCAGGAATTTCCGTTTTCATTCTCTCTAAATCATGCTTAATCCAACCAAAGACGATTCTGTTAAGAAAAGTATCTAAATCCATATAATATTTATTAGGGACGTGTCCTGAAAGTATTGTTTTAACAATATAAAATATGATCTTGTCGCATATTCATAACTCTATTTTTTCATACTTTTGAAAATTTTATAGATACATTATTCGTGTGGACAAAGTTCGAATCTATCAGTCTCTGATAAAAGTATATTTGCACCAGATAGTAGAACGGGAGATATACTCACGACAGCATGCATAGCTGGTTTTTTACTCATCTATAGGAGAGCTCCATACCTCGGGGTGCGGAACATATAGTAATTCTTAAGTTAATTACCTATTGCATTGACACATTTACACGTATTTGATAGTATTTAAGTAATTTAACTACATATTAATTCAAAAAAATATATGGACCTACCAGAAAAATCACCAATTACTTCGGGAACAGACAGACTGGGAAATCCTCCAATAGAGAGCATTGTTAATTTCGCGTCTAGAATCAGCGGGATTTGTGACAAAGCAACAAAATTAAACGGTGGTAAAGCACCTGGTGAGCAGGGAGGAAATGAAATAGAAAGAATGCTCAAAGACGGTAACAAAACAACAGTCATCAGATTAAAACCACAGTATGGACGTCCTTGGGAGCATTGTGGCAGAGTAGAATGTACTGTTTTGCATAATATTCCGGGTAATAGGCCTCAACTTGAATACTCAATTTTCTTACAATACGATAACACTGGAGATGGATATTTCTCAGCAACTTATGTACGGGGTGGTGGTATTGCTGATTCTGATCGTACCATGTCAATACCAAAGGGCACAGATGAGAAAGATATATTAATACCATACCGAGATGGATTATTTAGAAGAAGCTCTATATCAGTAGACTGCCATGCGGCGTATGATATCCAATCCCGCACGGTATCACAATTTGGAATGGATGGTCAGCAAGGACAGCTTACAGATTTAGGTGTAAATGCTACCGCGCACGTTTTTACTGGTCTAGAGAATGTTTTGGATATATTTACGGGACCGGAACAATCCTCAAAAGTTCAAGCCACACAAACTTATCTAAAAGAAAGTGATCTCGATCCCCACAGAATAACGATGATATAAACGAATGAATGTTAAATAGTCGGGAACTACAAGGGTTTCGCCGTACTGGAATAGCATTTCCTGTATTCATTTCTTCTCTTAGTTTTGCAACTTGCGCTCTTGTCCAATCTGTGTCAACTGCTCCAAATCCGGCAAAAAATAAATCAATTGTTGGCGGTTGTACTAATCTTTTTTCTATAATCATTGCTCGCATTTTCCCTATTGCTGCAAACGCTCCTTCTCTTAACACTGCAATTTTTGCTTCTTTTGAAAACCATTCATCCGTTGATTTTTGGTGTAATCCATATAAAGCATCTGTCAGATCAAAACTCGGATCATCCATAAACCTTGCTAAAGCTGGCCGTATACCTTCACCTGTCAGTAAATCTTGGAATGAAAAAGCCACTCCTATTTCAAAATCATAAGCTGCGGTTATTAAATCCATTGCGCCCGAAGTCATATGTGTCGCAATTGGTAAAGTCGTATCGTAAGCACCATATGCTGCTGTTCCTTGAAAAGGGATCGGTTCAAGACTTATTTGTTCCTTGAGTTGTTGCTTTTCCAAGTCTCTTTTCGCTTGTTCTTCGTTAATAAAAACACCATCAACACACGTTGTAATTAGTGTTAAAGCTTCGTCTTTTCCCCATTCACCTTGCCTATATGATGTAAGAATATCTGCAGCCAATCCTAAATTAAAGCACTGTGTCGTTTCATCAATACCTGCCAGATGCCAACCCGCTAAAACTTCTGAATGTATTTTCAATAACGCATTTTCAGCCATGATGGATTATATCACTATTATAGGCTGTTTTCAACTAATTGCGCTGCTCGAGTTGCCAGATATATAATTGTTACCCAATTTGCCCCTTCGACACTGAGGGTTATTATTAATTTTTAGGGTAATAATCAGTATGTCAAACCAATCAAAAAAAGAGTATCTGGCAACAGTGAGAGAGCGGTACAAAAATTGTAAAACAAGGAAGGAAAAATCAGTTGTCATTTCTGAGGTTAAGACTAACCTTGGGATAGTCAGAAAAAGTGCCATCAGACTTTTAAGACGAAAAGTATTTACCAGAAGAATAACCATAAAGTCAAGAAAAGAGATTTATGGATTTGATTTAATCAAACCATTAAAGCTAATTTGGAAAGTGGTCGGACAACCCTGTTCCAAAAGATTAAAACCACAGATGAAGGATACATTAAAAGAAAAAGTCAGAGTAGACGGTAAAGTTAGAAAGGTATACGAGGAAGCAAAAACACAATACCAAAGACTGATTGAATCTGATAAAATTTCAAAAGAAGTCAAAGACAAACTGATGAGAGAATATTGATGGCTCAATCCAGCCAAATTACAGAGAAATCTCAGGAAGAAATTGGATAAAATGAAAGACTATCGTTTGGTAACAGTTTTTGATCTGGCAATGACCCGTATCAACAATACTGTTCGGTCACATATTTAAATCTGGCAACACGTCTATCAGGTTAAAGGTGCGCTTCATTCTCAAATATAGGATGATATACTTTTCTTAAGTTATGGAATTAGATAATAAGATAGCTATTGTCACAGGTGCGTCAACAGGAATTGGTCGGGCTATTTCTGTTGCTTTAGGAAAAAGGAGGGTTGCCGTCTTTCTTGTTGCCAGATCAAAAGAAAGACTTGCTCAAACAAAGGAATTGGTAGAAAAAGTAAATGGTAAGGCACAAGTGATTGTAGCTGATTTAAGCGATATCGATTCTATAAACCATCTTATTTCTGCAATAAAGATAAAAACTAAACGAATAGACATCTTGGTGAACGTAGCGGGAATCTGGCATGGTAGTGATGAAGTCTATGCAAACAGAGATTTTGAAACCTTTTCACAAAAGGTAATCATTGATACTTATATCGTCGGAACAGTCGCTCCGACTCTTCTTGCTCATGCAGCTGTGCCACTAATGCCAAAGAATGGAAAGATAATCAATATTTCAGGAACATTTGAAAACGGAGCTAAGGGTTGACTTCCTTACTTTGTTTCAAAAAAAGCTATTGAAGACTTAACGATAGGTCTTGCTCAGGAGTTAAAAAATAAAGACATTCAAGTAAACGCAATATCTCCTTCTGATACAGCAACAGAACAATACAAAAAATATTTTCCGCAATATATCTCCGAGGCAGTTGATCCAAGAAAAATTGCAGAATATACTGTCTATCTTTGTTCAAAAGAAGCCAATAATATTACAGGTGAAGTATTTGTTGTTAAAAAAGGAAAAAAACCTTATAATGGCTATCACGTCTAAATATGGATAGTAGTTTTTACTTCTTTCTTTTCGGGTTAACTATAGGGATATCAGCAGGCCTTCTTCCTGGACCTTTTCAAACAATTATAATCTCACAAAGTTTGAAGTATCACTACCTAGAAGGGTTGAAAGTAGTAGCATCGGTATTAATAGCGGACGTTATTTTTATTAGCACTACTTTACTTCTTCTGTTTCGTATAGGGATTCCTGATAGGTTATTAGGGATAATATCTATTTTGGGATTTTTATACTTGCTTAAGCTTGCATATGAAAATTTTACGACCACACTAGACAGTATAGTAATAAATAAAAATGAAAAATCAACTTCTTTAAGTAAAGGTCTAGCTGTTTTATTTTTAAGTCCTGATTCATACTTATTTTGGTTTATCGTTGGCGGACCACTAATTATTAAAACGCACAATGTCGGTTGGTGGGTATTATTGTCTTTTCTCGCAGGTTTATATATAGCGTATATTGGGTCAAGTATTGGTATAGTTTTTGTCATTAGCAAATCCAAAAAGTTTTTACAAAATAAAATCTACTTGTATATTCTTAGAGCACTCGGAATTGTTCTTGTAATATTCGCACTCTCATTGCTAAAGTATGCATTCGAATTGTTTTAGGAGCGCACCTTATCTGAATAACATATTTAAAAGGATACCTACCAAGATAAAACGAAAGGCTCTGGAAAAAGTTAAATTGGAGTGCTAACGGCTCCTACCTCACCTAAGGTTAATAAACGAAGTGCACCAAATTGAACTAGAATAAATGTTCAATTAGGAGGAGCGAAGCCAGATACAAGACTGTACCCGGCGAAGCGACGATAGAATCTTTTATAAGATGCTTTCGTTCCGACTATCGTTGGAGCTCCAGCATGACAAACAAAAACTGTGTCAAGAACCGTGAACTCTTACATTAAAACGGCTTTGTTGCACAAATCCTAGCATACCCTCGTACATTTTGGTAGGCTGGAAGTATGGCTAAACAAGTACACAACAATAAACCCACTCGTAGAAAGGATATTAACGATATATTGATAAAATAACGTTAATATGGTATCATAAGATTATGAGATTAACTAGACTACAAAGAATATCTGAGCTATTTGCCAAATATCAACAAAAAAGTAAGGGTAAAGAGTCTTTGCTTTCGCTTGTGGATGATGTTGAAATGGCAGAGCGAGTATATAACTCTAATGCAATTGAGAACTCAACACTTTCTCTTCCTGAAACTGAAAAAATTCTTCTTCAGCTTGAAATAAGCAGACACATTTCCCTAAGGGAAGTATTTGAAGCAAGAAATCTAGCTCAAGTATATGGGTATATTAAAAAGACAGCCCCACAACAACCATTAACATTAAATTTAGTTTTGTTATTACATAAAATGCTGTTAACAGGTATTGGCGATGAGGTTGCTGGTAGATTCCGAAGAGCTGGAGAAATGGTGCGGGTAGGTAACCATATCGGACTGCCTCCTGAGTTTGTTAATGCCCGCATTCAAGAAATATTAATTCGTTACAGTTCTGAGATAACGACACCTTTTATCTACAGGATCGCCCAATTCCACACTGAATTTGAAAGCGTTCACCCATTTCTTGATGGAAACGGCAGAATCGGACGAGTCATAAATAACTATTTACTCATCCGTGAAGGATTCCCTTCGATCATTTTGAGAAATAAGGAAAAAGAAGCATATTATTCTGCACTTCGATCTTACGACGACTCACATAACTTTAAGCCGATGATTCGCATCATTGAACTGGCTATCTTGGAGTCTTTACATAAACGTCTCGCCTATTTAAATGGGCTTGAAATCATTCCCCTCTCTCAATATGCCAAAAACAGCCAGAGTTCGTTTCCTGCGTTATTAAATTGCGCCCGAAGGCAGACAGTTCCCGCATTTCGAGAAAAAGGAGTCTGGAAAATTGGAAAATACAGTATTTCAACGACATACTCAGGTACCCGATCTTTCCAGCCATCCCCCTAAAGCGCTTTAATAATCGTTTTCAATTATTTACCAATACTTTTAATCGTACTAGCAATTGTTATTTTATGACCAGCTTTTTCCAATTCTTCCTTGGTAACGAAAAGTTCTTCATCACGAAATCTTTCAGGGGAAGTAATGAATAAAATGTTTGCCATAACTATTTCGATTGTATTGGAATATCGTAAAAAAATGCAAGTAGTTATTCGCCGAAAATAAGGTCATCAACGCAGTAACAAGGACTATTTCGGTTTCTTACCCCTTCAATGATTTTTGGCTTTTGAACCAAACCTACATCTGTTAATTCTGAGATTATATTAATTGGACTTGATAAGCCCATTGCTGAGTAAAAATTTGTTGCTGTTTCTGTGACACAGCAACCGAGGCTTTCACCATAGGCGACATATTGGGTATGATCGTCTAATGCAAAACCGCGCGACTGAAGGAGTGCAAGAGCTTTTGGAAAGGTAATCCCATCTGGATCAAATAAGTCATTTGGCCCACATAATACTATTGCTCTATCTACTAATATCGCCTTTATTCTTTTTAATATTTCAATATATT
>LBTJ01000064.1 GCA_000990445.1 Candidatus Roizmanbacteria bacterium GW2011_GWA2_37_7
ATCTATGACCAGTACGTCATATCCAAGATCTGTGCGAACCCCGGATGGTTTTGTTCCATCAAAGAGTTGATCACCCTCTCTGGAGAACGTTTGCAAAACAAACTCTTGTGGTATCGAATTGAGCAACGCGGCTTTCTGGTCTCGACTCAATGTAATGTGAATTCCCCCAAGCTCAGCATCAAGAATTACTCCCTCTGGAGTCGCTGTTCCAAGCGGATTTTCAAGCATTTCCGCCGTTATCCCCTCTCCATTCAATCCGGCTTTGAGGGCTGCGCGTTTGAGAGCCGCAGTCACATATGGAGCTTTCTTCCTATCTAGACCGACTCCGACCACTGCCTGTTCAATCCGAGCATACGGAGCAATCTCTGCACCCGAAATGCCGGATTTTCGAATATGATTTATGAGATCTCGTCGAATAGCAATTGCTAGACCAGTAAGTCCGCGATCGGTAAACGTCCCGTCCAGATATGGCTGCAGTGGAGACGGAGCAGCAAAATCCGCATCCACCACATCTCGATCGATCCCGGACAATCTCAATGATTCATATACCGCATCAACCGCAGATTCTGCCTGATCAGGAGTAAGTCCAAGACCCGAAACAACAGTAAGAATATTTTCTGCTGTTATTCCCGAATGTATTTCAGTTCCGAATTTATATATATTTTTGGTATTTTCTACCGTTTGTTGGAGTTCTGCCTGTTTTTTTTCAGCTGCGTCCTCTGTGATCTGCGCATCTTCTATATCATCGAGAGTATCTCTATCAATTTTAATCTCAACACCAAGTTCTTTGATCCGTGCTTGATGCACAAGCTCTGCTAAAAGTTCGGTGGTAAAATCTTTGTTTATTTCTTGAAGGAGCGCATTTCTCACAGTGGGATGTTGAAGATCCTCATCATATATGTGCAGTCCTGCGACAACCGGCATTCTTCCGTGAGCTGCGTTAAACGCGGTTTGAAGGTTTGCCATGCGTGCAGGGTTCCGCTTATATATTGTAAAAAATAACTCAGGAGGAATCAATTTACTTATTGCTGCAAACTTTTTATGCCCCTCGGGTGTTTCTGCTATTGCATCTTTTCCCCCAATAGTATGAATCATAAAAAGATACGCTGGTTGTACATGGGGACGAGCATCCATCGCAATCTCAATCTCCTGCTTCACCACTGGGTCAGTTATTTTGTCCTGATATGAGCGAGATTGGATCTGATTCCATTTTGTTTCAGATACTATTTCGTCTTTGAATGTCATTAATCGAGCCAGCTCATCCTCCTCTGCAGAACTCAATCCAGAAAACTCACTGAGTTTGCGCTCGACTTGACGCACGTCTATTCCTTGGGGATACCGTCTTTGCAGGTTTTGAAGTTTCTGCTTGTTGTGTTCGTGAGTCTCCTCCAGTGCATCGTATGCGGTAAGTTCTGAAAGATGTGCATCTAATATTTTCTGAATTTCTACTAGTTCTTCATCTTTCTTTACTATCTCCTCTTCTTCATGAAGAATACTTTGTGATATGTTTCCTGGGTCTACATACAAACCTTTTTCAAGCGTTTCTATTTGTCCCTCAACTTTATTAATCGCGGAATTCATGTCAGCCACATTTACACCTTTCGTTCCCAGTTTGCCTCGCATAGTACTAAGTTCGCTATTGAGACGAGCGAGATCCCCCTCTTTTCGAGTTTTTTCTTCAACTAATTTTGCTTTTGTTTTAGTTGCTGTTGTTTTTTGAGCTTCTTTTGTTTTCTTTTCCTCACGTTTCTTTATCGGTTCCTGTAAATCCTGTTCTTGAAGTTTGATTTCTTCTTCAGTTCGAGCGACCTGTTGGGACAAAGTCTCCATTGTCTTGCCAGCAGCTTTCTTCGCTTCAAGCTCTTTCTGAGCTATAGTTTCTTCAGGAGTCAATACTCTCCCTGACTTTCTTTTTTGAAGTTCTTGTACTCGTTTATCTACTGCATCAGTGACTTCACTTCGTTCGATATCCCTGACTCTTTGCTCGGTCCGACGGCCGATATTCATAGTTATTAAATCAAGTCTCTGATTAAGGCTCGGCATGGCTGCGTTATCGACATTGATAGTGAGCTCAGCAATACCAGCTATTCCCGGCCGTACTGGATCCAACCCTGAGTATGTGTGAAGATAATTTTGCGGATTTGCTGGATCCTGCACAACAAGGTTCAGATGGTATTCTGTCCGCAGTTGCGTATCAAACTCAGCAAAATATGCATCTCGCTGTTGCACGTCATCCAGGCCGACTCCATTAACCGTACGATTATAATCTACGGTATGTCCGTGAGGAAAATCTACATCAATTGATGAAAACAGTTCTTTTTCGGTTTCATGGCTAAATCGGTTCCACATATCAGAAATGCTCCCTTTCTTACTATACATCGTGGTATCTCCAACCCAGTTTCTATGCCATCCAGCTTTTATCCGCTTTATAAACTGCCACCACTTGGGATTACCCGCCTGATCTTTGCGAAGTTGTACGATCTCTTCCCGAACTTCATCAAGTGGTCTTCCTGTCTCATGCGCAAGTGTCGAACTTGATATTTCTATTTCATCAGCAAAATCAAGTTCTGCTTCATTTGCATACGATTGGATCTTTGCTTGAGTAATTGCCTCCACCGCAATTATTTGACGCTTTGTCACTTCCATGGCAGTAGTGAGCCATTCGCGTGCTTGGTCAGGATTGTCTGACTCACCTTTTTGAAGCAATTCTACAAAAATTTTTCTATATGTCGCATATTGTTCACTTGGCTTTTTTGAAAGTTCACCTTCACCATGTATTTTCTTAAATACCGGACTGTTTGGATTTACCACGTCGAGGATACGTTTTTGCCATGCTTGAGGGGTAAATCCTGCTGTATCTGAAAGAGACTGAAGAGCAATAAATTCGCGGGCAAGTACATCTGCATAAATTCCTCTTGTTTTCGGGTTGATTTCTTTCTGTTTTAGAATTTCTTGATATGCTTCTTTCTTTCTCAGTTCTCTCTGGGGTTCAGGTACTTTTCCTTTTTCATCTTCACCCTCTTGTCGTAAAAAAAATTTAGGCAGCGAAAGGCGTTCAGTACTACCAGATGCAGATGTTGGCACAGGTGATGAATCAGGGCTCATTCTCATATACGATTCATTGTAATTGAATTCTTTTTTTGTTACAACTATAATCAACTATATATATGACTCCTCAAACTGAAGTCGCGCTTCCCCAATCTCAGGCTACAACTCTACAGAGAGAAGCTCCGGTGCCAGGGGCACAAGCTGAACCGGCAAATCCGGCAAATGCAGCAAGCATCGCAGGCGCTCCTCCTGTGGTAGACCATGGAGACTCTAGGGGTGACACCGACTCGCCCGAAGTAAAAAGTCCTCCAGCTGCAGAACAAATCACAACTCCTGAACCTGCTGCGCATACTCCGGAAGAAATTCAGGAAATGAGGCGAAATGAAGCTGTGCGTGTCGTTCATGCGACTGTCGCACGGACGGGATTTGAAGCAAAACAGTCCTTTGAAGCAAAAAAGTCCAAAAAATCCTTAACCGAAGCTCAACAGGCGGCGTATGGCTACTATGTTTTGAGTAATGACGTGATGAATGCACCAATCGGAAGATTCGCAAAACCGATTTCCCTCAATAATTCAGGAAATACACTCCATGTGGAATTTTCTGATGGAGAATTTATTGCAGCAGGAGCAGATGGGCAAGTCATCGATTCTATTGTGGAAAAAATAGATATTAATGGAGAAACATATCTGAAATGTATGGTTGTAGGTAATGAACAGGACATCAAAGCATCAGAGTTGTTAAATGCTCAGCTTCTTTCAGAAGAAGCATTGCTGCTTGAAGCTTTTTCAGTCGGTACAGACCAAAAAACAGTTGCAGAGGCGTATTTCGTTCATCTCAAACAGCGAGATCAGGATCTGCAAGTAAATGCTTTGTCGCTCCATGAAGCTGGTATCCGTACCGGACTGTTTGAGGCTGATGGATTGCGAGCGCTTGTCAGACGCAGCACAGAAGACGGCTCAGATCTGCAATCGAATCTTATGGGCATGCTTGCAGATCAAATCATAGCCGATCCCGAAACTGCGGGAACAATTTTGCATACACTCAATTTAGCACCTGAGCGTATTGAGGGACTTGACAGAGAAATACAATCAACTGAATCAAGGATCGCAGAGATAAAAGAAAAAATTAAAAGTATCACTGATACTACTGAAGGTGCACAGGCTGTCAAGAGACAACACGAAGTAGAAATTGCCCAGTTGCAATCTGTATTGGGCGAACAAAAAAAACAAAAAGATTTACTCCAAGCACTCCAAACGGCAATGGCTGAGCAAGGTATTGAGGGAGATACCGGAATGATCCAGCTTGTGGCAAAACTGTATGAAGGAAATATGAGCGTCGATCAAGCGCAACGGGTAAACAAAGCTCTCCAAGAAGGAAATATCGATGAGCTTCTTCAAAGTTTGCTGAATGATTTACCTGACGATCACCCAGAAAAAAGCAAATTTCAACGAATGGCCGAACAAGCTACAAAAGTGGGAATACCTGTATTGGGGATTATCCTTGCCCTTCTTATTATCCAAGGGGCCGGAGGGGCCGGAGGGGCAAGGGGTTAATTTTTTGTTTACCGTAAATTATGGGAGAACAACTTTTATCAGATCCTACAAAGACTACTCCTGTAGCTGAGTTGGGTGGAATTCTTGACAAGCTTCATACTGCCTCCTCTGAAGGACTAGTTCCACCGGAAACACGCGAAATCGAAAAATTACATGCACAAGCTGTTGCAAAGTTTGCCAAAGGGTTAGCGCAAGAAGATGGACCAATGGATCCATATGACCGAGCACGAGAAGCAGCTCTCCGTGATCTTCAAGCACTTTGGAGAGCCCAGTCTGATGCGCTCCGAAAATGGATGGAAACAAATCAAACTAAATTAGGTGATTTACCAAAACTTACTCAAAAATTTGATACGACATTTGGATCTCAACTTACTAATCAAAGACTATTCACTTTTAATGCACTTATAGATGCAGGCATGCTTGCTCCAGGAAACGACTTTTTGTTTGGAGTAGTAGGTGATGAAGACGATACGCCATTTGTCAAGGTTGGAAACGCACATCGATTTCTTATACCAACACTGGCACAAACTCTCCTCCTCACCTCTGAGAATCCAGATGCCTATCAAGAACTCAGAGCACAGACACAGGGTATGGTCGATGCGATCGGTGCGACGGCTTCAGGGCAGTGGGTATTACCCCATCAGATGAAGGGAATGACGGGTGAGCAAATCATTCGTTCTGTTTATGGAGATGAGATTCAAGCAATTGGCGATTCTCCAACATCTAATAAACCACGAGTTCTCTTGTTTCCCCGGACCCAACTCCCTACACCAGCACACATGGCTACACAAGTATATGGGTTTAAACCAACGAATGAAGATATCATAGGGGGCATATTTGTCCCCAACGCAATGGGTATTGGTTCTTCTGCAGACTCTGCAGATAAAATGCATTATTGGGCAAAACCGATCGATCATTCCCCTGAACCTGCAGCATATCCATTCTGAAACTACACCTCTCACTCAGGCTGATCCAAGCGCCGCAAGCTTTCCTTTCAACCGCTCAATCTCCTTCTGTTTTTTACCCAATCTCTTTGCCATATTTCTTAACTTCCCAAACTAATGGAGAGTTCTCATTCATATCTTCCAAAGTAAAAATAAATGGATTTATGCGTTCATCAATGTCCAAAGCATAAAGACGCAATTTTTTTTCTCCTTCTAATACATCTTTGATCTTTGATACAATTACAGCCACATCAATATCGCTCCATTTTTTTTCTACTCCTTTTGCATAAGATCCAAATACAAAACATTTTGCATCTGCGGAGATTTCTTTCTTTGCCACTTTTGAAAAACGTCTGAGAGTCATTCCGACAGATTTATTCATATATTTTCAAAAATAATGAGTATCTTTTTACTTTTCGCAAGCCACTTCGCACAGTAATCTCTCGTTGCCTTTTTATAGAACTGTTGTTTGTAATCGTCGTACCTCGCACTGATATTGAAGGAGTTGATTTCCGCTAAATCTTCAAGAATTTCCCTCTTGAGTGGAGCTTGGAGTTTTTTAGCCAAATATAATAAATCATGGACAGGGGGTGGAAATACTTGTTTATGGATGACAAATACAGATTTTATTTTCTTTTCTACTGCAAGATGACAAAAAAATAAAGAATGAGAAAACCGATTGTCTTTATAAAGAAACGTTGCTGTTTTAAGCGCTTCTTTCGATTCAAAATTCCAATGTTTGCTCCATCGTAAAACATCTGCATAGGGTAATCTCATCTTTAAATTATACCTAAATGAGAATACATATCAATCCCAATTTAGTATAATTTTATCCATTGTATGCCCCCAGCTTCACAAGTTTATCTTTCAACCGTTCAATCTCCTCCTGTTTTTCGTCAATGATTTTCTCCATCTTCATTTCTCCCGTATCGCGTTTTGCATTATACGTTGCCCGCTTTACATCTCCTTTGGATAAATATAAAAATTGTAGCTGAAGTCATGGCTTGTCCTGTTCTTGCTTTCGTAGAGATTTTCCAATCTGTCAAGAATTCTGACATAAATATCAACAAGGTCTCGTATTTCCTCATTTGTAATATCTCCAAAAAACGTATTTTTAACTTTTGAAGCAATCCAGACCTCATACGGCCATTGAGAAAAATCCGGACAATAAATATTGAAATAGGTATTTTCCTCAACAAGATTGCCCAAAGGTTCGCAGTTTAAGGTCGACAGATTGATCTGATTTGGTATGACAACAAGCTGTGAATGCGGATGGATCATCGATGCGCCAGCATGCTCTCCCCGATTGCAGAAAATCATCACTTGACCTTTTTTACGGTATTCATTGAATCGCTGCCGATACGTCTGAAAAACCTTTTCAATATGCGCAAGCGGGAGCTGATGGAGATCTTCTTCTGATGGAGCATGAACAATTACTTCATGAAAATCCGTAATCGGATACCTGTTTGGGAAAACCCGAACTTCCCACCCTGGCTCACCTGGATTACCATTTCCTACTCGATATACCTCGGCAGGAGTCATTTTTTCATTCCCTTCGCAAAATGGACACTTTCCACCTGGCTTTAGATCTCCATTCATCTCATCTGGCCGATTCTCGCGTGAATCTGCAATGATCACCCAGCGGCTGCTTGAAATATCTGGGACATATTTGCTCATACCTTTTATCCTACCGAACCATGGACTATAATTGCAATATGAACATTCTCATAGTGGGGCTTGGAAATCCAGACAAACAATATCATCAAAACCGTCATAATGTAGGATTCCAGTTTGTAGACTGGCTTCTTGAAGATTATTCAAAACGCAATACGGATACCGTGCATGGTTTTAAATATGATAAATATACAAACTCAGAGCTGGCAAAAATATCGATTCGCTCATTACGCGATACAGTACATGTTGTCCTTTCAAAACCCCTCACCTATATGAATCGTTCTGGAGAATCGATACGCAAACTTCTGTCTGCAAGTACAACCAAGCCTCCTACTCTTTTTGTTGTCCACGACGATCTCGATATACGACTGGGAAACTTCAAAATCCAAAAAGGAGTCGGCCCCAAGGTGCACAATGGCATTGACTCGATCGAACAATCTCTCAAAACCAAAGACTTCTGGAGGATCAGGATAGGAATAGACAATCGGGATTCTGACTATGAAGGATCCGGGGAAGGATATGTGCTTTCGGATTTTACGAAAGAGGAAAAAATACAATTTCGAGATATTTTTCAAAAAATCAATACCCGTTTTCTTGATATGATATAATTATTTGCCATTATGGCTGACAACAACGAACTGTTACGCTTCATAAACAAATCCCTAAAAGGAAAACCTATCATTGTTGCTATTCAACATGAACCTTACTCTCATGTTTTTACTCCAAAAGGTATTCAAGTAGAAAGTGGCGCAGGTGGTGTACATATTCTTCTCGACGGAATTCTTCAAAAAACCAGTGGTGTCATGGTTGCTATTGCAACAGGCTCGGCCGACATGGCTACTGCAGACAAAAATGGTCGGATAAAAGTTCCACCAGATAATCCATCGTATACTTTGAAACGAGTATTTGTCAAAAAGGAAACATTTGATAACTTTTATGATGGCTTTTCAAATCAAACATTATGGCCATTGTGTCATGCGGTATTTATCAAACCAAAATTTTATGAGTTATGGTGGAAAGCGTATATTGAAGTAAACCGATTATTCGCAAAAGCAATTCTTGAAGAGGTCGGAGATACAGATAGTTTTATTTGGATAAACGATTACCAATTATCCCTTCTCCCAAAACTTCTTAAGAAGAAAAGTCAAAAAATTCGGGTTGGAACATTTTGGCATATTCCCTGGCCAACACATGAAATTTTCCGTATATGTCCCTGGAAGCAAGAAATTCTTAAGGGCCTCCTTGGTTCAGACTTTATTGGTTTTCATCGAGGATATCACGTTGAAAACTTTATCGAATGTACGCGTCGAGAACTTGAAGTAACGGTCGACTCCGAACCGAGATCAATCACGCATCAAAATCAATACACGAAACTCGATTACATTCCTGCTGGTATAGACTATAAAAATATAATTTCTCGAATTCCCAGTATCAAGAAAGTTGGCGAAATAGAAATAAAAAAAAATCTTGGCATACACGTACCCTATCTCGCAATAGGGATTGATAGAGTAGACTATACAAAAGGTCTCCTTGAAAGGTTCAAAATTATTGATCGGTTCTTAGAAAAATATCCTAAATTTAAAAATAAATTTTGTTATCTTGGTATTGGTGCTCCTTCACGACTGCATATTGATACGTATCAACAATTAAATAATGAAATAATCGCTCTCATTGAAAAAATAAATAAAAAATATGCCACAGCAACCTGGAAACCAATCCTTTATATAAATAAAGTGTTACCTCGAAAAACAATACTCTCATACTATTATATATCGGATATTTGCCTTGTTACCTCGCTTGACGACGGGATGAATCTCGTTGCAAAAGAGTATATCATTTGCAACCAACCTTCAAAAGGAATGCTTGTTCTTTCAAAATTTACCGGTGCGGCAAAAGATCTTACACCTGCAATTCAGATAAATCCGTATGATATCAATTCTTCTGCAGATGCACTATCGAATGCCTTAGAACTAAGTAAAGAAGAAAAAATTGATAGAAACACCAAAATGAAAGAAATCGTTTTTTTCTTGGTCTATCCATCTGGTATAATTGTGGGCATGCCGAAAAAAAAACTCCGGGTATTGTATCTTTCCTGGTTTCCATTTTACGGATCGGGGTCTGGAACTTATGCTCGTTACCTTGCCAAAGAAGTAAATAAAACTCATCAAGCCGCAGTTGTCTGCCCCGATACTCGAAAAATTAACGGCGTCAAACTTTACCCACTGAAAATGCCGTTTAGGGTTGCCTTCACCGGTCATCCTGAGTGGCCTAACTGTAAATTGTTTGCAGATATTTACAATCGCGATATATTAAGATTTCATAAAAATGATCTTGATTCTGTGGTAGATGCCGTCGAAGACTTTAAACCGGATATTATCCATGTCCACCACTGCTACCCCCTTTCCTGGGCGGCACGATTTGTAAAATCTACTTATCAAATTCCATACGTTATAACTGTCCATGGATCAGAGCTTCCAACTGCTCAAAATTTCAGAAAAATATGCGGGTCATACCAGGAGGGGTAGATATCGTACGGTTTAAAAAAGTTAGTTCGGCGGGTATTCGTCGAGAACTCAATCTCGATGGTAAAAAAATTGTACTGTTTGCTGGGAAACTCACAAAATACAAAGGAGTCAAATATCTTATTAAAGCGGCTAAAAAAATCCATGGCGACATTGTCATTTCTGGAGACGGTCCTGAAAAAAAGAATCTTCTCAAAATTATTTCGGATGAAAAAATTACCAACGTTCACTTCGTCGGTCATGTCGATAAAACCGACAGATTGGTCAAACTGTACAGTATGGCAGATGTATTTGTCGCTCCATCAGTCTGGGATGAGCCACTAGGTCTTGTGGTGCTTGAGGCTATGGCTACAAATACTCCTGTTGTTGTTACCAGAAAAGGTGGCATTCCTCTGGCAGTCAAAGATGGCAAAAACGGATTGTTTGTCCGACCTCGAAATGCCACCGATATCGCAAATAAAGTTAATCGGCTTTTGGATGATGATACCCTTCGGGCTAAAATGGGGACAACAGCAAGAAAAATTGCAGAAGAGAAATTTGCATGGCCTTTAATTGCAGAAAAATTCAATCACATGTACGAAAAATATGCATTGGTCAATCACGCAGTAAAGTGATAGAATTATTTTATGAAGATTGCACTTCTATCCACTCCTTGGATTGCCCTACCACCAAAAGGATATGGTGGTATTGAGCTAGTCGTATCAAATCTTGCAGAGGGACTTGTGAAAAGAAATCACGATGTGACACTTTTTGCCACTGGGGACTCAACCAGCAGTGCCAAACTCAAATTCTACTATCCCAAAGCTCTAGGAAATGATCTAGAGCTGAAGAAAAATTCTTACAATCTTTTGCTTCATATTGATTCGTTTTTACAATTTGTAAATCTAGAAAGATTTGACATCGTCCATATTCATGTGGGCCAGATCTCGATGTTTTTAATAGATTCTTTCCATTCACCCTTTGTCCATACGATCCACGGAGCTTTTTACTCACATTTGATAGATACAAGCAACGATATTGAACAAAAAATAAAAACAATGATTAGGTTTAAACATCAGCCTATTATTAGTATTTCCAACAATCAGCGAATAGGACTTCCAGATTTAAACTATGTTTCCACTGTTTATAATGGGATCAATCCTAGTTATTATCACCTTCATAAAGAGCATGAAAATTATCTTTGTTGGATTGGTAGAATCACAAAAAATAAAGGCCTAGATACCGCCATCAGAGTTGCAAAAAGATTGAATATGAAACTCAAGATTTCTGGTGTTATTGACAAGGGCGATCAAAACTATTTTGATACTGTTATCAAACCAAGTATCGACGGAAATATTGAACTTATCGGGCAAATTTTCAACCAGAAAGTTAAAAACGCATTTTTAGGTAAGGCAATTGCTTGTCTTTTCCCCATAGTTTGGGATGAGCCCTTTGGTCTAGTAATGGTCGAGGCAATGGCATCCGGTACACCTGTCATCGCTTTTAATAAAGGTTCTGTTCCGGAGGTGATAGAGGACGGCAGATCAGGTTTTGTTGTCGAAACCGAAAATCAGATGGTTGATGCAGTGAAAAAAATCAACTCAATTGATCGAAGCTATTGCCATGAATATGCGGTAAAAAAATTTAATATTGATAAAATGGTTGATGGTTATATCGACACATATACTAAACTTATAAAAAAGCAGATATGAAAAAACTCTTACTACTTGGGTCTGTAGTTTCAGCCTGTCCTCCTCTCAAGCAGGGTGGAACTGAACGGGTGGCTTATTATCAGGCAAAACACCTGGCTTTATATGGAGTTAATATGATCTTTATCGGAGCAAAGGGGACAATAAAAAATTTTAGTGAACAACTTCAAATAGAAAATGCAGATGTCGATAAAATCATCTCAAAAATCGAGTTTATAGAGATTGGTGGCGGTACTCAGTTTGGCAATGCGCAAGACAAGAATATCGATGATAAATCTCTCTCTGAAGCTTCAAGAAACCTACGTCTAGAGATGGTACATTTGGCACAAGTCCAAGAATTGATGAGCGATCGAAAAAAGGATTACTCACTAATTCTCAATAATATGCGAGGTGAAGCAATTCTGATCCCGCTTGCGTCAGAATTACAAAAAAGATTTATTAATGTTATGCACTTAAACATTTTCGAAGATTTGGCAACAATATTCAAGAAATATAATACAGATATCATCACAATAGCAACACATCAAAAAGAAGCTTATCCGCAACTAAATCACCTTGCCACAATAGCAAATCCAGTTGCTACCTCATCTTTTACATTCAATAAAAATCCAAAAAATTATGCACTCATGCTATCGACTATCGGTGAACATAAAAATCAAAAAGATGCAATTTTGGCCTGTCAAAAAGCAGAAATACCATTGATAATATCCGGCAAAGTACGTGACCAAAAGTACTTTGAAAATGAAATAAAACCATACATTGACAATGGATTGATTCAGTTTTACGGAGAGATGGATTTTAAAAAAAAGTTTCAAGTCTATGCAAGTGCAAGGGTGTTTTTGTTTCCAATTATCTGGCAAGAACCATTTGGATTGGTCGTTATAGAAGCTTTGGCCAGCGGCACGCCGGTAATAGCCTACCCACACGGAGGTCCAGTTGATATCATCACGAATGGTAAAAACGGATTTTTAGTGAATAATGTCGAGGAAATGGCTGATAAAATAAAGATGATAGATTCTATCGACCGTCAATTTTGTAGAGATGATGTGGTGTTGAGATTTGATGAAAAAATAATTGGTGAACAGTATTCGCGGATTTTGCAAAGATTTTTATAATGAATTATCCCGCAAGCTCTCGAGGTATCCCGATTGTCAATTAACTCTGTATACAAAATCTGTAACTGGATTCCCGCCTACGCGGAAATGACACAGGATCAACCCCGAAGTAGAACTTCGAGGAATTCTTTCGATTAAACTCTACTGCAACGACTGCAAAGTCCTTTGCATGATTTTTTTTATCTTCCTGGTTATAATAACTACATGAAATCCATCTCAGACGTCCTTGAAACATTTGACCCACTTGAGGATAAATATATCTCTCGGGAGTTTCAATCGTTTGGCGTCTATCTCTCTGAAAAACTTGAGGATAAGCACAGAAAATCTCTCTATATCAAAATGAGCCGTGATCTCCCCCGTGTGGTACTCGCGCAAGCTCTTCGCTTTGTCGTGGATTCAAAAGCTAGAAGCAAAGGTGCGCTTTTTATGTGGAAGCTCAAAGAGATGGGAGTGTTTGAGAAGTATGGATTTGCGTCAGGAGGAAGAAAGAAAAAGACTCCAATAATAAAGTCAGCTCAGTGACAATACTGCCTTTATGCCCTTGTGAATATTCATATGATATTTTTGAGGAAGTACGCCAAGTTCATTTTTTACTCGACTGACATGTATAGTAACAAGCTTATTAAGTCGAATAATTGAAGAGGTTTTTAATCCTGTTTTAACAAAATCTTGATCATCCTTCTCAATTCTGACGTCTCCGGGTTGGGGTTTACGTAAGATATTTGATGTAATAGCCGCTACGATTAAATCGCCAAATTGTTTACTTGGTTTTGTTAGAGTGAGGGCTGGACGGAGTTTTGAATTGTTTGATTCAGCAAAAGCAAAATCAATAAGGATTATTTTATAAAACATATTTAATAGGTAAAAGGTTTTTTTGCATCACTAATTTGGTATTTCACCTCGTCTTTATCGTTCACATAAAATGCATCTTGGGCAAGCGCCATTAGCTCATCATATGTGGCCTCTCTATCCAACTTTTTCAAGGTTTTGTTTTTTGTTGATGCAATTTCTTTTGATACTTCTTTTGAAAGCACCACACGAATGATTTCAGGATAACTGAGAATCGGATATTTTTTTTGTTTTAGATAATTAAGAGCTCCCTGCACTTCATCTGTCATAGATATACGCACTTGCTGTTTCATATATGGAAATTAATTTGTCAATCATTGACTATGATAGTACAATCATTGCTTGTTGTCAATGGTTACAATTTATAAATCTACTAACTACCAATTACTAGCCACGCCCCCCCTATTTCTTGTATAGTAAATCTATGCAACTCCCTGACAGTTTGATTAAAAATATTGAAGTCGAGTATTTGCGCCAGCTTACCAACATTCTCAAAGAAGGAAAAGCAGACCGCACCCTTGCAAAAACTTCAGCTCAGGCGTTTTTGAAGCTGCTTCCGTTTGCCGATGACAATGATATGCTTCTCAAACTTGGAAACTTTGGTGAGGAGTTTCCTCTTTTCACCAAGCTTCATGTGTATGCACTTGGACTCATCGAGGAACTGAAAACCAAAGAAGTACTTGAAAAAATGCGAAAGTTAATGAAGGACAACGATATAGACGGGGCGATACAGCTTATAGATAAATAACTTATGAATGAAAGTACACCATCATACTTGACATATTGTAGGTTGTTTTAGTAATATATAAGTATTGTAATATGGCTATATTATGTACCGTCACTTAAAAACACATCTCCAAAGTTCAGTCAACCAAGATCGTAGAATAGTTCTCCTTCTGGGTGCACGTCA
>LBTJ01000065.1 GCA_000990445.1 Candidatus Roizmanbacteria bacterium GW2011_GWA2_37_7
AATCAGAACCACCTTGCCCTTATAATCAGAGAGCCTTACGGTATTTCCATTCACATCCTTTGGTGTAAAGTCAGGCGCTATATCCCCTATGGACGAAGGCTCTGCCTCAACTCCGGCTTCTTTTTTCTTGCATGCAGCCGAAGAAAACACTATAAATGCGATAACAATAACCGCAAAAATGCTTTTCACTTGATTTGTTCCTCTTTGAATCAGATTTTTCCGCCCCGAGCAGCTCGGGACTAAGCGCTGAGTAAAGAATCTATCTTGGATTTAAGCTGTGTCTTAGGCACTGCCCCTACAACCTGGTCTACTCTTTCGCCGTTCTTAAAGAACATGATTGTCGGAATTCCCATTATTTTATACCTGCTTGCAATATCAGGGTTTTCATCTGTATTCAGCTTTGCTACCTTTATCTTTCCGGCATACTCCTTAGCCAGTTCTTCAACTGTGGGCGCAATCATCTTGCAAGGCCCGCACCATACAGCCCAAAAATCAACCATAACGACTCCCTGACCCTGAAGAACCTCTTTATCCCACGTGGAAGTCGTGAGTTCAACTATGCCTTCTGCCATTACAAGCCTCCTTAAATTCTCAAAAGATTTTTAATTATATTTCTTAAGTGTAACCTTTGTCAATGTTATCGCTTCCTCAGTAATAGCCCTGACTTCTCAAAATTTTCCCTCCTGCCGCGCCGGTAAATTTGCCCTTCCAGACAACAGGAGTTCCATTTATAACCACATAATGAATCCCTTCAGACTTCAAAAAAGGCTTATCAAAGGTAGCCCTGTCAATTATCCTCGCGGGATCAAAGACAACAATATCCGCAAACGCGCCTTTTTTTATAATGCCTCTTTTTTGTATGCCGAATATCTTTGCTGGAAGCATTGTTATCTTATATATTGCTTCGCTCATGCTCATAAGCCTTTCATCCCTGACGTATTTTCCAAGAAATCTCGGAAAACTTCCAAACCCTCTTGGATGCGGCTTGCCGTCATAGGGAATGCCTGACATACTCCTTGCAGAACTGTCAGAGCCTATCATTGCATATGGCAGAGAGAGAAACCTTCTGAGGTTGTCCTCGCTCATCGTTGAAAATATTGCACCGGCCCTCAGCTTTTCCTCAATTAAAATTTTAAAGAGAGCATCAACCGCACTTTTATTAATCTTTTTTTATCTTTTCCAGAACTTCGGAACTCTTTAACCGTCTTAATTCCTCTTCTGCGCCGCCTTCGTAAGTCCATGACGGCAGTATCGTATCAAGGTCTGTGCTTGATGCTGTGTAAGAATACCTGTCGCATGTAATTTTAACGCCTCTTTTCCTGGCGCTGTTTATCAGAGATGTTGCTTCATCTATCTTATCCCAATTTTCCTTTCCGCTTGTCTTAATATGAGATATGTGAACTTTGATATTTGCTTCTTTTGCAATGCGGATTATCTCATTTATTGATTCAATAAGATTCTTGCCCTCGCTCCTCATGTGGGATGTATAGATTAGTTTGAATATGGAAGTTCCGGATTTTTGAGACAGCGCCTTGCATAATTCGATCAGCTCTTCCGTATCGGAATAAATTCCGGGCGGATAAATAAGTCCTGTTGAGAGGCCTATTGCTCCGGCATCAATCGTCTTCTGCAATAGAGCCTGCATCTTCTTTAATTCAGAAGCGGTTGGTTTCTTATCTTTATAGCCGATAACTGAAGCTCTTATATTCCCGTGTCCTGCAAGCGTGACAAAGTTTAAAGCGATCTCTCTGCCCTCAAGTATCCTGAAATATTCCTCAAAGGTTGACCAGCGCTCTTTTATTCCGAGTTCAGCGAGGTCTTTTTCGCGGTGTTCCAATGCCTCGCCGTAAAGCGGCGCAGCAGATAGGCCGCAGTTGCCGTTTATCTCCGTTGTAATGCCCTGAGATATTTTCCCCTCTGCGCGCGGGTCGGCAAGAAGGATAAATTCCGAATGAGCATGTGTATCTATAAAACCTGGAACAACTGCAAGGCCTTTAGCGTCTATAAACTTTTTTGAATTTTGAATTTTGAATTTTGAATTCTTATCAATTAATGCTATCTTATCTCCGGCAACACCGATATCAGCCTCAAAAGGCTCTTTGCCTGTGCCGTCATAAACAATGCCGTTTTTTATCAATAAGTCAATTTCGCTGCGGACTGATTCCTGCTTTCTCATCCGTCTCCTTAAAGAATACCTCCGGATTTTGTATGCTCTGTATGAACATGGGCAGAAGAAAAGACGACATGATATTTACCCTTCCCCAAAACCCCTTTGATTCAGTATTGTTCTTGTGATTCCTATAATTCTCTGTCAGATAGTCCTTAAGTCTTGGAAAACACTTAAGCGTTAACCCCATCACGGAAAAAAAATCACCCACAGGCATGCCTGTCTTTTCAAGGGGGCTGAGGGCCTTCCTTAGAGCTTCTACCATAACATCAATAGGCGTTGTTGCTGTAAGTATCTTTGCTCCTGCGACCATAAAAAATATTCGCAATCCACGCATAGATATAAAACGGCATGAGGAAAGTATAGCAGATACGAATTTAAGTCCCTACTTGCATATGCAGCATACTTTGTATACAATGTATACATGATCAACGATAAAGTGGTAAACACGCGTGTTTCAAAGAAGCTGTACGAAAAGATTTTCAATAAGGCTAAGAAAAATAGGGTGAGTATCTCCAACCTTATCCGAAACCTCGTCGAAGACACGCTGGAAATTCACGAAGATATTCATGATGCGATTGATAAAAAGATCAGGAAATATCTTTCTGACACAGAAAAACAAAATATCCTTGGATATCAAGAAATAACTCTGGCCAAAGATACCCTTTGTGATAATTGTGGAAAAGAACTCAAGACTTCTGACACTGCCTATGTTGCCTACTTGGCAGAAAGCGATTCAAAAATTATTCTCTGCTCAACGTGCAAAGCCAAAATTTCGAAATCAGAAAAGAAAGAGCCCCATGCGACTACTGCAGATAATTAAGGAATTATCCGTTCTTATCTTTAAAACAAAACCTTGGGATAAGGAAAGATTCGCCACAAAATCAAACGCAATATTAATACGTAAGGTATTAGAACGTCTTGGCTCGGTGTTTATCAAATTTGGGCAAATGCTAGCGCTTCGACCTGATTTTATTTCTCCAGTATTCTGTGACGAATTGTATAGTCTTTTAGATAACGTTCCTCCATTTGACTCAACACTTGCTACGACAATCTTAAAAAAAGAATTAGGAAATAACTATTCTAAAATTCTAGAGTTTGAATCTATACCTGTTGCCTCTGCCTCGTTTGCTCAAGTGCATAAAGCGAAATTAAAAAATGGGGACATTCTTGCAGTAAAAATCCAACGTCCAGATGTCTATAGCTTGGTGCAAAAGGATTTAGCAATTATGAGATTTCTTGCCAAATCATTTGACGTTTTATTCCAACCAACAAACTTACTCGCCAGGATTGTTGACGAGTTTGAATCTTGGACACAAGATGAATTGGATTATGCCATAGAGGCTAAAAATATCGAAAAATTCAATACAGTAGCCGCGCTCGTTGGTGACGGCATTCGAGGACCAAAAGTCTACACAGAACTGAGTACATCGAAAATACTAACTATGGAATATATGGAGGGGTATGGCTTAGCCCAAATCATAGGATTTGTTAGACAGAAAAACACAAAAAAATTAAAGGAGATTGGGTTTAATGGAAAACAAATAATAAATAAGCTTATAAGAAATATATTGGAAACCTCTCACGTGCATGGATTTTTTCACGCCGATCCGCACCCTGCGAACATTATTTTTACTCCAAACGGTGAATTAGTATTTATTGATTTTGGAATTGTGGGCAGTCTTTCCAAAAAAGAACGCGTATTAGTCCTCAGGTATTTTCGTGAACTATTGAGTGGAAAAGCTGACCAATCACTTGATTCACTTCTTACATTATGTGGACAGCCGGTTTTGGTGAACATTGAGGAAATTAGAAATAAATATCGCGTCCTCATTGATAAATTCATGGATACTATTGAAGCAAAAACATATCTCGAGCAACAAATAAAATCAGGACCCATACTCGCTGAAACTCTCAACCTATTACAAAAAAATGGCGTGAAGATGCCGGTGGGCATCGTTCGGTATTTTAAAAGTTTTGAAACGGTCGAGGGCCTTATCTTTGCTTTATACCCGGAGTTGCAAATAAAGGATATGGTGAAAGAGTTTCGAAGGGTTTCAATCGTAAATATAGTTGACGCACTACCAACCTCACTAGGTGAAAAAAATATAAATAACATTGTGCTTGGAGTAATTGACTCATTGGAAAAAAATTTAGTACTAAATGATAAATAATAGACTTGGAGTTGTAACCTCTAATTAATCAAGTAGTCTAACCTTCACATGATCTTTTCTCATTATATCCGGATTATCATTCCAAACTCCGTCATACTCAACTCTTATTTTTTTGTATATAGGTTTTGAGTTGTTTGCATAAATTCCTAGTGTGAAGACATATATTCCTTGATCATAAATATCTGAAAGTGTGTTAGGCGGAACACTACATATACGGAAGCCTGAAGATAACGCATGATATCTATCGTAATCAACATTTCCTTGCGCTAATTTATTTGCATAAACCTTAGTTGCCATGGGATTTGTGAGTTCGAAAAAGTCGATAATTCTATAAGCATCGTTTGGTGGAATATTTATCTTTCGTCTTTCCTTATCTTCTGCGAAAGCCCAATGAAGATTAAGTGGCATAAAAGGCCTTATAAGGATTGAATCATCTACCACTTCTGCGTTTTCGATAATAACTTCTGTATTTTCTAAAGTTAAGTTTCCTTCATTAACCACCTTTAGACGAACGTAGTAGGTTGGAACAAAATCAACCATAGGAATAGTTGTGGTCGAAGCTGCTTGTTGAACAAAAATTTCTGTATATATTCTCATTAACGTTTTGTGAAAGTATTCTGATTTTGTATCATCAAACAAAACCTTAATAATCGGCCTGTTTACATAGTTTCGAAAAACTCTTGAAAGAAAACCTTGATATATTAGCGCGGCAGTGGTGATGGAAAAAATTAACATCTGCACTGTATTTTGAGAGTCTTTCAGCCAAAAAGATTGAATTATCCAAGACAAAATAATGGCTGTGAAAAGAAAGTAGATCAAGTCTGGCCAAGTCTTTTTTAATAAATCAACAGAGAAGAAATCTTTTTTAGAACAAATTATTCCTAAACAATAAACGAAGAGCGAATAGATTAAAAAAAGAAACAAAAACCTGTCCATAGTTTTAGGAGGCAGGCTTTAATATTTAATCCGTATTATACAGACATTCGGGCAAGCACAACATACAACAAAATCCTAACTCAAGCATTGAGGCAAAGTATTTGTAAAAAAGTTTGGCCTATTTGAAGGGTTCAATTCTCCGATGACAGAGCATCATTCGTAATAAACAATTTAACGTTATTTATAATTTTTGGATGGTAAATTATTGATAAAGGAAAATTTGGATCGAATTGAGAAT
>LBTJ01000066.1 GCA_000990445.1 Candidatus Roizmanbacteria bacterium GW2011_GWA2_37_7
ACGAATAGAAAAAACGCTTCTTAAAATGGATGATGAACAGCAATTACTTTATGATACGATTTGTAAGTAATTTTTGGGTGTTGCATTGAGGAAGACAGGTCTCCAGACCATACTTGCTCGTAATTATTAAGCCCATCCTCATAACTTTCAGCAGATATTGCTTCCACCACTGCCAAGTTGTCCGGATAATCAACTGAAAAACCATATTCTATATTTCTATACGTTTTCCAATTAGCAGTTGGGTCTGTTTCAGGTTTGGGAGTTGTATGAATAACAGGGGGTTGCACTTCTGTAAAATCTGGAGCTACTGCTTTCTCATACTCCATCCCCAGATAAAAGCCGAGAATAGGAAGGGTAATAAAAAGGATAGCAGCCAGGATTTTGGAGAGAGGAGTAGTGTTGGTAAGAGATTTTGGTAGAATCACTAATATAAATATCTCACTTGAATTAATTGATGTCAAATATCAAATAGACTATTTCTAAAGCTGGAAATCATTTTAATGATTGGATTATAATAGAAACATGAGACCATATATTGTTGTTTTGGCACAATGTTTCCTAATGGCGATAGTTATACATACAATGCATCCGGTACGCGCCCAAGAAAATCAACGTAACAATAACAAATTTGGCATTCATCTCGCCCAACCACAAGATGAAGATCTGGATCGCGCATCAGAGCTTGTCAACTCAACAGGCGGGGAGTGGGGGTATATCACGCTCGTGATTCAAGAAGATGATAGAAAGCTTGACAAGTGGCAGGCAATATTTGATACATTACGGCAGCGACGCCTTATACCAATCATTCGTCTGGCAACAGCGCCTGATGGTGGAAACTGGAAGCGTCCAGAAATCGACGATGCAGGTAAATGGGCAGATTTTTTGAACAGTCTGCACTGGGTGGTCAAAAATCGTTACATTATTTTGTTCAATGAGCCAAACCATGGAACCGAGTGGGGTGGCGAAACTGATCCCATATCTTTTGCAAAGGTAAACGAAGAATATGCCCGGAAACTGAAAGAAGCTGATGGAGATTTTTTTGTGATGATGGGAGGTATGGATGCATCAGCTCCGCAAAGCAAACCCGCATATATGGACGAAGGTGTGTTTTTGCGTGAGGTAGTGGAGGAAATTGGCGCTTCGGATTTTAATGACCTGTTTGATGGACTATCGTCCCATTCATATCCAAATCCAGGATTTTCAGGATCTCCGTATAGTAGTGGTCGGGGGACAATCCGTACGTATGAATGGGAGTTGTCGTTATTATCTTTATTGGGGATTCAACAACTTCCGGTGTTTATCACTGAAACAGGATGGAACGGGGATGTGCTTTCTCGTGATCAGGTAGCACAAAATTTTCTGTACGCATATCAAAATGTATGGCTTCCGGATGATCGGGTAGTGGCAGTGACGCCGTTTGTCCTCAATTATCAAGGTGAACCGTTTCTCAAGTTCTCTTGGGTCATGCTTGGAAATGGAGGGGAGCATCCTGAGTTTACCATGGTCAAGGAGATGGAGAAAAAAAGGGGGAATCCAGAGATAATCCAAAAAGGATCATTTGATCTCCTGAATCTTCCGCATGAGATTGTCGAACAATCAACCTATCATCTCCAGATTCCAATCACCAATAACGGCCAAGCAATCTGGAGTCGGGAATTTGGATATGATTTTATGCTTGAAAATGTCAAGCCATCGCAGTATTTGATCTCTTCATTTGGCGATATAAAGCCATTTGAAACAAAGACCATAGATATTTATTTTTCGACGCTTGATACGCTTGGGAGTTTTCATACGCGGCTTGTGCTGTATCACCATGACGATCAGATTATTGACAGTAGTTATTGGGACTATGAAGTTGTCTTACTGCCGTCACTTATTTTTAAGGTTTCGCTTTTTCCAAAACAAAGCTCGGATGGGTCAAAATTCGAACTTCAGATATTCAATAAACATGAAGAGCTTGTTTTCAGAAAAGACGGTCTTCAGGTCAGTGATGGGCAGGGATCTATTGAAAAAGTGGATAATATTGCGCTTGGGAAAAAATATCGAGTAGTACTTCTTAAAAAACATTATTTGCCTCGGCAGATCTATACTCAGTTTCACAAGGATACAAATGAAGTTGTTTTCGAGAGGATGATTCCGCTTGATTTTGACGGGGATGGTGCTTTGCGGTGGGGGGATATACCTGCGCTTTTTAAGAATCTGAAGCTTATTCAAATGTGGATGATTTAGATTGTTGTACAAAATTGACAAAATTGATGAAATGTACTAAAATGATTGTATGAAAAAAATTTCTGTTGGACAGGTCAGAGACAATCTTGCTGAATATTTGGGTCAGGTGCATCATACAGGAGAGACTATTGTTGTGTGTAAATATGATAATCCATGGGTAGAGATACATCCGGTGACAAAAACACGCACAAGTGAAAAGACTGGAATTGATGCCTTGACTGGAACCTGGACAAAAAAAGAGGCGGAGTTGTTTAACAAAAGAATAGAGGAAATGTTTGAGAAAATTGATCTCCAGTTAAAAAATAGATATATAATCTCTTATATACCTCTCCTCTACCGTAAAACTTCACGGTAGAGGAGAGGGGAGTGATTCTACGAATAGATTGTTGTAGCAGTAAATAGTCAGTAGCCGGTAGTTGGTTTGTATATTGAAAAAAACAAAAAAATAGACAATTTACGTCGTTAAATGTCAGTTTTGAGTAAAAATTTGTCTTTACGAATTAGTCTGTATTATTCAGTATTTTTGAAAAATTATTCTCTGGTGTCTTTCATTTTCCCATACGGAAAAAAATTATTATTTTAGTAGGGGAGTGGTTTATCAAATTTGAAAAGAGGGGCTGGTAAGAGAGGGAGTAATTTCGGCAGAATGGTCATAATACTTCCCTATCTTAATTACAATCTGCTGTACTACTCTATTAAAATATATATTTAGCCTTTTGTAACAGTCTAAAATATATATCTACTCTTCCTCATCAAACTTAAACAAAAGTGCTTGAATGATGATCGTGTAGTCTTGTGAGTCAACGATTCCGTCATAGTTCAAGTCGCCGCAAGCAACTGCTTCAGCATTTTGACTCCCGTTCATTTTGGTGAAAGAAAAGACAGGCGTTATCGGAAAGAAGACATAATAAGGTTGGTTAATAACAGTACCAAAAAACTGTTTTTTGAGATTTTGAATTGTAAGCCTAATTCGATAAATAAAACCAATCTTTTGAGGTTCAAGAACAACATCATTCGTAATCTCCGCCCCGCGGCCAATTACTTCTTTTTGCACTATGGTTTTATACTTATTTCCTCCAACTGCAATATCAACAGTGCTTGCAGGAATGACTATCGTATAGTGTCCCTCCCCAAAAGGAAGCTTTTGTATCATACTTTCCTTATGATAGGGAAAGATATACTCAAGACTATTATCACCGACAATCAACAACGAGTTATTCCAGAGGTATGGGAAAGAACGCTTAAAATCCCTTCAGATAGCGGGAAAATTATTACTCTGGCTGGAGTGCGCCGAAGCGGGAAAACGTATCAACTTTTTAACCTAATAAATCAACTCAAGGCTCAAGGAGTTTCTATTGAAAAGATTCTTTATATCAATTTTGAAGATGAACGTTTGCAGTTGTCGAGTGAAGAGTTGGATCTGATTTTACAAGCCTATCGTGAATTGTACCCACAGTTAGATTTAGCAACCTGTCATTTTTTCTTTGATGAAATCCAAGAGGTAGAGGGTTGGGAAAAATTTATTGCCAGGATTTATTCCTCAATCAGTCAGCACATTTTTATTACCGGTTCCAATGCCAAGCTTCTTTCCAAAGAAATTGCCACAGCCTTGCGGGGCAGAACTATCACTTTTGAAATTTATCCTTTGTCTTTTGCTGAATTTGTAAATATTATTTCTTCTAATTTAAACCCTTATAGCAGTGCAGATAAAGCAACGCTGGTGAATCTTTTTGTGCGTTTTATGCACCAAGGAGGTTTTCCCGAGCTGGTAAAACAAGCAGATGAACTCAAAGATAAAATACTTCAGGAATATTTTAATGTAATGGTACTTAGAGATTTAATCGAACGATACCAGATTTCCCAAGCAACGACTTTGAAATACTTCTGTAAAAGAATTATTGGCGCAAGTGCTGGTGAGTTTAGCGTGAACAAAATCTATAATGAGTTGAAATCTCAAGGTTATCAAATAAGTAAAGATACCCTGTATGCCTATCAGGGATTTGTCGAAGCTATCTATCTAAATCGTTTTATTTCTAAATACTCTCACTCTGTGATTAAGACAGAGAGTTCACAAAAGAAAACATATGTTATAGACCAGGGGTTAGGTGCAGCGCTTGACTATAAATTTAGTCAAGATAACGGGCGGTTGCTCGAAACAACAGTTGCTCTCGAATTATTAAAACAAGATAAACAAATTGCCTATCAACAAAATGGTGGCGAATGTGATTTTGTAGTAATTGAAAAAGGCAAAGTGGTAGATGCAATTCAGGCAACTTATGACTTTAGTGATACCCCGACAAAAGAAAGGGAAATAAAGGGACTTGTTTCAGCTTGTCAAAAATTTGGCTTGAACAAAGGAATTATTTTAAGTCTTGACCACGATGAAGAGTTTGAAGTTGATGGTATCCAAGTATCCATTATACCTGTCTGGCGTTACTTTTTTAACAAGGATAGGTAATCTTCCTCGGCGTCAATCAACTTAAAAGTTCGAAAATCATCCAGTTTAGCGAGCAGATAAAATTTTCCGAGCCATCGCTTGAGATTGTTTTTACAGTCTTCGTACTTCATGAGGGTGCGAAAAATTGAGAAGCGTAATAAGAAAGAGGGAAACGAGGCATATATCACATAGTATATTATATTTTAGATTGTAAAGAAGGCACATTTAGACCCCGTCCCTGAAAAAATTTAGACCCCGTCCCTGAAAAATTGGCTTGTTTCTGCTTGCGTGGATAAAGCGAGCGTATTCAGAGTCGCACTCATTGTAATCACAAGCCGTGAGACCTCAAGTATATTATACTTGCTTACCAATTGATTATATAAATATGATACTCTGATTGTAGAGGGGGATAAATATGATAAACAACAAACAAAATATAGATAATATAAGTCCGTCTAACGTTGCAAAATATTTTCTTTATAAGTCAATGCAAGATGGTGATTTAGTGTCCCCGCTTAAAATGCAAAAACTTGTTTATTATGGCTATGTGTGGACGTTAGTAAAAAATAAAAAAAGATTGTTTAATGAGAAAATTGAGGCTTGGCCTAGCGGACCAGTTATTCCTAGTCTATATAGAGAATTAAAAGGTTATGGGTCAGCTCCCATTGATGAAAGTTTTCTAAGTGTCAAGAATGAGCAGGAACTAGAAACTTTGTTTTCAAAGTTTCCGAAAGAATTTAAGACAACTTTAGACGAAGTATATGAAAATTATATGACTAAAACTGCATTTGAATTGGTTACTTTAACACATTCTGAAAAACCTTGGCTAGAAGCTCGGGATGGGTTGCCTGCTACGCAAACTAGTAATAATGCAATCTCCGATGACGCCATAATTAAGCAATATGGGGGACAAACATAAAAAATCTGCTCAGACTTTACCCGCTACTTTACCTGCAAACGAAAAGTTAAAGTTCAGCTTTGAGTATTATGATAAAATCTCCGATAAATATTGTTTATCTTCGTGGCAACAAAGAGAAATAAGAAATGCCCTTCTAAGATTACAGGATATATGTACAAAATCATATAATGACCTTGCTAGAGATAGAAAAGTTTACCACTTCTATGAAGTGGTCTGGGAAAAAACGATTAAAAAAACAGGGTTCCCTGACAAAAGGCTAGAGAAACTATCTGCTTTTCACTTCGCATTACTAGGAATTAACAATCAAAAAGCCCGTGTATTTGGAGCTTACTCTACAGGAACTTTTTATATTGTTTGGTTTGATTTTAACCATGAGATTTGGCCTGTTGAATTAAAGCATACTTAGGCATAAACGGGTTGTATCTGGAAGGTTTCAAATATCGTTTGGATATTTTGTAAACTAAATCTAAACTCTACCTTTCTATTCCTGAATGCGTTTACTAGGGGGAGCAGAAGAGAAACCCATACCAGAGCCATATAATTATTGATAATCACTTCCTAATGAGGTATCATATACGTATGAAAATTAAGATGAGTATAAAATTAACCAATCTTCTCAAGAGAGAACTTTCTTATGCTGATTTCGCTCTAAACATCCTCAAAAATGAGATGAAAGGATATGAAAAAGAATACTCCATGACATGGAAGGATTTTTTAAACAAATTTGATAGAGGGGAACTCGGAGATAATAGGGCATGGTTTAAATGGTACGGTTTAGCAGTAAGTGCTAAAGATTGGAATGATACGAAAAAAGAAATTGCAGAAACCATCGGAACTTCTTAACCTTTATAATCAAAGAAAAAACATCATAAAAGTTGGTTTGTATACCCTTCCGAAATAGAGATACTTTCCTCTGCAATCCATTTATAAGTTCGGGAATCGTCTAGTGTAGCGAGCAGATAAAATTTTCCGAGCCATCGCTTGAGATTGTTTTTACAGTCTTCGTACTTCATGAGGGTGCGAAAAATTGAGAAGCGTAATAAGAACGAGGGAAACGAGGCATATATCACATAGTATATTATATTTTAGATTGTAAAGAAAGCATATTTAGACCCCGTCCCTGATAATTAGACCCCGTCCCTGATAATGGGACTTTTCCTTGCTATTTCAGCCCAAATCAGCTACAATGCCACTTTTACTATTATTACTATAGGGTTAGTTGAAAATATTATGCCAGCAGTAAAAGAAGCATCAAATCAGAGTTATTATGAAACACACCCGGAAACCGGTGGTATTCCCGTTGAACTTCAGGCCATGCTTGAACGGATTACTCCTGAAAGATTAAACGCGAGGCTGGATGAGTTATCCGGTATTTTTTCCACTCGAAGCGAGTATGGTCCAGATGCACATCTCGGAGATGATTTCCCGGAAAGACGTATTGGAGAAGGCGGAAGCCGGGAAGCATTTACCGAGGCGGACTTTAAAGCCAGAGATCTTGTTGAATCTTGGATGGAAGGGATATTAAGAGAAAAGTACAAGGATGCTTATACTGATCCGACAGAATCAATCACCAAAACAGCAAGAATAAGAACTTATATGGGCGGCATCACTGTTGAACAAAATGCCGCAGGTGTGATAGTCACTTATGCTCCGGAAGGTACAGCTCGCAGTAAACCAGCCATTGCTTTTGGCTCCCATATAGATACGGTAAAAAGAGCCGGAAGATATGACGGACAGGGCGGTATAGCCGCAGGAATATGTGTTTTGGAAACGCTGATTGAAAGTGATGCAATACCAGGAGTGCCAATGAAATTCGTGGTGGTCACCGGTGAGGAGTCAGGAAAAGTAGCCTTTAGCGGCAGTCAGATTTTGGCCCGTGGCTTAAACGTAGATCAGCTTGACACCACTATAGAAATGGGTGTCAGTTTGAGTGTTTAAGGAATACATCCAGGGGACGGAATTGTTTGTCCACCGGTTGATTGATTTGATGGTTTCTTGAGAAACAAGATAGGTAGCGGTGTCAGTCCAATGAAAGTCGGTTTTGTAATATAATAGATACTGGTTTTTATTTTGGTTAAAAAGATTTTGG
>LBTJ01000067.1 GCA_000990445.1 Candidatus Roizmanbacteria bacterium GW2011_GWA2_37_7
CGTAATAAGTTCGATTAAATTGTGGTAGAGCATTTGCTGGTCCAAGGGTCGGCACCGGTACTGTTGGCGACGGGGTGATAGAGGGCAAAGCCGTATTACTACTATATTCAAAAGCGCCAATGTCATAGCCGGCACCGGCTGGCCGATTTAAACCATTAATATCAGATTGTGCCAGATGTTGCGTACTGCCCCCTGGCCCTGAATAACTGGCCGCTGTTTCGGCAATTTTATCAGTGGCCGGACCGTCTGCTTTAAGACCGAAATATGCCCTGAAGTCCTGCGGATTATCACTGGCACAAATACCCTGAGGATTACTATACGTTTGAGGACCGCAGTTAATATTGATATTGGAAAATTTAGGATCATGGCCTGTAATGGAATTCCTACCAATGCTTCCCGTTTGACCTCTGCCGCCGAAGAAAAGGTTGTAACCTGAAATATCATTATTGTGGACGCCGGTTAATCCGTAAGCTTTGTCAGCATAAATTATATTATCCAAAATAACTACATTCGCTGGTTGATTAGTAGCCAGATAAAGCTCAGCAACCCAATCCTGTGAGCAGTTACCATAAGTTGTATCCTGGCAGTTTTTGAAACAGGTATTTCCGACTATCCAGACATTATGATTTTGGTAAGTATAAAGACAGTTTCTTCCGTTGTTGAAGATTAGATTGTTTTCGATTAATGTGGGTGGAATTGCTTCTCCTAAATCCGTTACTATACCGCTTCCTTCTGAGTGTTCAGCATATTCTCCGGGGTCATAACTTCCATAAACAATATTATTCCTGATAATATTATGGAATCTTCCATTATTCTCCCAGGGAAATGGATTAGATTGATAATTCAAACTGATACCGCTACCCCACCCGCGGCCTGGAATTCCATTCTGTGTCTGTCCTGTATAACGAACGATATTATTTTCAATAATCATGTTATTACATCCATGTCTTAAACCTGCAATCGCTGAAGAACCGGCATATTCCACGATATTATTAGTCACTTTGACGTGATGGGTATTCCAGCAGGCGATAGCCGAAAACCAGAAATTCCTGATTTTAAATCCGCTGATTTCATAATATGAGCCTTTATCGGTCTGACTGCTGGGCGATCCTGGGACACCGTGAAAAAAACCAAAGCAGCCTTTTTGAGTATTGCAGGCTACATCGCCAAAGTCATTTTTACAATAGGCTCTTTGTTTATCCAGGACCGGCGTTTCCCCGGGATAGTTTTTTACCGTAATCCACTTCCCTTCTTCTCCATGATTGCGTGGTTCAATCCGGCATTCGTCGTAAAATCCGCCCCTGACTAGTAAAGTGTCACCTGCAGCAAGCTGATCGACTCCATACTGAATCGTTTTCCATGGAGCAGCCATGGTGCCAGGGTTGTTGTTGCTTCCGGTTGTCGAAACGTAGTAAACTTTCCCGTCAGCTTGAGCTGCGGGTTGTGAATCGGCTTTGATGAGTAGTCGGGGCGTCTGTGTTCTTAGAAGATAAATAGAAAGAAACAAACAATACATCGATACGATAATCAAAAACCACAGAATATATTTCGTTGGTGGTTGAGTGAAGAATTTCTTCCAGTTATTCATAATCCTTATTTTTATTATACATAAAAAAGTTTACTGTCGAAATTTAATAACCAGCACAATTGGTTTATCTTTATGCTTCACGCAATAGATCGGCCAAAAAAGCGAATAAAAAGAGTAAGCCCCTCAAGTGGCAAGCGAAAGAACGGTAACTTTCCCTTTCACCCAGACCTGAAGCACTCGGAAAATTATCATCTCATCATTGCGAATCAGGGAGAGATATACTATTCTGAAGATATGTCCAGGAAAAAGAGACGTGCAACATTTATCTCGGTTCGCTTCAGTATCTTCATCGTTATAGCCATCATAATAGGTGCATGGTTTTTCTACAGCTTTTCACAAAAAACATTTGCTGCGGCAAGCTTTATGATTGGAACCATAACACCTCAGAACGAGATCCGAAGAGGTGGAGAACTTGCATTCATGGTTTCATCTCTCAATCAAAAACAAGGAGAAGAGCTCGTTGTCGGTGTTGAATATGAGGGTTTGAAGCTTGAACTTGTCTCAGTCGAAGCTGCAAATATCGGAAAGGTGTCATGGAAAGAGGCCGATCCAAACGGTGATAAAAAAAGAATTGTTGTTTCCGGAGTAGCTACAACAGATGCAGTTGGTGCGACGAGTACCCCATTTGCACGAGTGAATTTTCGTATCATAGACCAAATCAGTCCGCAAGGGGAAGGGTTTACAGAGGTGTGTGCATTATTTGATGTTATAGAGGGGGAGACCAATACACCAACTCCAACTACTTTTCAACAGTCGCCTCAGCAGCCGCCTCAGCAGTCTCCTTCGCCTCCTGATAGTCAGCCACCTACGCCCGTGAGCAATCTTGACCGTACGCTTGCGTGTATTCCACTGAACGTACACGGATCGCCAAGCGATAAACTGGATATTCTCATCATTGCAAGCGGTTATCAAGACTTTGAGCTGTTTCTCAGTCATGCAGTCCGGGCAGTTTCAGAATTTGAAAATACAAACCTTATTAAGTATCGGAGAGAAATTTTGGACAAAATAAACTGGTATGTTTATAATCATCAAAAAATTGATGGCCACCCTCTGAGTAAAGAGGAGGTAGATTTTATTGCTATGGAAAGCACGACATGCCCAAAAGACCGTTTTCTTATTCTTGAGGACGCATCAGACAAAATTAGTGGCATATCAAAATTTGGCGTTGGAGGAATTGTAAGATCAGGCTCTTTTCAATCTCAAAATTTTATTGTATCAGCACATGAATGGGGGCATTATGTCGGATTTTTGGCAGACGAATATCTGTCAAATACACTCGGCTTAGGAAACTGTACAACCGAACCATCAGATGCAGATCCACGAAATGATCCATGTCCTGAGCAAGAACCATATCAGTGTTCAAATAAAGATGCGCTCGAATATAAAGCTCCTTGTCCAGCATGGGATTGCAGTAAAATAGATTGCACACCGCTTATGAAAACATTATATCAAGGCTCAGGATGTTATCCCCGTTGTGGAGTGCCAAATGCATATCGTCCCCAGGCCCAAAGCCCGATGGATCGGTCTATGTTTTTTCCTGGAAGAACTGTTGAGACCTATCAGTTTAACGGTCCATCCTTATATAGTATTATCAATGCTCTTTCACGATACCAATGAACGACAGAATGCAAAAAAAATTCAAACAATGGGCAATTATTGCATCTGCCCTTTTTATCAGCTTGGGTATTGTATTTTTGCTTGTGAAAACATCGGTAGTTTCAGATAAAAAAAACGACATACCAGTATACCCTCTCGCGTATAAATTAGCACTTGTACAAAGTCAAGATCGGTCATTGGCTTTCCGGAGCATTCAGGTCATTGAAGGCTATGCTCCTGATTATCTTGCTGAGCTTCCCAAGGATTATTATCGTATTGAAATATTGAATGGAGAACGTACGCTCTATAAGGGTAAAATTCCATCGGTGATTACGACCATTGAAGAAAACTTTTCACCAGATGATGAAACTGCGGTAGAGCAGGTTACCAAAACCGAAAACCGCGGAGAATTTGACATGGTTCTTCCATACTATGAAAAAGCTACAAAGATCCGATTCAGCGATGAGGAAGGCAGAGAAGTGCTGGTAGTGAACGTTAATAGTTTTAGTCTTGAGAAACCCCAAACAAAAACAAATTATTGCAATGATGGGATCTGTGCGGATAATGAAAATATATTTACCTGTTACCCCGATTGTTCACAAAAACTACGATCTTTTTTTGAAAGAAGTGATTAAAACTTACCTTTCAATCAGGCTGTTCCAGTCATTTGCAAACTTCACAAGCCCCTCATCAAGTAGTGAACCTTTTTCATATTCAATCGGATACATTGCATAATCGTCATGATAAGGGAGTTCTTTATACACAATTGATCGGAGGCCTTTTGTATCTGGGCGATAGCTTTCATCAGGCATGAAACGATCTTCATGTACCCACTGCTCAATGATGTTTATTGGTACGGTGAGAATATCAGCGCCATACACAATCGATCCATAAAAATGCGTGAGATGACGGATAGATGCAGAAAGTACCTCAATATGTGATTTTTTTTCATTTCGTTTTCTATCAAAGCTTTTATACATTTTGACAATATTTTTGATGATATCAATACCTTTGAGTCCGCGATCGTCCCAACGACCGACGAATGGCGAAATAAAGGCGGGTTTGAATGTCGGCATTGTTGCAGCATATACCGCTGCGGCCTGTTGTTGATCGAATACCAAGGTCATATTGACACTACCGCTATCTTTCACAAACGTATTTGCGGCTTTTATTCCTTCAGGAATACTGGGAAACTTGATGTAAATATTTTTCCCCCATGTTTTAGCTGAGTATCAAGCTCAGTGACAATCTGTTTATACAGATTCAACAGTTCATCCTGAGTCAGTTTTTTTCCTTCAGAAAGATATTTTTGTGCCTCAGGATTTTTCAAAACCAAACTCGGGTTTGTGGTTTGACCATCCAAAAAACCAAGCAGGCTTTTAACTTTTTTTGTGTCATCAGGATTTCCTGAGTCAAGAAATATTTTTGGAAGTTTGATAGACATATTTTTTATAGTATATCGTATTCAGTTTCAAGTATCCAGCATAAATCGTATAATTTGAGTATGTATATAAAAATCGTACTGTTATTGATTCTTGCAGGTGGAGTTGTATTGGGATATGCAGTACAGAGGACTGCTCCAAACAATGCCGATTATTCCTCTTCTCAATCTGAAAACAAGGAGTTTCGTATTCAAAATTCGAAAGACTTGGTTCCTCAGATCAAGAATGTTGAAACAACAGTGTTTATCCCATACTGGAATATTCCAGCGTCTTCTGCTGAAGTTGAGAACTACGACACGCTCATTTATTTTGGTGTTGTTCCTGATGAGAATGGGAAGATGATTTCTGATTTAGGATTTAAGAATATCGAATCATTTATTCAAAATACATCAAATCGTCAGACTCGCGTATTGACTATTCGGATGCTTGATACTGATAGTAATCTTGCGATCTTAGATGATGTCAGTCGTCAAACGACAGTCGTCAGACAGACTGTTGGACTCATTGAAGATTATGGATTTGATGGTGTAGTGCTTGACCTTGAGCTTGGCGTTATTCCACTTGGCGATGTTCAAAGTTCAATAACAGAGTTTGTTGAGCGTTTTTCAAAAGAGGTGCATGCCACAGATCGGACATTTGCTATGACCATATATGGGGATACGTTGTATCGAGCGCGACCATATGACATTCAAAAATTGACTCAGTACGTTGACCAAATGTACATCATGGCGTATGACTTTCATAAAAGTCGGGGAGAGCCGGGACCAAATTTTCCGTTGACTCGTCGAAGCTTCAGCGAAGACGGTCAGGAATATGACTATGATTTCCAAACAATGATTAATGATTTTATAACCGTAGTTCCTCGAGAAAAGATCACGGTTCTTTTTGGTATGTATGGAT
>LBTJ01000068.1 GCA_000990445.1 Candidatus Roizmanbacteria bacterium GW2011_GWA2_37_7
ATTATGTTGCATTAAGAAAAACACAGATTACCCTTCGATTTCCCTTTGATAGAACTCAGGGTAAACACTCAGGGCAAGCATTTAAATCTGAAAAAGCAGATATCATGCCATGGTTAACCTTTTTTTTAAACATTATTTTCGATCAATCAAAACAAGCTGTTGATTTGCTGACTGCTGATAATGTGGAAAAAACTTTGTCAGGAAAGCAACTGGCAGTTTTGGAATATTTACAAGCAGTTAAAGAAGCAACACCAGGTGAGATTACTAAAAAAACCAAAGTAGCGCGACCAACAGTTAATCAAGTATTGGATAAACTTTTAAATCTCAAAAAGATTGAGAGAATTGGCATGGGAAGAAGTACCCGCTACCGAATTTTATAATTCGTTTACTCCCATAAATGCAAAAAGGATCTTCATTGAAGACCCTTAAGCCGACGTTTCTCAAAGGTCTTTCAAAAATTTATTGCTCTATTTGTGCATTGGTGATACAATAAACTTCATCTCTATGGCTCAACAACCAAAAAAAGACCAATTCACCCAATTTTTCGTCGACATGGAGCACAAGTGGCTCAAAACATGGAATGAAAAAGGAATTATTCAAAAATATCTTCATAAGAATGATATGTCAGATAGACACTTTTCATTCCAGGATGGTCCAATAACTGCAAACAATCCCATGGGCGTCCACCATGCATGGGGACGAACATATAAAGATCTCTGGCAAAAATTTCACAACCTTCTCGGATATAAACAAAGGTTCCAAAACGGTTTTGATTGTCAAGGGTTATGGGTTGAAGTTGAGGTTGAAAAGGAGTTAGGTCTTCGATCAAAAAAAGATATTGAAAATCTGGTGCCCGGCGATAGATTTGCATCAATTGCAAAATTTGTTCAGCTCTGTAAAGATCGCGTACATACATACTCTACGATCCAAACTGACCAATCCAAACGCCTTGGCTATTTTATGGACTGGGATCACTCATACTTTACGATGAGTGAAGACAATAATTACATGATTTGGTATTTTCTGAAGGTATGCCATGAAAATGGATGGATATATAAAGGGCATGAATCAGTTCCATGGTGTCCTCGCTGTGAAACAGCCATCTCTCAACATGAGATGTTGACTGAAGATTATAAAGAAGTAGTGCATGAATCAATATATTTTAAACTGCCGATTATTGGGAAAACCAATGAGTATTTGCTCGTTTGGACAACAACCCCTTGGACTTTGCCTGCGAATATTGCAGTTGCAGTAGATCCTGAAATTACTTATTCCCTGGTGAAAGGTTCAACCGAAAATACTTATTGGGTCGCTGACAATCTTGTGGAAAAGTAAAAAATCTTAAGACATTCCATACTGTTGTATTGACTGACCCGCAGATTATGCCGATTACAACTGATGAAGGTACTGGCTTGGTTCATACTGCAGTAAGTGCGGGAACAGAAGATTTTCGACTGGGGAAAAAGCTCGGACTTCCGATGATCCCGGTTATCGCAGACAATGCTGATTATCTCCCACACATGGGGTTTCTTGCGGGAAAAAATGCAAAAAAACACCCTGAAATAATCTTAGATTACCTTAAAGATAAAGACGCACTTGGCAAAAACTGGGTATTTCGTATAGAACGATATAAACACCGTTATCCTGGATGCTGGCGCTGTAAGGCAGAGCTTGTCTGGAAAGTGGCTGATGAGTGGTATATTGCGATGGATCGTCCTTCGCTCAAGCTTCAAAGCGGCAAGCAGGATAAAAGAACATTACGGGAGCGGATGATCGAGGTGGCAAAAAAGATTACATGGATGCCCGAGTTTGGACTTGATCGGGAGCTTGACTGGCTCAATAATATGCATGACTGGCTTATATCAAAGAAGAATCGATACTGGGGACTTGCATTACCGATTTATGAATGTCCAAACTGCATGAGGTTTGAAGTAATTGGTTCAAAAGAAGAGCTGAAAGAAAAAGCTGTGAAGGGATGGGATTCATTTGAAGGTCATACTCCTCACAAACCGTATATAGATGAAATATTGATCAAATGCACAAAATGCGCCTCAGAACTCAAAAGAATTGGCGATGTCGGAAGTCCATGGCTTGATGCCGGGATTGTCCCGTACTCGACTATGAAGGAGGGAAATCAAGGCGTTCCGCTATACCTGAAAGATAAACAAGAGTGGAGAAAATGGTTTCCGGCAGATTTTATCACTGAGTCATTCCCAGGTCAGTTTAAAAACTGGTTTTATGCAATGATTGCTATGTCTACAGTTCTTGAAGATGCCAATCCCTATAAGCGTGTTTTAGGATTTGCTACATTACTTGGTGAAGACGGCAAGCCGATGCACAAAAGCTGTGGAAACTCAATTGCGTTTCATGAAGGAGCAGATGAGATCGGAGTTGATGTGATGCGGTGGATGTATGCCCGACAAAATCCTGCCGAAAATTTACTGTTTGGATATACTGTAGCTTCTGAAGTACGTCGTCAATTTTATTTATTACTGTGGAATATTTTCAAATTTTACCGCATGAATACAGATTTTGATGCCATGCGAAACCTCACAGATGCGCCAATCATACAAAATCTCCCTGTTCTTGACCAATGGATTCTCTCCCGACTCAAGCAAACAGAAGAAATTACAAAAATTAGCCTGAGCGCATATGATCCGAAACAAGCAGCTCAGGCAATAGAAGAATTTACCCAGGATCTTTCACTCTGGTATATCCGACGATCCCGAGACCGTGTGGGGCCGTCGGCACAAGATAAAGATGATAAAAAATCATTTTATAGTTCCACACAGTTTATTCTCAAAAATCTTTCAATTATCCTCTCACCGTTTTTGCCGTTTATGAGCGAAGAAATATATACGTCACTTACTGGTTCTGCATCGGTACATCTTGAGAACTGGCCTGAAATGAGCAACATCATTGTTGATGATAAGCTTGTCATAGATATGACAACAATTCGAACAATTGTCGAAACCGGCCATCGCGTTCGAAAAGAAAAACAGATAAAAGTTCGTCAACCATTGTCATCTCTGACTGCACAAATACCAAAACCATTCGCACTGCATCATAAGGAACATAGAAAACAATATAAAAAGCTCATTGCAGATGAACTGAATGTAAAAGAAGTTAATCTTCAATCAAGCACAGACGACGTTCTGCAGGTGTCATATGATCTTGAAATTACTGATGAACTTCGATTTGAAGGGGAGGTTCGTGATCTTATCCGTGCTATTCAAAATCAACGAAAAAAATTAAACATCACGATCAATGACACTATAAATATAACTATCCCAGAAAAATATAAATCACATGAACAAAACATCAAAAACCACGTACAAGCACAAAAAATCACATACGGCTCTGAACTGCATGTTGAAAAGGGAGATTAGAAGAATCATACTTTATATATGCCGATTTCCTACTATATTCCGATATTGCTTCTCTATGTATTTGGCGTGCTGAATCTGATTGGTATTCGGTCAGATCTTGTTCCTTCATACCTCATGTTCTTTGGAATAGGATCAGTTTTTTTTATTGTCATTCGGTATCTTCAAGTTCAAAGACATTTTTTTCGTCAAAACGCAACAGTGTTTTACTGGATTTTTATCATTTTATTAGTTTTTACACACTTTTCCGCAACAGAGATCAAAGGTTCTAAACGGTGGATTGACCTGTATTTTTTTCAACTGCAAACATCAGAAATATTCAAGATATTTTTTATTGTTTATTTGGCTCGAATATTTTCTACAGTAAAAATGCCGATTGAAAGCTCGAAGTTATTTTTAAAAACTTTGATTTTTACTATTATTCCCTTTGTTTTGATATTTCAACAACCTGACTTTGGTAGCGCAATTATTATTCTTGCGGTTTTTTTTGTCACTGTTCTACACTCGACAGTCCCGAAAAAGCAGATTTTGGGATTTGTAGCAACTATTGTTATCTTACTTCCTGTTTTGTGGTTTAGTATGAAGGAGTATCAAAAAAATCGAATTGTCAGCTTTATCAACCCAATAGAATATCTTTCTGGCGCTTCATATAATATGGTTCAAGCAAAAATTGCAATTGGATCGGGATCATTTTTAGGAAAAGGTTTGGGCATGGGAAAACAATCTCTCCTGAATTTTTTGCCAGAGTATCATACAGATTTTGCATACTCATCACTTGTCGAACAGTTTGGGTTTGTAGGAGGTGCGCTTGTGATCATTCTCTATGGACTATTTTTTTATCTCCTGTTTTATCGCATGTCAAAGTATATATATACTCATGATATAGATAAACGGTACCGTTTTTTTTATTTACTTGGTTTTTCTACTGTATTTATTGTTCAGACAGGCGTCAATATCGGTATGAATCTTGGACTGCTTCCTGTTGCTGGCATAACGCTTCCATTTATTTCATATGGCGGATCGTCACTTATAACTATTATGATCGGACTTGCTTTAATACCGTAAACTCTTGCAGTTGTCGAAGAGCTGCAGTATAATAGTTGTTCATGCGCAAATGCCAAACAGTAATTTTTGTATAATACATTCATGAACACACACGCAGTCATTCAAATACAAGGAAAACAGTATATCACTCAGAAAGGCGATGACATTATTATTGAGAATATTGGTAAAGAAAAAGGCACGGAGATTGATGTACCAGTAATTATGCTTTTTGATGAACATTCATCAAAGATAGAAATTCCAAAAAAAGAAACACAAGGAAAAGCAAAAGTAATTGAGAATCTCCAAGGTGATAAAATAAGAGTAGCAAAATATAAATCAAAGGTTCGCTATAGAAAAGTAATGGGTTTTCGCCCACAGCTTACCAAGATTCAAATAACTAACATTTAATTTTTTGAAATTTATAATTTAGAATTTGAATAATTTTTATTTATGGCCCATACAAAAGCACAAAGAGCAGTAAAAGGAAATCGTGACTCAATTTCAAAACGCCTTGGTATCAAACTGTATGGTGGCCAAACTGCGAAAGCTGGCAATATTCTTGTTCGTCAGCGCGGCACAAAAGTAATGCCAGGAGTCAATGTGTATGCGGGTAAAGATCACACACTTCATGCAAAGATAAACGGTTTGGTAGAATTTTATCAAAAACAAGGAAAACAGTACGTAAAAGTAGTATAAGTCTTCATGGAAAACAAATCTACAGACGAACTTTTTGATCTTCTGAAAAAGGAGCAGGATATTTTGCGTAAAGCACGCCTCATCCATCAACTTCGTATTGATAAAGAAATATCACTTCAAAAGATTGCAGAGTTTTTGGATAAGCATCCATCTTATGTGTCACATATGGTACGACTTCTTCGAATTCCACAACTTGCCGTAGACGGGTATTATTCAGGGCAAATTTCGGCAACACATTTGATGATATTATCTCGTTTGCAAACTGAAGCACAGATGATTGAAGCATATGAGGAAGTTTTGAAAAACAATTTTACGGTACCACAAACTGAAACACTTATCCGGCAACTTAAGTTTGATGTTGAGACTGATGATCATCTGATTTCACCAAATGAATTGAATCAAAAAGCGCAAAAACTTCAGGACAAACATGAAGCACGAGTGAAAATCTATCAATCCCGCGTTCGAGGAAAACTGGTTATTGAAAAACGTGTTCTTGACTGATATCTTTAGTTCGCAATATATGGGTTGGTTATTAGTCCAATTTTATCTGTTGGAAAGTATCGATAAAATACTTGGCCGACTATAGAATCTGTGGGAATTGTTCCAAACTCACGAGAATCAGATGATCGAGGTCTATTGTCACCCATAACAAAATAATGATTCTCAAGTACTTCAATAGGGACTCCTTCTTGAGCGAAGTTTCCAGGGATTAGTGTTGTTTTTGCAGAAATATATTGCTCATTTAAGATATTTCCATTCACATATATTTCATTGTTTTCAATAAGTATTGTATCACCAGGTATACCAATAATTCGCTTAATAAACTCAATGTCATGGTTTTTAGGTGAATAGAAGACTACGATATCTCCACGTTTCGGTGTACGGATTTTATACGTGACTTTACTGGTAAAAATATAGTTACCATTGTAAAACGTTGGCTCCATAGATGCTCCTTTGATCTGGTTTGGCTGAAGAATAAAAAGATACACGACAATAAATAGCGATCCTACAAACACCACGGTTTCCATAATTTCCATTACAAAGCCAATAATTGACTTAACAATACTCATTCTGTTTATTGTAAAGAACATTGAGTATAAAAACAACACTTCCAATGAATGTTATAATAATGGAGTTGGCAGAACAATCGTTTCACACCTGTATTCGTCGTTTATGGACCCGTAGCTCAGCGGTAGAGCGTTCGGTTCACATCCGAAAGGCCAGAGGTTCGAGACCTCTCGGGTCCACATTACACCACTATTTTTAGCTTCAATGATCTCTACTGTAATTATTGCAAAAAACGAAGAAAAACATATAGCTGCTTGTATACAGTCTGTTTCATTTACTGATGAGATTATCGTTATTGATAACGGCTCAAGTGACAAAACCACAGATATTGCTCAACATCTGAGCGCGCGTGTCATAGATATGTCGGATATTCAGGATTTTTCAAAACTTAGAACACGAGGAATAGAGGAGGCTCAGAACAACTGGATATTGTTTGTTGATGCAGATGAAATTCTTTCGACTGAGCTGCAATCATCAATCATAAAAGAAATACAAAATCCAAAATATGTTATATATTACCTTAAACGACGTGATCACTGGTGGGGGAGAGTCCTTCGATATGGTGAGATACAGAGCGCTTATTCAAAAGGATTTATCAGATTTATACGTAGGGGGACAGGACAGTGGAGCGGAGCTGTGCATGAAGTTTATAAAACTTCAAAAAAGGCTGGTCATTTGAGTGGTTTTATTGATCATTACCCTCATGTAACTCTGCATGAATTTGTTGATAAAATAAATATATATAGTTCTTTACGGGCCAAAGAGCTTCATGTTTACGGTAGTTCATCAACTATTTTGGAAATACTGTTTATGCCCTTTTTGAAGTTCGTTTATACCTACGGAGTATGTTTAGGATTTCTTGATGGACCATCTGGATTTGTATATTCGTTCCTTATGAGCTTTCATTCATTTCTTGTCCGCGCGAAATTGTATATGATGAAATCATGATCCGTTTTGTCAAATTACTATTCTACTGCACACTCGCATTGTACGGATTTGGTCAACTTGGGAGGATACATCTTCCTGATCAGCCTATTTACTTCTATGCGTATGAGCTGGGTATGGCAATCATGACGATTGTATTAATGATTCAATACAAAACAGCTCCATTGAAAAATTATTCCATAAAGCATCCAATAATACTTTTTTTTGTTTGGATGGAAGTAACTCTATTTATCTCATACATGTCATATACGCAGTATGAAAACATCATAGCTTTTCTCTATGCTTTTAGGCTCATTGCATACGGAGTTTTTTTTGGGTACTTTGTGTATTATGTGAAATTGACGAATCTAAAATTATTTTTTCCCATAACAATAACCATTATTTGGTTTTTCTTGAGCTCATTTTTACAGTATATTTTATATCCAAATATTGGAAATATTGCATATCTTGGATGGGATCCGCATGTATTTCGAGTTGTTGGCGTTTTTCTTGATCCACCAATTGCTGCAGGAATTTTTTTTCTTTCAGGCTGGTTTCTTGCTGAACAATTGTTTCAGAAAAAAATCCAGAAACGTGCTTTGAGTGTGTTACTCTTGACAGGTATTCTTATTATACTGACTTACTCACGAGGCGCAATCCTTGCACTTTTTGGCGTTATGGTTTTATATGGGCTCGTGCAAAAAAAGTACTTGGGAACTGTTTTATCAGTAGTAACAATTGTTGTTCTTGTACTTCTTATTCCAAAAGCCCATACAGAAAGTATTAACTTGTTGAGGACAACATCAATAACCGCGCGTATTACAGATTATTCCAAAGGTATCGAAATTTGGCGTAAAAATCCAATATTTGGAATAGGTTACAATCACATACGATTTGAAAAGGAGAAGTATATTGACGAAGTATTTGTCGAAGATTATAATCCTTCACACGGTATTGCTTCGTTTCATTCAAGTTTTTTGAATGTGCTTGCCACAGGCGGAGTTGTTGGTTTATCGCTATTTGTATATCTTATTTTATTTTTTGCGCGGCGAAATCAATTTACGCTGATATGCATCGGATTTTTGAGCATTCTTTCATTGTTTGATAATGTATTCTTGCATCCATTTATTATTTTTTTTCTTTGCGTTCTTTTTATCGCAGATATTCAGTCATCACGAGCATATCGAACTTGAATCATTGTTTCAGTCGTGTTTCCGGCAATATCAGTTGCTTGAAAGTTTAAGGTATTATCTCCTTCTTTTAGGCGAAGTGTTGTAACAAACTCTCCTTTCAGATCAACAACAATTGGCATATTATTGAGATGCACTGTTGTGTCGCGATCAGTAGAGCCAACAATTTCAATTTCTTGCTTTGAGACAGTCGTGTTATTCTCTGGACGTTCAATTTTTAGTATAGGTGCATCGCTTTTGTACAACACGGTAAATACGTCTGTTTTCTTTGAGCTGCTTTTTTTGCTGGTTTTTCCAACAGCATATATTTTGTTTTCGCCCGGGATAAGTTTTCCGATCTCTTCTGAAAATAATGTTTCACCATCAAGTTCGGTCATGTGAGCTTTGACATTGTTTAGATAAAACTCTACTTGATCAAATCCTGTTGACTGACCCGAAACCACAATTGTTGCAGCAGTGGTTGCAATATTTGGCGTATCAAGTTCGATTGATCCATAAAATGCATCTTTTTGTTTTGAACTTACATCGTCGTTGTCTGGCTGTGAAGTATTGGTAAAAAATAATGCAGTATTGATCAGGCTGTCAA
>LBTJ01000069.1 GCA_000990445.1 Candidatus Roizmanbacteria bacterium GW2011_GWA2_37_7
AAAAGAAGAGTTGTTGAGTCATATGCAGAAATAGGAAAATGTATTATTTCCCTACATCAGAGAAATGGTGGAAGCAAGGAAGAATAACACTCAACTTGCACCGCCTTTCTTCGGAACAATAAAAAATCCCATCAATATGATGGAAATGGAACATGAATCAGCCGGCAATAGTTTCAAAGAGATTAGGGAAGTAACAAATGATCTTACTCTACCGGACGGTGCTTGTAATACGTATCGAGTTACTTTTTCTTTGCTTTATGAATTTGAAAATGATCTGCATAGACATATTCATCTGGAGAACAACGTATTGTTTCCCAAAGCAATAATGTTGGAAAATGATTTATTATCTAAATAGTGATGAACCAAAAGTATTATTTGGCGAGGGTGGAGCATCACCAATAAAAAAACGGGTTTATTTTCTAGAGTCGCCGCCGGTTCATTTTTGGGTGTGTATGCAATAGTATCAAAAGGAAATTGTAAATAATTTTTTTAACGTTAGTCGAGTAAGAGTTCACACTTCTTGACAAAACTGTATCACATATATCAATTATTATTTGTGTCATCCCCGACCTGATCGGGGATCCAGATTGTTGAAATAGTCTGGAGACTGGATTCCCGCCTTCGCGGGAATGACAATGTGTGTCAAAAACGTGGCGGGCAGCCCACCATCCGTGGAATGCGCATCACTGTTTATGATATTTTAAAAATGCTCGCGTCGGGCATGAGTGAAAAGAAGATCTTAGACGACTTTCCTGAGTTAACAAAGCAAGATATTAAGGCAGTATTGTCTTATGCCTCGGAAAGAGAACATTTTCTGGTCATCACGAACGATGAAACTACTATTGGATCAGAACATCTCTCGCAAGCTGGTTAAAGAATTTGAGGGTATATTCCCGGGATCAAGCCATGTTTATATCCTTGGTTTGCATAGTGCTTCTGATGAAAAGATTTGGACATTTGCCCGAAATAATGATTTTACCATTGTGACTCAAGATTCAGATTTCAACGAAAGAAGCCTTGTTTATGGGTATCCGCCTAAAGTAGTGTGGCTTCGAACTGGAAATATTTCTACTCAAAACATCAAGCGACTATTGAAACAACACAATCAGGATATTATTTCATTTGAAAAAGACAAAGCCTTGGGTTGTTTGCAGATTTATTAGTTCTCCTGAGTTTCCCAATTAGTGCGGTTTGTTAAATTACTTGTATTTATTTTGTGTCATTCCCTCGCCTGCCCGCCTCTGGAGGGAAGGAGGGAATCCAGACTAAATATTCCTTCTATACAATATCTTGGTATAAATCTCTCCACTGAGGATTCTTTTCTTCAATTAATCTTAATTTCCATAATCTATTCCATTTCTTTATTTGTTTTTCTCGCGTTATTGCTGATTCAGGATTGTTATGTTGTTCAAAGTAAACCAAATGGTGGATTTCATATCTTTTGGTAAATCCGTCTACTTTTTTGTTTTTGTGTTCCCAGACTCGCTTTACTACATTATTAGTTATTCCAACATATAAGCTCCCGTTTCTTTGAGAAGACAGAATATAAACACAATATGTTTTATAAAACATATAAGGTTAGTATAGACTGGATCGTCCCTGCCCGCAATGCTTCGCAACGCGAGGCAGGCGGGCCAACGATTTCAAATTAAGTTAATAGTAATATTTATTGAACTCGTTTTGACCTGTCGTTGTTAAGACTTTGGCAGGCAGGCAGAAGTCATTTATCGTATAATATGCATGAATGAATATATCAAGCATAAATCTTGTCGCTTTTGACAATAGGTTTATCGAAACAATCAAGGACTACAAAAAAATTCATCTCAAAGAAGGTGAAGGGACGTATTACACAATTACTGCTAATAAGAAAAAGGCTGGTGTCATCGGTTTCCAGACAGAAAAAGATGGAAATATTGGACTCAAAATCGGGATACATCAAGACTTTCGAGGTCAAGGAGTTTTTGGGAAAGCTCTTACATTATTAGCCAAAAAGCATACATTTGATAAAATATATTCTGAAGTTGCGATAGCCAATATTGCCTCTGTCAAAGCTCATGAAAAAGTAGGCTTCAAACGAATACCCAAAAAAAAAGAAGAAGAGTTGAAAGAGAAAGGATTAATGTATAAAAGAAATATGATGCTTGTAAAAAATATTAAATTTCAAAATTATTGAAATATTTTTAGAATTATTTCTTCTGCAATTTTCATTTTTGATGCTTTTATAATTTTCTTCACTTGTCTTTCTTTTGAAACAATATATACTTCATTTTCTGAACTTTCAAATCCGATATCTGGACGGCTGATATCGTTGACAATCACATAATCTGTGTTTGCGTCAGTAAAAAGTTTTTGTGCCTCAGATATAATTTGCTTTTCTTGTGAACCATATATAGCCTTAAATCCGACAAGCAGTATATTATTATTTATCTTTTTGATACTGTTGATGATTTTTCCTGTTGGCTCAAGATGAAGATTTTCAGCTCGTCAGAAGTGGAAAAAGAAAACTGTTTGATATAAAGATAGGATATGGGGGTGTTTACCCTCCGATTCGGAGGGTTTGGGGTGTTTTTGGAATGAATGAAGGTCACATCAGCACCATATCGATATGCCATTTCAGCCAAAGCTTTTCCCATTTTCCCAGAACTTCTGTTTGTGATGACGCGGACATCATCGATCGGCTCTATGGTACCGCCCCCTGTCACCAATACCCTTTTTCCTTCAAGAAGTTTTTTTCTTGAAAGAATTGACTCAATGTATTTTTTGATCACCTTCACATCCGGTAACCTGCCAATCCCATCAGTCCCGCATGCAAGAGATCCCGATGCCGGTGTCATGATTTCATATCCATAAGACTCAAGGGTTTTGAGATTGTGTTGTGTTGCGGGATGATACCACATCTTGTCATTCATTGAGGGACAAATAAGGACAGGCGATATGGTTGCCAATATTGAAGTCGTGATAAAATCATCTGCAATGCCGCAAGCACATCTGGCAATCGTGTTTGCAGTTGCTGGTGCAATGATAAAAATATCTGCTTTTTTGGCGATCTCAATATGATCAATTTTTTTTCCCTTGAGGATTTGTTCATATGAAAAATTATCTTCAAATAGATTTATGAACACAGGATAGCCGGTCATCTCTTCGATTCTTTTCGGCGAAACTATGTTTTGCGCTTTTTCGGTCATCATGACATGTAGACTATGACCATCTTTTTTCAGTAGTCTGATAAGATCAAGTATTTTGAAGGCAGCGATTCCTGAGCTTATTCCAATAACGATGTTGGACATGAGATATTATACTCCAATCTGTTTTATGCGCTCAATCACCAGGATAAAAATAAAAAGAACAACTGCAATGGTGATAAATGCAAAGAATTTTTCAATACCTCCTAAAAATAAACTGGCAACACCCAAAATAAATGATATCAGCCAGTAAAAAACTGCAATTCGTCGTTTGCCCCATCCGATCTCAATCAAACGATGATGAAAATGTCCCCAGTCTGCACGAAACGGGGATCTGTGTTTATGAATACGTCGAATGATGGTATAAACTGCATCCATTGTTGGAATCGAAAGAATCAGAATTACAGTACCAACTTTCCCAAATGACAAGATTGACAAAATTCCCAACAGAAATCCAGCCATAGCTCCGCCACCGTATCCTGGCATGATGCGCTGAGGATAGAAATTAAACGGCAAAAATCCAAGATATGCTCCTGAAACAATAAATGACAGATACATCACGGTTTGCGCGCTGATGTCGTGCGCGATAAATCGTTGAGAAAGAAGTCCCAAAAAAAGAGCCGTGATAGCAACAAATCCTGGAAGTTGGCCATCAACACCTTTACTCCAGTTCACCATATTCATGGTCCAAGTAAGCCAGATCACCGCAAGCACATCGGCCAAAATTAAAATGCTGTGTTTCCCAAAAAACTCAAATGTAATTTTCCATAGGTCAAGACGTAGCACGCCACCAAATGGATTTGAGATAAACGGAATTCCCAATCCAAACATGACGAGGAAAACTGAAATGCCAAGATTTATGAAAAAACGTTTGTACGGTGATACATCATGTTTATCATCAGAAAGGCCGGTGAGCAAAAGCAATGCATTTGCAATCAGTATGCCGATGACGATTTTTTCCATTTTCAAAAAAATAAGTGAAGACACGAGAAGAGTAATAAAGATCGGGATGCCGCCACCCCGAGGAATGATGCCAGTGTGCGTGTGAGCTGGGTGATTTCGATATTTGACGTCTGTGACAAGCTGGTATTTGTTTGCAATACGAATGGCAATTGGCGTTGTGAGGTATGAAACAATTGTTGAAACTATAAGTATGAGCAGACCTGTAATGAGCATAGCAATTTTACGTCACTAAAAATAATATTTTGAAAAATACACCCATAAAACCCACAATCAAGATCCCGTTTGAAAAAGCAAAAATATTTCGAATCACTGTTTGAGTCGAGAAAAATCGATTTGAAATTTGATTATTGACAAAAAACATGAGATTCATAAAAATAGGAAGAAGAAGAATGTACCAGACATCTGCAATCTGTGGCTCTCCCCATGGTTTGGAGTAAAAAAGAGGTATTTGTTTTGGAAGGAATTGAAATCGCCATGCAAATGTCGTAGCTATGAGAATATTTGCACCGATTAAAAACTTTGTCATTATATGCATCTTATTTATTATACAGCTTGGAAGTCAGTTGTCGGTATTGGTTGACAGTCACTTAAGTTGGTCAGTCTGGGATCGGATATTTTTTACAAAGATTTTTGACTTCTTTTGCAATTTGCCTGATGCGTTTTATTTTGGGCAAAGCTTTTCGAAAACTTTTTAACTGATCTCTTCTTTCCTCTTTGTTTGTTGGCCATTGATATTGTTTTACCTCGTCCAACACCTCTTTGTACCAGAATGCAATTTTTTTCATTTCCCGCTCTTTCATGCCACGAGTTGTGACTCCAGGAGTTCCAAGTCGAACTCCAGAAGGATAATACGGAGGATTTTCATCATGAGGAACTGAGTTTCTGTTGACCACAATTCCTGCGGCTTCAAGCGCTTCAGCATATATATTGCCGATTACATTCACTGACCTGAGATCTATAACCATCAAATGATTATCTGTTCCTCCTGTTGTGAGCGTAAGTCCATGTTGCATAAGTTCTTTTGATAATACTTTTGCATTTTTTACGATTTGTTGAGAATATTTACGAAACTTGGCTGTCCCTGCTGTTTTTAAGGCCATGGCAATAGCAGCAGTTGTATTATTATGTGGACCTCCTTGTGTTCCTGGTATGATTGCTTTGTCGATTTTCTTTGCCATATCAGAGTCTTTTGCAAGGCCTTGTTTGGTGACTAAGATAACTGCGCCACGTGGACCACGAAGCGTCTTGTGTGTTGTAAACATGACAATATCAACATAAGGAACTGGTGTTGAATGTGCACCACTTGCAACCAGACCTGCGATGTGTGAAATATCTGCGAGAAGATATGACCCAACAGAGTCAGCAATTTTTCTCCATCGTTTCCAGTCAAACTCATGAGGGTAGGCTGTAGTCCCAACGACAATGAGTTTGGGCTTTTCTTTTTTTGCCAGCTTTTCAACTTCATCCATGTCGATTATTCCCTTTTCATTCACATCGTACTGTACAGATGTGAAGTATTTTCCGGACAAAGTCACTTTTGGATGTCCGTGTGTGAGATGTCCTCCAGGACGAAGTTTCAGTCCCATGAGTTTATCTCCCAGTTCAAGAAGAGCAAAGTAGATTGCTGTATTTGCCGGAGATCCGGAAAGCGGCTGTACGTTTGCGTACGGAACATTAAAAAGTTTTTTTGCGCGTTCAATCGCAATTGTCTCTATCTGGTCAATAATTTTATTTCCTTGATAGTATCGTTCATGCGCATACCCTTCTGAATATTTATTCATAAGAATCGATCCTACGGCCTCACGGACTTCTTTGGGTGCGTAATTTTCTGAAGGAATCATCATCAATGTTTCTGCCTGTCTTTGTGCTTCTTTTTGAATAAGATCTGTAATCTGATTGTCCATTTTTTTTACATTCATAGAGTACCATGGTTCATTTTTAAAAGCAATTGAAAACATACTCAGTTGATGTAAAATTTGGACACTATGAAGTTTGACATTTTGAAAGAGGCAGAAAAATATCTGCTTCGATATATACCGCCAAGCGATGATTCCTTAACCGCGAAGCAGAAATTTGCAAGAGCCTGTGCTCTCATGGATCTTTTGGACAATCCACAAAATAAGATGAGCGTTATACATGTGGCCGGAACATCCGGAAAAGGATCGACAGCTCAGATCATTGCCCAGATATTGACCGGACATGGATTTAAAACAGGGCTTACCGTATCGCCGCATATTCTAGATTTTAGAGAGAGGACACAAATAAACTGCATGAATGTATCTGAGAATACATATATTCACTATCTTGAAGAAATCGTGCCTTCGATTTTGGAAATCAGCAATTCTCAGTATGGTAAGCCAACATTTTTTGAAATTGCCATGGCGCATGCGTATTTTTCATTTTGTAGGGAAAAAGTCGATTATGCAATTGTGGAAACCGGTATGGGTGGTCGATTCGATGCTTCAAACACAGCGACAGCCAGTGACAAACTATGTGTTTTGACAAAAATTGGATTTGATCATCAGGAGTTTCTTGGAAAAACAATTTTCAAAATTGCGACTGAAAAAGCAGAAATCATTCACAAAAGTAATCTAACGTTGAGTACTGTTCAGTCAAAAGAGGCTGAA
>LBTJ01000070.1 GCA_000990445.1 Candidatus Roizmanbacteria bacterium GW2011_GWA2_37_7
TACTCTCGGTATCTTGCGGTGCTTGATCATTTCCTTCAAAAACCGTCGCATACAGCTTATTTGCTTGAAGGCCCAATCCCTCATGCTTATCAGTGAGAAACATAAAAAAATTCTTTAACTGTTCTTTTTTGAAATAGTCGCCAAAAGACCAGTTCCCCATCATTTCAAACAATGTATCGTGCCTGTTATCACCAACTTCTTCAATATCCTGAGATCTAAAACACGGCTGAATATTAAAAAGCCGAGTACCTTGAGGATGCTGTTGACCAAGCAAGTATGGGACAAACTGCTGCATTCCGGAACCGGTAAACAATGTAGTTGGATCATTTTGTGGCACAAGCGAGATCGGCGGCACTTCAACATGTCCGTGTTTTTTCATAAACGAAGCAAATAACGCTCGGAGTTCTCGATGTGTCAGCGGCATAGGGTATAATTATATAGCGTAAAGTTAAAAGTTAAAAGAGAAAAGTTCAAAGTGATCATTCATTCTACTGATAAAAACTCAATTCGTCCGTTTCTTGCAAAATTATATATTCCGCCAAAAAATTCCCATAAAGGACAAAACGGAAAAGTACTTGTTATTGGTGGATCAAAGTTATTTCACTCTTCACCGATCTGGGCTGCGGAAATTGCTTCACATTTTGTTGATATGGTTCATTTTTCTTCAACAGCGGAAAATAATGAGATTATTACATCATTAAAAAAAGAGTTTCGAAATGGTATGGTCGTCCATAAATCTGATATTCCAACGTATGTTGCGGAGGATGATGCGATACTTATTGGGCCTGGGATGGTGAGAAATAAAAATAAAAGTTTCAAGTTACAAGTTCAAAGTTTTCAAGACATTATCCAATTAGCAGATGAAGCCGAGTATGCGCGTGCATTAGCGTATTACTTGTTTCAAACATATTCAAACAAACGGTTTGTTATTGATGCAGGAGCACTGCAGATGATTGATAAAGAATGGTTGCTGATGCTTGCGCAACCAGCGATTCTCACTCCTCACCAACTTGAGTTTGAGCGTTTGTTTGGAGTTTCGGTTGATCAACTTGAGATCAAGGAAAAGGAAAAGTGCGTTAAAAAAGCCGCAAAATCATATAATTGCGTAGTACTCTTGAAGGCAATTGACGATATCATCTCAGATGGAGAACAGGTTGTTCGTGTACAAGGGGGAAATCAGGGCTTGACCAAAGGAGGCACCGGCGATGTTCTTGCAGGATTGGTCGTTGCGTTGTACGCAAAAAACGATCCGGTCACATCATCGGTTGTTGCATCGTTTCTTGAAAAGCGAGCAGCAGAACTTATTTTTCAAACAAAGGGACAGTGGTACAACACAACAGAGTTACTTGAGATTATTCCAAACGTTTTGTCGGATTTGGTATATAATAAAGATATTCGAGTCAATTTTTTTTGAATAATTTTATTTAGTTAAGTTAATAAACTAATTTCGGCTTGGTGTATTGGTCGGTGTTGGCGTTCTTTTCCAAACAAACAAAGCCGAAGAAACCAAGGTTATTCCCATCACTCGTGAAAATGATCAAAAAAAGGTTGTTTCTGAGGAAGATCAAGTGGGAAAACAAAGCAATAATCTTGTTATTACATCACCAAATGATCATACAATTATCGCAAAAAATACTATCGAAGTTGTTGGGAAAGTAAAGGCAAATAGCCTGATTGCCATCCAGTCAGCAGCAGCAGAAATTATTGAAAAAAATGAAAAAGAAAATTTTACTATTGAGGTTCCGCTTGCTGTTGGGGAAAATGTTATTCAAGTGAGTGTATACGCAGATACAAGCACTCCTCAAGAGCAAACATTACGAATTTATTATATTCCAGCAGAATGAAAAAATATTTGGTACCAATAACTGTAGCTGCGTTTATTTTTGTTTTTATACAGTTTCCAGCATACTCTCAGTCTCCGACAGAATCTATCTCCGAAACTGTTGATCAAGGGGTGCAGGAACTGAAAGACAAGGTAGCGGAAAAAGTAGAAGAGTTAAAAGATCAAAAGAAACAAGCCGTGTCAGGAGTTGTGCAGGAAATGACAGATGGCGCAATATCAATTCTTAATTCAGATTCTGAGAAGGTTGAAGTCGAGGTTGACGATACACTGACCTCTTTTTATGAGGTTGTTGGATCAAAGATAAAAGAGATAACGCTCGATGATATTTCCAAAGGCGAATATATATTTATAACTGGACCTGAGATAGGCGAAACAGTTACTGCAAATGCAGTATATAAAGACACGCAGTACCTCGTCATGTCGGGGAAAATTACTGAAGTAAATAAAGATGATTTCACAATAAAAATCGTAACAGTCGATAAATCAAATTATGTCCTTGATATTGAGAAACGTACCGATCAAAATCTGCTTGATATCAAAACATTAGAAACAGACTCAATTGGATTTTCAAAGATCAAAGAAGGGGACGCAATCCATGTTGTGGTTGAAGGAGATCCTGAAAAACCAGACCAAACCCGTTTTACAGCGATCAAATTTTTGATCATTCCAAACGAGTATTTTCTGCAGTAGCTGCACAATGAAGGATTGTATTTATGTTTCGTTTTGGTTTCACCTGTTCATCTTTATTTCCATGATTAATCGTTTAGAATAATGACATGTTATCTTTTATCAGAGATTTCTTTGACTACAATCAAAAGGAACTCAATAGAATTCAGAAAATTGTTGACCAAATAAATGAACTTGAACCAAAAGTGTTGAAACTGAAAGATGTAGAGTTTCAGACAGAGACCAAGGTTTTAAAAAAGCAGGTTTCATCTGGAACACCTCTTGACGATATTCTTTCATGGAGTTTTGCACTAGTACGCGAGGCAGCGCATCGTACACTAGCCCAAAGGCACTTTGATGTTCAGATGGTGGCAGCTGTTGCGATGCATGAGGGAAAAATTGTTGAACAAAAAACCGGCGAAGGTAAAACACTTACCGCAACTGCTTCGCTGTACCTCAACGCGCTTACGGGAAATGGCGTACATCTTGTTACGGTCAATGATTATCTCGCACGCCGTGATGCAGGATGGATGGGACAAATATTTCATTTTTTGGGGTTATCAACATCGGCAATCATATCAGGACAGTCCTTAATGTATGATCCGGAGTACACAGATCCTGATGCGCATGATCCTCGACTTGCGCGCCTCAAACAAGCATCGCGTAAGCAGGCATACGAAGCAGATATCACATATGGAATCAACTCTGAGTTTGGGTTTGATTATCTTCGCGACAATATGGCCCAATCTCCGCAACAACTAGTACAGAGAGGGTTTCATTTTGCAATTGTTGATGAGGCAGATTCAGTATTGATTGATGAAGCACGGACACCGCATATAATATCCGCTCCATTTGAACAAGATACCTCAAAGTACTATGACTATGCAAAAATTGTCAAGCAATTGAATGATAAAACCGATTATGTCATTGATGAAAAACTCAGAACAGCACATGTAACCGAGGAAGGAATAGTAAAAATTGAAAAAATACTCGGTGTTGAAAATATCTATGAAAATGATTTTGATTCGATTTTCCATATTGAAGCAGCGTTGAAAGCAATTACGCTTTTTCAGCTTGATAAAGATTATATTCTTCGTGGAGATGAGGTAGTGATTGTGGATGAGTTTACTGGACGACTTCTTGAAGGACGGCGATTTTCAGAAGGATTGCATCAGGCGATTGAAGCAAAAGAAAAAGTGGCAATAAAGAGAGAATCGAAAACCCTTGCTACAGTATCTCTTCAAAATTATTTCAGAATGTACAAAAAACTTGCTGGAATGACTGGAACAGCGGCTACTGAAGCGCAGGAGTTTAACAAAATTTATGGAGTAGATGTATTGGTCATTCCGACTCACCGAAAAAATGCTCGAAAGGATAACTCTGATATGATTTATAAAACAACGGCAGGGAAGTTTAAAGCAGTGGTGGAAGATATAGCAGAGCAGTATAAAAAAGGCAGACCTGTTTTAGTCGGTACAACATCTATTGAAAAAAACGAACATCTTTCACACCTTCTCAATCAAAAGGGAATCCCACATGAGCTTCTGAATGCAAAAAATCATGAGCGTGAAGCACAAATCATCAAACAAGCAGGGAAAAAGCATGGCGTGACTGTTGCCACGAATATGGCAGGACGCGGAGTAGACATTGTTCTTGGAGGAGATCTCCAACTTGAGCGGTTATCAAAACACGAACAGGAGAAAGCAAAAAAACAGTGGCAAAAAGAACATGATGAAGTTGTCAGCCTGGGAGGATTGTATGTGATTGGTACTGAGCGTCATGAGTCCAGACGTATTGATAATCAGCTTCGAGGAAGATCAGGAAGACAAGGCGATCCTGGGGAAACACGATTCTATGTTTCTCTTGAGGATGACGTTATGAGGATTTTTGGTGGCGAACAAATCTCAAATATGATGACAATGCTGAAGTTTCCCGAAGATCAACCACTTTCGCATGCTATGGTCTCAAAAGCGATAGAGCAGGCACAAGTAAAGGTCGAAGGGTTTAACTTTGATATTCGAAAAAATCTTGTTGAGTATGACGATGTTTTAAATAGACAGCGTGATATTGTATATTCACTGAGACGCAAAATTCTTCTTCAACCTGAAAAAGATCCTGATGCTTTTCGGAAAACAGTTTTTAAGATAGTTGAAGAGCAGATTATTGGTATGACTGCAGCGTTTTTTGCTCTTAATGAGAAAGACGAAATGTTTATTCAACAGTTTGAGAAAGATATAGAGCTTTTACTAGAGGTAGATCATGACGAGCTTCAAAAAAAAATAATAACAAACCAACAAGTTTTTGAAGATTATCTTCTTGATTCTGCTGATACACAGTATGAGGCAAAACAAAAGCAAGTTGGGAAAGAGATCTGGAATCAAGTTGTCCGGTCAATGTTTTTATCAACCATGGATCAGTTTTGGACACAACATCTGACTGCGATTGACGATCTTCGTCAGGGTATCAATCTTCGGGGATATGCTCAGCTTGACCCTTTGGTCGAGTACAAAAATGAAGCGTTTAAGATGTTTGAAAAATTGCTCTCTGATATCAACTATGAATCAATTCGCCGTATCATGAGAGTCCAGATACAGGAAAAAGAGCACATCGCCGAAACAAAAGACGGCACAACCACAGAAAGACCACATTTTCATTTTCACGCTGCATCTGCTGTTGACCCATTTTCAAACAAACATAAACAAGCTCAAACAAAGCAACTTCAACAATCACCCGTTGCGCCTGCAGTCATGGACAATAAAGTCTTTAGAGCACCGGTTCGAAAACCTGGAAGAAATGAACCATGCTGGTGTGGAAGTGGCAAGAAGTATAAGAAGTGTCATTATCCGAATTAGAAGATCATTTCAACGTGGTACAATCATGCCAAGATATAATGTAAAGCGAGCTAATCAATATGGACTTATCTTTTAAAAAAAATGATTAAATTATTAAGGTCGAAACTAGAATTACTTTTTGATTGTCCTCGTTGTTTCTGGAACTGTATACAAACATAATATGGTTAAACAATCGGCAATTAAGCAATCGGAAATCATTCTTTACACAACACCCAATGGCGATGTCAAACTGGAAGTGTTTTTGCAGGATGAAACAATGTGGTTGACTCAAAAAAAGATAGCAGAGCTATTTGGAGTAGAAGTACACACCATAAATTATCATCTTAAGGAAATATTCAAGAGCGGCGAATTAG
>LBTJ01000071.1 GCA_000990445.1 Candidatus Roizmanbacteria bacterium GW2011_GWA2_37_7
AAATGATGCCCTTATTGGAAGCAGTTTTTAGAAATAATATTTCTTATGATACACTTTCTATCTTATTAGCTGTACCTATCGTTGCGAAACGAAATATTACCAAAGCCAGCTCTTTAACCCATGAGTATGAAGGAAAGATAGTTTCTATTGATGTAAATGCCAGCAAACAAATGTGGGGAGACAATAAATATCAAGTCGATTATCAATATAAATTGGAATTAACGGCCGAAAGTGACAATAAACCTACAACATTTATATATCAGGAGCGCGAAGCAGGGATTTTGCAGATTGTTGAGCTTGTAGACGGGCAAGAGAAGCAAATAAAATTTTCAGATCTTAAAATTGGAGATACAATATATATTAGAGACGCTTACGACTTGAAAACAGAACAGTATACCAGATCCAAGATTATGAAAATATGAATCCATTATTCTTCTTTTAAATCTATTATTAAAATTACCCTGTTTTATTATCAGAATTGATTTTGTAAAAGCATGGTAAACTTCAGTAATAATATTAAAAAAAACCGTGAGTTTTTTAACTTTCAAAAAATATCAATAACAGATCAAAAAACTGTTGATTTTTCTATCCAAAATACAACGCTTGATGAAATTATTGATTTAATAATTTGGTCAAGTAATTATTTCAAGCATAAAAAATGAGCAAGAATCACGTGAAAAGCCGCACGATATCTTTTATCAACCAATATTTGAATTCTAAGGAGAATATAGTTAAAGATATTTTTCTTTTAGACAATTACAATGATTATCCGAAATTCTACCAGTACTATACTCGTTATCCACCAATAAATTTTAAATATGAGGCAGAATTAATAGCAAACGGTTTATCTTTTGATAAAAAAACTTCATATATAAAAGCTTTCATGGAAACTGTCGAACGCTGGTATCTATTTAACCAAAAAGATGACGAACTGATATATGATTCTTATTTTAATCTAAAAAAAAAGGGAAACCTTGTACAAAAACCAAATAAGTTCTGCTGTTTTTCTCAGAAACAGTTACAGCAAAAAAAAATGCAAGATTTTCGTTTTGATGAATATTCATATTTTTACTGGATTAAGGTAAAAAAAATGAATAGTCAAAATGATTTTTTATTACCTGCGCAATTATTTTTTTTAGCTTTTGATAAAAAAAATAGTGAACCTGTGATCAGACTTTCGGATAGTACAGGGGCTGCCTGCGGTACTAGTCTAGAACAGGCTTTATATAATTCGATAAAAGAACTTATAGAGAGAGATGCATATGCGATTAGTTATTACAATAAACTTCCCTTAAAAAGAATTAATCTTACTAAGGTCAATAAGAAAATCAGATTTCTTCTTGATGAGCTTGAAAAGTATTATTTCACACCTCTGCTTTTCGATATCACTACAGATATTAAAATTCCTACATGTTTATGTATATTAATAGATCAAACAAAAGTAGGTTCAAAGATCACAGTGGGAGCTAAATGTGAACTTTTATGGCAAGACGCTATAGAAGGAGCTATTCTCGAAAGCCTGCAAGCAATTATTTCTATGCGAGATATAAAAAATATGAGGGATTCCTTTACAAAAAAAGAGTTCAAAAATATTATGACAGAAGAAAAACCGGCAGCTAAACGGCTCATTCATTGGTTAGATAAAGATGTGCTAGAGAGGATGAAATATCTATCAAATGGTATCGAGACAAAGGTTGAGGATGGATATAACTTGAGAAATATTTCTTATCATAAAAAATTGTCAATATGTCTACAAAGTTTAAGAGATGCAAATATCACGGAAATTTACTGGAAGAAGACAACACCGAAAGAATTGGATAAATTTAATATTTATGGTGTCAAGACTGTTGTTCCACGACTCCAGCCTATTTCTTTAATCCAGCGTTATATATATTTAGGAGGAAAAAGATTATATGGTATTCCAGTGAAACTTGGATATTTCAAAAAACCATTAAAAGAAAACGAACTGAATTCTTTTCCTCATCCATTACCATGAATAAAAACACACAGAGTAAAAAATTAGTAAGCAAATCATTTTCAACTAAACTTCACAATCAATCAAAACTTATCGCTCAACTTCCTAATAAAATAAAGAGATATCCTGATATTTGGTTAAGAGTATATTACAAAGAATATCCTCGGTTTCCTAAAATCTTATTACCAACAGAAAAAAAAATAAAAGAAGTAGGATTGTTTTCAACCTTAATGGAACGAAGATCGATAAGAAAATTTAAAAGTAATGGTATTGACTTCATGACTCTATCTAAACTACTTTATTTTTCAGCAGGTATTAAGGATTTGGATAAGAAAGACTGTGTTCACAAAAGAACGTATCCTTCGGGTGGAGCTAGATATCCTTTAGAACTATATACCATTGTGTTGAAAGGTTCAGAAGAGCTACCTTTAGGTATCTATCATTATAATGTGAAATTACACGCATTACATCTTTTACAAAAAGGGAAATTCACCGCTTTGTTTAAGAAAACAAAAATAAGTTATGGAAATACTGAATTAATCTCCAATAGCGCGATTTTATTAATAATTACTGGAGTATTTGGAAGAACGGAAATAAAATACGGTAAAAGAAGTTATAGGCTTGTTCTCTTTGAAGCAGGACATATGGCGCAGAATATTTATCTTGTCTCGACAGCTCTCAAGTTGGGTTGTTGTGCGGTGGGAGGATTTGAGGATGAGAAAATCAATTCGCTTCTTAGACTTGATGAAGATAAAGAACAGGCTTTATATATGCTTGCTCTTGGGACTGCATGACTGGCAGGAGAGTGCTTGCTAATAAAATTCTGTTTGCCCAATAATAACCTGTTTCTCCTTTGGGAAGCAAGTCGTAGGTATATTTATCTCCATAACGGACGATTTTATTGGTAATAATTTTCGCTCCGTCATAAAAGTCGCCTTTCTTTAAGTTTTTAACAAGAGAAAAATAATAACTAGGATGGAGAGGAGAAACCCAAATATTTCTTCCATCTTCTAAGATTAAATGATTGACTTTATGATTGTAATTGACATAAATTTTGGATAATTTTATTATAGGTTGTATTATTTTTCTTCCATATCTATCTAAGCTATAAATCTTCATACCCATCTTTAAATTTTGAATACTAATTTGCCCTAAAGGCGTATGAATTCTAGTTATTTTAATATAGCTTTTTTCATAAAAATATTAATTAATTTACCAAGGCACTGGATCTGGTTCTGCTACTAAAAGAATAGGATAATAGTCTTTACCCCTATTTGTGGAAGATATTATGATTTTCTTTTTCTTTGCAGTCGGAGCTTTGTATTTACTATTGTTCTTTCTGAGATTTGCCATATTTTGCTTGTAAAAATATAATATACTAATGTTAATTTTTTGTCAATATAGCTTATTAAATTAATATTTTCTATTTAATGTTTAACAAAAATAATATATCAATTCCGGTAATGAAAAATGTTGAAGATAAAGCAGTGCTTTCTGCTATAGAGCGAATTTTTATACAAAAAAGGAAATGGGTTCATAAAATGCCTAAAAAAGGAGAAAATGTAATACTATTGATTTCCGGAGGACTAGACTCTATTTGTTTATGGAATTTACTGTTAGATAAATTTAAACTCAATATTTATCCAATTTATTTTCGGAATTCTAAAAAAAAATCCACTGGAGCAGAAGAATCGATAAGTTATTTTTCTGGTTTATTTCAAAAAAAATATCCAAATTTGTTTCATCAAACTTATATAAAATATTTTCAAAGTGATTTTTCATTTTCAAATGTAAAGGATAAGAATAAAATTCTTTGGAATATTCCGGATATAATAAATAATTTAATCTATTTCCCCAAATATGATTTATATATACCGACCTTAATCAACAATCCATCAAGGCTGGGGATGTATGCTTTCGGGGCTTATGAGTATTCATATAAACTCAAATATGAGCATGATATTGAAACAAACAATATTTTTATCGGTATTGTTCCTGAAGATGCAGAGAGATTAAGAGAATCAACTCTCACGGTGTTGCGAAGCATTAATCTGGTTTTATGTCTTATTATGGGTAATTTCAAGTGGCAGTTTACAGCTCCTATCGATAAAAACTACGGATTTTATTATTTAAAGCAAGATCTCATAAGCTATGCAATGAAATGCAATCTTCCTCTTGAAAGAACGTGGAGTTGCACTCGGAGTGACTGTAAAGAACATTGCGGTTATTGTTTCAACTGCCTTATGAGAAGGATTTCATTTGAGAAAGCTGGGTTTGAGGATAAAACAAGCTATCATCAGAAGCAGGGTGGTTTGAGGAAAAAATTAATATTAAGTAGGAGAATAAATAATATTGTTAACAAAACAAGAAACTTCTTGAATAATAGTAGAGTTACTAAATTAAAAGATGAGGAAATCACAGATTCGACTAATATTTCACTTAATTCAGGGATAGTTTCATATGAGATTAAAGAAAAAATAATTATTTTGAATAAACACAAGGGATATATAGAAGAGTTAAATAAAACAGCTACATTAATATGGAAAAAGATTGCAGAGAAACAAATTACCTTCTCTCAACTTTTATCTGTCTTAGAAATGAAGTATAATAATGCAGACATAAAAACTATTAGAAATGATTTGTTTAAATTTCTTAAAAAATACGAAGCTTCTGGCTATTTAATACTTCGACATTGACAGTTGATCAGATGATATAAAAAAGAGTCTTAAGGTATGTTTTAATAAATTTTTGTACGTCTTTTTTTGCGTCTTTTTTTGAAGAATCAAACTCTTTTGTAATTTTATCAACAATTTCAGTAAATTTCCGTTTTTTTCTTAAGTATTTCCATATGATTTCAGCTGTTGGATTAAGCTGATACAGTTTTCCTTTAACAGGATCAATAATAATAAACTCATTTCTTATCTTTCTTGATATGAGGGACGAATTTCTGGAAATGTAAGTATTGGATTTTATCATTGATTAATTTTTTTTAAAAAGCGCGTATCTTTAGTAAACTGCAGTTGATAAATTCCTATTTTTTCAATAAGATTCATGATTAAGTTGTAAAATAGAGTTACTATTTTTTCTTTCGTATACTCATCATAGTATTTTACATTATTATTCATTCCAGTTTCAAGAAATAAAAAAAAAGCAGTATTCTCAAGAAGACATAAAATTTTATCCTGTGCTGTTAAAGGACGAATTATATTTTTTTTGGCTTGTTTAATAGTATATATTGTATTTAATAATACTTGTTGATATCTTAAGTGACCGACTTTATAAAAATCAAAAGCAGAGGTAAAAATATAATAATTCCCTTTGATTTTTTTTATGACAGCGACGTCGTCTCCTAACAAATTATCTAAAGCTGTAGATTTAGCAATAGTAGACTTTCCATATCCTGATTGACCTATAAATACATAAGCATTCTTTTTAATTTTAAAAGAAGAGGCATGGAATAGTAAGATATTGAAATAGAAGCAATTTATGTCTATTATCGATCTGATTAATAGATTGGGTGCAAGAGGCGGAGCAATTTTATCTTTTCTGAATTTTGCATTAATTTTAACTGGCAAACTATTTATGAGAAGATATTTTTTAGTTTCTCTAATCTGCAGATAAATTTGTGCCGTTTTTTTCGGCTTTCTTAAAAAAAGAGGAGTGGAAAAAAATTGTATATCTGAATAATTTTCACTTTCAAGTTTACAGATAATATCAGCGATAGGTAAATAAACAGTAGTTACTTTTTTTCTTTTTTTACAATCCATAGTTCAAATATTAGCAAGCAAAATATATTATATTGTATTAAACCTGTTTTTTATTATTACAAATTATAAATCAATGAAATTTATTGGAAAATCATCTGGAAAAAGCATGCTTCCCATTATCAATCCAGGAGACAAACTTTTTATAGAAGAGACTAACATTAAAAGCCTCAAAATAGGAGAAATTATTGTTTTTTATGATAAAGGGAAACTCATAAGTCACCGAATAATAAAAAAAAGAAATGGCCGTATTATAGCCAAAGGCGACAATTCTCCCTTTCCTGATAAAAAGATGATATCAAATGAAATTTTCGGTAGAGTTGTAAAAATAACGGGAAAAAAGGGCTATATTGACCTTCGCACGCAAAAAGCCAATTTATTAAAATACGTCTTTCTTTTTTATTCTGTTATAAGTGGATATTTACCTTTATTAGTATACAAAATATTAACAAAAATATTGAGAGGAAGAAAATTTATGGTTGAGGTTATGAAAGAAAGAAGTAATGATAATTAACATGAATTATGAAACGATACGCTGAAAGAAATAACCAATCGGATTTGTTAAACTACCCATAACGGGTTGTTTGAAACTTACAATACCAGACTACCTGTTATTTATTATCAAGTCAATCTTTATCAGTTTATTTGAATTTCGTAATTCGGGTTATACTATATGAACATGAATCAAAAAAAATACAAACTGAACAAAGGGTTTATATCTCAGAATGTTGAAAATGAGATGGTGATTTTTGATGGAGAACAATCGGTGTTATTCTCATTCAATGAAACTGCGGCGTTTATTTTTAAAAGAATTTCAAAAGGTCATGAACCTGAAAAGATTATCAAAGCAGTCACAAAAACGTATGACATTTCTGAAGAAACTGCGAAAAAAGACATGCACGACTTGGTTACAAAGTTAACAAAAAAGAACATTATTGTTTCTGTATGAAAAAAATATTACTTTGGTTGAGAAAGAAAAAATCATGGCAGAAACGCATCTGGGAATTTATTCGTGCAAATGTATTCATTTCAATTTTTGCCGCAATTATCCTCTTTGTTGGAGTTGTTGTTGTTTTCAAAGTCGTGACTTCAGAAGATGAATATGTGTATACAAAGATAAATATTTCCCAAGGATTATGGTGGGCAAATACTGCAAAACCCGATATCTGGCTTGCTCAAGGTATTCAAAAAGGAGATGTTGAAAGAAGCCTGACAGGAAAGCCGATAGTGGAGGTTCTTGAGGTTCGAAGATATCCGTGGTGGAGCAGTGATGAATATCAGGTGTATATTACAGCAAAAATTGAGGTGTCAAAAAATGACACTACCGGGAAATATAGTTTCAAACGGTCAATAATTGGTGTCGGGAGCCCTATTGATTTGGAGTTTTCTACAGTGCAAGTATCTGGGACGATTATGACACTGTCGGAAACGCCATATAAAAATACAACTACTCCAAAAACAGTTA
>LBTJ01000072.1 GCA_000990445.1 Candidatus Roizmanbacteria bacterium GW2011_GWA2_37_7
AATGATTTTTTTATTGTTTTGTTTTTTTCTATGCTGAATAAGGCGTGACATATGAGCCTGCGGTCGGATTCGAACCGACGACCTACGGTTTACGATACCGTTGCTCTACCAACTGAAGCTACGCAGGCAAAGCAGTTTTTGGGACAATTGAGCACCGCTTACCCAGTGTATGGATTATATCATCTTGATGTTCGAATTTCTTTTATGAGGTTCCAAGGTTCAATAAAATCTCCTTCATATCCAAGGGCCCATAACCCCATACCTCCCAGGTTATGTTTTGCGATAAGTTCATATTTTTTCATAAGTGATTTTTCATCATCATAATATATTTGTTTGATAAGCCCATTTTGAACATATACAATACGCGGCGACTGTGATAAATCATCATAGGAGATCGAAAGATCATCGCGTACAGAAATAAGCTCTCGTACACGTTTGTATGTTGCAAGCGCACCAGTCTGGGGAATGGTTCGGCTATCTGCGGCTTTTGTGTATGTCTGCCATTCATATCCATACAAAGGAACTGCCAGAATAACTTTATGTGGCTCAATTCTGCCTTTCATAGACTCAATCGTTTTGGTCAGACTCGGCTCATCTTCGTCAGCTGCTATCGGCGCAACGGGACCAACAAATGATGAGGTTTGAATATGATAATCATATCCCATGACAATAACGTGATCTACGACATCACCAATCTTTACGATGTCATACGCATTATCTCGGTAGACTGCGGTAGCGTTTATGTCAACAGAAAGTACTGCATCCGGATTTTGTTTTTTGAGTTCTTGGGAAAGCTCAGTCAAAAATTGATTATAGAACCTCATGGTTGGAAAGTCTGTTTTTGTAAAGTACTCAAAATCAATATTTACCCCATCAAGCTGGTAATCATTCACCAAAGTGGTTATAGCCTTGATTGCTCGTTTTCTATGTGTGTTTGAACTTATAAGTGTGTCTATTGATGTATTATCAAAGTTTTTGATAGCAATAAGGATTTTCGTATTTGTATCTTTTGTACGAATACGGATGTTTTCAAACGTATCAGAGAGAAAATAGGTCCATTCAACAAGGGCATCTCCGTCATCATTGAACTTCATAAGCTCGCCGTTATCGTTGATGCCAAGGCCAAAATAAATGATTTGATCAAGATACTCAGGATGAACTTGTGCATTTTGAGCTATTGACCATGAAGGAAGAAAACCAACTACCAGTTTTGCCTGAGTATTCTGAAAATCCGCTGTTGTGACCGTGAAATCATCGGTGATCAGAACCGGAGTTTTTTCATCAAATACTTCCCTTGAGTACGAATGAGCAGTAAAAAATAAAATGGATATGAGTACCGCAGTGATTGCAAGAAATAGGTATCGAAGCACCTCTACGCGGAAATGAACAAATCTGCTTGTAGTATGCTTAAACCGATGGAGCATGACTTTATTATACTGTCTTTCAGAGATGTTATGTATTACGTATTGATGAGATGTTGGAGATAGGTTTGATACTATGTATCTATGGACAAACTAAACCAATTAATAAACTTATTTTATCACCATTATTCCAGTTTATATTCTATAATAAATCATGATTTATTTCTCTGAACTCGTTAATAGAAGAGTCTATACGCAAGATCAGGTCGAGGTCGGGAAAGTAAGTGACTGCATATTTCTAGCTACAGATCAACCCAGGATTACTAAGGTACATATCAAAGATAAAGATAAAAACAAATTCTTAGTGCCGATTGAGTATTTTATTAAGATCAATGATAGTGTTTTGGTCCAAAAAAACTACCAAATCGTTGAGCAGGTAGAGAACGAAATCTCAATTGTCAAAAATTTACTGGATAAGCAAATCATTGACATCGGGGGTAATAAGGTAGTCCGGGCAAATGACGTAATTATTCAAGAGAAACCTTTGATCTTGTCTTGGGCAGATATTCAGCCTATAGAGCTTGCCCGCGGTCGGGTAAAACTGAAAATAAAAGAAACAAAATTAAAAAAAGTTCGGCCAGAGGATTTGGCCGACCATCTGGAAAAAACCAACATCGTCAATGTTAAAAGAATTTTGAATATCTTGGACGAACAGTTTGCCGCTGAGGTTATCGGGAACCTGAACATCAATTTTCAGACCGCTTTGTTTAGACATATGAATCCGGAAAAGGCCGCCAAAATAATCTCTCTTGTCGAGCCGGATGAGGCGGTTGATATTTTACTTACTGTCAACAAGCAAAAACGTGAACAAATATTACAGTTCATATCAGAAGAAAATAAAAAGGAAATTGTCTATCTACTTAGCTTGTCCAAAACACCTATTGGCGGGCTTATTACTTCGGAATATTTATTGGCTGATTCCAACTTGACGGTCTCTGAGATTATTAGTTTATTGAAAAAAGAGACGAAAGATTTTTCTTACCTGAGTTACGTCTATTTTGTCAATAAACAACAGCAGCTCGTTGGGGTCTGTAATTTGCATGAACTTTTATTGCAAAATCCTGGTACTCCAGCGTATCGGTTTATGACTCAGAATGTCATAGTAATCCATTTAACCACACCTGAAGAAATTGCACTTAATAAATTGCTCAAATACCAGCTATATGCACTGCCTGTGCTTGATGATAATAAGTTTCTTTTAGGAATTGTAACTTTGGATAATGTCATGGATTTTATGGCAGAAAAATTAAAATAAAACAACATGAAACAGTTTGGAAGATATTGGAAGCGGGCACTTTTATTTTTTACTGTTTTTGGACCAGCGACTATAACTGCGATGGCCGATAATGATGCAGCTGGGGTTGCAACCTATTCTTTGGCAGGTGCAAACTTTGGATACTCAATTCTTTTTGTCATATTATTGGCTACTATACTTTTGGCAATTACTCAGGAAATGGGAGCGCGGATAGCAGTGGTAACAGGCAAGGGACTGGGCGATCTTATTCGTGAAAGATACGGGATTGTCCTTTCGGTGGTAATTTTTTCCTTTCTAATGTTTGCCAATATGGGAACGATCATCGCCAATGTATCCGCCATCAAAACTACGGCCGAGATGTTTAAATTACCTGCCTTACCACTTTTGGTGGCAATCGTCGTGCTGGCGTTTATTTTTGTCTCAAAAGGCAATTACAAAACTAACCAAAATATTTTTCTTATTTCCGGCTTTTTTTATATTGCCTATATTTTTTCAGCAATTAAAGCGGCTCCGGACTGGGGCAATGCCTTAACTAGTGTAATTGTCCCTACTAATATCCATCTATCAAAAGAGTTTATTTTCGGGTCGATTGCCGTGTTAGGTACAACCATCACTCCTTGGGGCCAATTTTTTATTCAAAGTTATGTTATTGATAAAAATGTGTCGTTAGACAAATTGAAGTTCGTACAAATTGAGACTTATATAGGCGCAGTTTTGACTGATTTATTTTCCTTTTTTATGATTGTTGCTACTGCGGCAACTTTGTTTGCTCATAATATTGCGCTGACTTCAGGCGAGCAGGCAGCTATGGCTATCCGTCCCTTTGCCGGTCCGCTGGCCTCGGTATTATTTGGACTTGGAATTTTTAATGCCGGTTTTATGGGTATGGTTATTGTCTCTTTGACAACAGCTTATGCTTTCTCAGAATTTTTTGGCACCAAAGGCAGTCTCGACGTTTCATTTAATCGGGAAAAGATTTTTTATGGAATTTTTTTATTTCAATTAATTACTGCCGCCATTATCGTGACTTTTCCTTTTATTTCTTTGTTTAAGATTGTTTTTTACACTCAGTCTATTAATGCGATTTTATTGCCTTTTGTGTTTTATTTTTTACTAAAAATTACTAACAATAAAGAGTTGATGGGAGTTTATACCAATAAAAGTTGGTATAACTGGGTGGCAATTTTTGCTTCTTTCTTGATAATTTGTGCATCTCTTTTTACCATCATAAGTTATATACTTTAAAATAAATATGAAAAAACTTATTGTAGTGGCGGATTGGGCGGTAGACGGATTGGTAAGCAAACAGGAATGAAGTACTATCGAAGGTTATTTGCAACATAATGATTTCTCGAGTTCTTGGTAAAAGGCAATGAGCTGGTAAAAGTAATTGGCTCTGACCTGGACGATATCAAACAATATCTTCAAGAGACAAACTTACCGCTTATTACTATGATTAAAATAGTTCTTAGCTATTACATTACACCTGATCTAATTCTACAGTTTGAGATTCTTGAAGACTACCTAAGTATCAAAAGTTTTCGCCAATTTGATTAATAGCTAACTCAAATGCTTTCTTGAATTTTTCAGGTACTAACGGTTTAAAGGCTTGAAGAAAGCCAGCGACTGTTTCAACTCCATTATCTAGTACTGCATCGTAAATAGATGGAGAATAAATTTTGTAGTTACCATTGGTAGTAGGCTTTAACACTTTATTTACTAGGTTTGCCCAATATTTAATCCTTAGAATGGTCAATCTTTTTTCAGGAGTTAGTTTATCCTTAATTTAGGAGATTTTGGTTTCGTCAAACATCTGTGGTTCAATTAAATGTATTTGACACTCCCAAGTATCAAACCTGTCGTCTTCATGACCCAAAATATTGTTGATGCAAATATATAAACTATATTTTTGACCATGTGTTGGATCATAGCGATTTTGGTCGTCATAGTTGTAATAGTCTATAGCTGAAATATTTCGGATGTGGGGTGTAGCTATTAACTCATTAACCAACTCTTGCCAATCTTGAATTCGAACTTTTTTAATAACTCCTCAATAAAATATCGTCAAGTTGTTGTATACTGAATTAGATGACTAGACAAAGCAAAAATCTCTATTTACAGATCGCTGGATTTATTATCAAGATTATATTTAATCGCTCTGATTTTTTTTACAAAAAAGAGCTAATCCGGAATATAAAGAAACATCTGAAATATTTTATTGTAAAAGATAACCAAAAAAGTAATTTCTTTATCGAATTCACTTCCGAGGAAACGTATCAATGTATTACTAGAGAACAAGAGTTATTTTTTCCTTTTTATAAATTTAGAAGCAATAACTATGTGCGAACTTATTACTTTATAAGTTATATTCAATTTCAAATATTATTAAAATCTGTTATGGACCAACTTCTTAATAACAACAATGGTTTACATCTTCATGCTTCAGCAGCGTTAATAAAAGATAAAGCCTATCTTTTTCTGGCAAAATCTGGTGGAGGGAAGTCGACAATGATTAAGTTACTACAGAAACGTTATACTGCCCTAGCAGATGACAGCATATATTTGAAAAAAGAGAGCGGGAAATATTATATATATCAAACCCCGTTAATCGAAAAAGAGAGTTGGCTGATAAAAACTAATAAAAGATACGTATTTGGCGGCATATTTTTTTTAAAGAAAAGTAAGAACTTTTCAAGTATGAAACTGTCCAAGGAGATATGCTTTGAAAAACTTAGCAATCAACTGTTAACATCAAAAAATAAAGCAAAAAAAATCTTCAATTATTGCTACATTTTATTACGACGGCCGATAATTATCATATTCTTTATTTTAGAAAAAACGAGAGAGTTCTTCAAAAGTATATCAATAAATTGGTTTAACCAAAATAGATATATATTATATAGTACACCCATTTGATAATGTCATAGTTAATCACGTGAAAATGTCATACCCCTAAGGTTGGGAAAAGGTAGGATAAGTTTTCCACTTATCAATTATCTATGCATCCGCAGAGGACATACGGGCGTAAGCCCGTAGGAAACAACTATTATTGAAGCAATCCCTACATCAAAATGTAAGTGGTTTTGTGCTGAAAGTTGAGGCTATTTATCAATGAGTTTTTTATTTTGGCGGTTGGGAAGGAAATTACTTTTGGAAACAACCGGTCGGCCGAGGCGTTTTTCCAACTTTCTTCTGGCCACTCCGGCAATTTCACCGCCTTCTCTGGCGTCTTTTTTAAGTTTTGGAAT
>LBTJ01000073.1 GCA_000990445.1 Candidatus Roizmanbacteria bacterium GW2011_GWA2_37_7
CATATACTTATAATATCTCTGTTAGATATACTGATGGGGTTATTAAAGGTCCTAACACAACAAGCATTACTCTAGGCAATAATGAATGCGATGGAAGAGGAACAGAACAATTCTGCAGCGGAAATTAACAGTGGGGACATTATTATTAACGAGCTTATGTGGTCTGGTACCAGTGTTTCCGAGGCTGATCAGTATCTGGAGTTACGCAATATGACCGACCGCACCATAAATTTATCCGGTCTGGCCTTCACTAAATATGATAATACTCCGATGAATAAGGCGCCAGGATCATTGGGTGCTGCTCCAATCTTTAAACGACTCATGATATATCTGCTTGAGGAATATGATATGGCAGGTGAAATGTCGAAGCCCACAAATGTCGTTGGTAAACCGTGTTATGCAGGAAAAACCGAGTATTTCCTCAAGGGAACAGAGTCTCGAAGTGGTTGTTATGATACAGTCATTAAACCTGCTTCTCCAACACAGAAAGAAGAAGCACAAAATCCTTAGGTGTTCATTATAATAATCGTATGAACTCAGAGTTTATTTTTGATCATTATGTATTTGATGTCCAATCTCAGACTGTTCGGTTCGTGTACCAAGTTATTCATGGCAAGGACTCGTATCGATTTGAAGAGAAAATACTACTACCACTTGATCTCAGTTTCGTTGACTCAGACAAAATACTACAAACTATTCTGCAATCTGTTCATGTTGCACTTGGAATAAACTACTGGAAACTATTCTGTCCACACAAGCTTTCATTTATCTCATATGCTTTATCAAAACGTCAAGCAGATTTTTGGAATATCGTGTATACCAAAGGACTTGGAGAATTTTATTACAAAAACAACATAAATTTTATTGATCTTGTTCATTTTCCATATGATGAATTAGTTCAAGATATTGCTCATCCTATTGACAGGAATAGTAGAAGTTTAGTTGGTATTGGTGGTGGTAAAGACTCTGTTGTTTCGTCACGGATTTTGCAAAAGACTGGAGTGCAGTTTGATGGTTTTGTTGTTGAAACACAAAAAAAATATTCCATTGTTCATAAGGTCATACAAGCATTATCGATCAAAGAACAGTGCATACAACGCACGATTGACACCCAATTATTTGAGTTAAATAAACAAAAAAATGTCTTTAACGGGCATGTTCCAGTATCAATGATCTATGCATTTCTCGGTCTCCTCGTTGCATACTTGAATAAATATACATATATTATTGTCTCAAATGAGAGGAGTGCAGATGAAGGAAATAAAGAATATCTTCATACAACAATAAATCACCAATGGAGTAAGTCATCAGAGTTTGAGAAATTACTTCAGGAATATATTCTGCACATAATATCACCTGATATATATTACTTTTCACTCTTGCGGCCGTATTCAGAACTGCAAATTGCAAAGTTATTTGTTCAAGAAACCAAATTTCATCACATATTTTCAAGTTGTAATAAAAATTTTAGAATAACAGCGTCCAGTTCAAGACGATGGTGTGGAGAATGCCCGAAATGTGCCTTTACATTTATTTTAGTTGCTGCGTTTTGCAGCAAAGATACTGTTTTGCGTATATTTGGAAGCAACTTTCTGAATAACCAAAAACTTTTCTCCGTATACCGACAGCTTTGGGGAGTTGAAGGATTTAAACCATTTGAATGTGTTGGTACTCCAGATGAAGCAGTTGTTGCAATGTCAATGATTCATGAAAACGCAGATTTTGAAGATAGTATAGTTATGGAAGAATTTATCTCAAAGATATTACCCAACGTTCCAAATATTCAGAAACTGAAGCAGGATGTATTCGTAACGAAAAAAACATCAACAATACCGCACGAATTTCAAAAATTATTCAATTATGATACTTAATTTATTTAAGGAAAAAAAAGTACTGATTCTTGGATATGGAATTGAAGGTAAAGCAACTGAATCTTTTATACGAACGCGATTCCCAGATATAAAATGCGGCATTGCAGATCAAAGCGATGGACCAGATTACCTTAAAAAACAACTTGACTATGACCTTGTTATTAAAACACCAGGAATTCCAAAACGCTTTGTTACAAAACCATACACAACTGCCACAAATATTTTTTTTGAATCAGTATCACGGAATCAAATAATTGGGGTGACCGGATCAAAAGGAAAAAGTACAACTGCATCTTTGATCGCTCATATTTTAAGGTCATCATATAATGATGTACGACTTGTAGGAAATATTGGTACTCCCGTGCTAAGTTCACTCGAACTGCCTTACAGTACGGATACATTGTTTGTGTTTGAGCTTTCAAGTTATCAACTTGACGATCTGAAGTATTCTCCCCATATATCGATTATAGTTTCATTGTTTCCCGAGCATATACCATATCATGGTTCAGTAGAAAATTATTACGAAGCAAAAAGAAACATCATTGGACATGCAAACGCAAATGATTACTACATATATAATGATACATTTAAGCTATTGCAAACGTGGGCTAAAGATTTTCAAGGCACAGCATGTCCGTACGAAAAAGATCTAGTTCCAACAAACACCATGCTTATAGGGGAACACAATACTGATAACATTCGAGGCGCTATTACTGCAGCTCGTTTATTCAATATTTCTGATAAAGATATCATTCGATGCGTTTCAGCATTTCAGCCGTTACCACACCGTCTTGAATGTGTTGGGGAGTTTGATGGGATTATTTTTTATGACGATGCCATTTCAACAGCGCCCGAATCAACAATAGCGGCGATTCGTGCGCTTCCAAATACAGACGCAATCTTCTTAGGAGGAGAAAATCGTGGATTCTCTTTTTTGAAACTTGCTGAAGAATTAGCAAAGCATCATATTGGAAATATTGTCCTGTTTCCAGACTCAGGAAAAGAAATCGCATCAGCAATCAAAACGATCAAAGACTATTCTCCGCGCATACTCAAGACAAATGATATGAGCGCGGCTGTGCAGTTTGCATATACTTATACAAAAAAGGGTGCAGTATGTCTTTTATCCACGGCATCACCAAGTTACTCGATCTGGAAAAATTACAAAGAAAAAGGCAGTCAGTTTCAAACATTGGTAAAATATTATGCGAAGAAAAATCAGAATACGAAAGCTTCAAGCTGAAAAAAAAGCTTTACCAACAACAATACTTCTTGTCTCACTTGCAGTAATTTTTTCAATGATCGGACTCATATTTGTTTTTGAGGCATCTTCAATCCGGGCACTTCAAGCTACCGGAGACAGCTTTCATTTTCTCAAACTTCAGGTTCGATGGATTGGAATAGGAATAGCTGCAATGATATTTTTTTCACTGTATAACTACAAACAGTTATATTACTTCGCTTTTCCGCTAATGGCTGGAGTAATTATTCTATTGTTAATAGTATTGATTCCGTCAATAGGCCAACAAGTGGGAGGAGCCCGAAGATGGATTGATCTTGGTATTATCACTATTCAGCCAACTGAGTTTGCAAAATTTGCCTCTATTATTTATCTTGCTTCATGGTTTAGTAAAAAAGAAAAAAATCGATTTATGCCCTTTCTTATACTTACGGGATTTTTAATAGGACTTATTCTTATGCAGCCTGATATGGGAACTGCGATCATTATATTTGCACTCAGTATCGTTATGTATTTTTTAGCAGGACAGCAGTTGTCTTACCTTCTTGCTCTTATACCACTTTCCATTGGAGGATTTATCGCACTCATTTTTGCCGCCCCCTATAGGTTGCGAAGGCTTACTGCGTTTCTCAATCCGTCTGAAGATCCGCTAGGAGTTGGCTTTCACATAAACCAGATTTTGATCTCTCTTTCTGAAGGAGGAATGCTTGGACGCGGATTTGGAGCATCAAGACAGAAGTATCTATTTTTACCTGAAGCACATACTGACTCGATATTTGCAATTATTGGTGAAGAACTTGGATTTGTCGGAGGGTTGTTAATCTTATTTTTTTATGTGGTACTTTTGTTTAAGCTTTATGAAATATACAAGGGAGCATCTGATGCATTTGCAAAACTCCTGTGTGGAGGAATATTTACTTTTTTTGGACTTCAAGTCATGATCAATCTTGGTGGCATGGTCAATCTTATGCCGCTTACGTATGAATGAATCAAAGAAAATCATGATTACAGGGGGTCATGCGTCTCCTGCAATAGCAGTTATTGATAGGCTCAAAGCACTGTATCCGCAACACTCTATTGTTTTTGTCGGTAGAAAATTCAACAACGGACAAGAATCCTCAGAAAGTTTTGAATATCAAGAAATTCAAAAACGAAAAATTACATTTATCAATCTGAAGGCAGGAAGAATTACCCGATTATTATCATTGCGTACATATGTACATATTTTGCTTGTTCCATTGGGATTTCTCCAAGCAGTACGAATTTTGTTGCATGAGCAACCTGATATTATTTTGACATTTGGCGGATATCTTGGACTTCCTATCGCTGTAGTCGGGTACATGCTGGGTATTCCTATTTATACACACGAGCAAACAATTCATCCTGGATCAGCAAATAGATTGATTTCAAATATTGCACAAAAAGTATTTGTTTCATTTGCTGAATCTCAGACATTCTTTCCAGCGCATAAAGTTGTTGTGACTGGAAACCCGGTTCGGAAAAGTATATTTGAAACTCGTACGTCAAAGTTGATAATTGACAAATCACTTCCATGTATATATGTGACCGGCGGATCACTCGGATCACACGCGATAAATACATTAGTAGGGAAAATTATTCCCCAATTAGTTCAAAAGTACACGGTTTTTCACCAAACAGGAAATATTTCAGAATTTGATGACTTTCATCGATTCCAAAAACTTAGAGATACTCTGCCAAACGAACTGCGAAGTCGTTATATTCTTACAACCCATTTTAGCGACATAGATATTGGATATGTCTACTCGGCAGCAGATATTGTTGTGAGCCGTTCAGGAGCAAATACGTGGTTTGAACTAGTATTTTTACAGAAACCCGCACTGTTTATACCTCTTCCATGGGCTGCATATAACGAGCAGAGAAAACATGCGGAACTTCTTGCGTCGCAAGGCGCTGCTGAGATATTTGAACAATCAGGCAACAGTGACGATTTACTAGAACTTATCAATAGAATGATAGATAATAAAGATGCATATGAAGCAGCATATCAAAACATTTCAAAGATGTATCAGTCCGATGCGGCTGATCAGATCATTGAACATATTTTTGCGCAGTAAAAAGTACTATTTCCTGTTTTTTTTCTCATGCTTTGTATGGATTGGACTTCTGCATTATATAGACAAACTTTATCAGGTAAAGAAAATTGAAGTCATTGGTGTATCAGAAACTGAAACATTCATTGGTATCTCACAGTTTGAAAATAAATACATTTGGGTTCTTGAAGAAGAGCGCATAAGTCAGATTTTGGATACGATAAATCCCAGCTACAAGGTGGCTGAAGTCCGCAAACAGTACCCGAATAGTTTGGTTATTATTGTACATCGTCGCTATCCATCAGCATATATTGAGGTTGGAAATGGATATCTGCTTTTGAGCAAAGAAGGTGCAATTTTACAAAAGCATCGTGAAATAGAGCAAGAATCTGTTCCAGTCATTCACTATTACCAAAACATTCCATACGCAACTTTTCAAGCTGGAACAAACATTGATAAAAAGGATATCCGTGACGCTTTATATTTTCTTGAAGTCATAAAAGGTGCAAAAGAAAAGGTTGTTCGTATTGATATTGCAGGTTACCATATGCTAGGATTATATACAGATACTCATGAGTATTTTTTTTCATCAGAGAAAAACCGTGAGGTTCAGCTCTATCAGTTTGAACAAGTCCTTACTCAATTACAGATACAAGGATCGAAATTTAAACGTATAGATTTTCGTTTTGACAAACCAGTTGTTATTTTTTGAACGATTTATATAAATATTATCATTATTATTTGATATCATTACTTCATGGCTGAGTCACTTATCTGCGGTATAGATATTGGGAGTACAAAAGTTGCAACGATTGTTGGTATTTCCTTAGAGGATTCAGGTGAGATTCGCATTATAGGCTTTAATGCAGCTCCATCTCGTGGTGTGAAAAAAGGGTTGATTGTTGATATTGACCAAGCAACACAAATCCACAGTTTGAAGTAGTTGAGGATGATGTACTTCGGGTTATTGATGCGGCACGAGCGATCTCTCTTTCAAATACTCGTCAAATAATTGAGGTAACACCCCGTGAATACAGTGTCGATGGGCAGGGTGGAATCAACAATCCAGTTGGTATGAGTGGCGTGAGACTTGAAGTTGATACTCATATTATTACTGCTTCCGCAACAAATTTGAAAAATATTGATAAAGTTTTAAATGATTTGGGGGTTCGGAACATGGGGTATATCTTTTCAGGTGTTGCTGCAGCTGATTCGGTACTTACTGATACGGAAAAGGATCTGGGGGTTGCTCTGGTTGATATTGGCGGCGGAAAGATAGATATTTGTATATTTGTTGAAGGGGCTTTATCATACTCTTCCTCAATTCCAATAGGAGCACGACATATAAGTAATGATATTGCTGTTGGACTTCGTGTATCGTTAGATTCTGCTGAAAAAGTGAAGTTGTATCTGAGCAATCACATACAACAAGTTGAAGAGGCAATAAAAAAGAAGGAGAAAAATTTTTTAAACTCTGTCAAGTTCAACATACCCGAAAAACTTCCCGACGCCACGCTACGAGAGATAATTGATGGGATTATTGGCCCAAGAATTGAAGAAATTTATACATACATCAAAGAAGAGATCATCAAAAGTGAGTTTGAAAAGCATATCCCATCAGGACTCGTGATTACCGGAGGTGGAGCTTTGACTATTGGTATGGTCGAACAAGGCAAGCGAATTGTACGGCTTCCCATTCGAGTTGGTCTGCCTGAACGAGCTTCGGGTTTAGTTGATGAAATAATGAATCCGATGTATGCCTCAACACTTGGTTTGATTTATTACGGAAACAAACAGATGTCAAGCGAGAACACATCCAATAAAAATTTTAATTCAATTCTGAAAAATTTCTCAATGAATGATATAATTTCAAAAGTTAAGAAACTGTTCAAACAGTTTTTACCATAAGCTTTTAGGTTATAGGTGTTAGTTAATATTATTAATATGCTGGAACCTATAAGCTCTACTTATTATGCTCATTAAACCCAAAGCAGGACAGGCAGCAAAAATTAAAGTTGTAGGTGTCGGAGGCGGTGGAGGAAACGCGATCAACTCGATGATCAAAGAGGGGGGTATAGAAGGAGTTGAGTTTGTTACGATAAACACTGATGCGCAGGCGCTTCTTCACAACAAAGCAGACATAAAGGTGCAGATCGGTGATCAACTGACAAAAGGTCTTGGTTCTGGAGGAAATCCAGAGGTTGGTCGTCAAGCCGCAGAAGAGTCAAAAGAAAAACTCAAAGATGAGTTTGGAAATGCAGATATGATTTTTATTACCTGCGGTGAAGGTGGTGGTACGGGTACCGGAGCGTCTCCAATTGTTGCAGAAGTGGCGCGTGAATCCGGCGCATTGACTGTTGCTGTGGTCACCAAGCCATTTGATTTTGAAGGAGCCCCTCGTAAAGCAACAGCTGCAGAAGGAATTGATCTTCTGAAAGACAATGTTGACACTCTCATCGTTATCCCAAATCAACGGGTTCTTCAGGTGATTGATAAAAAAACATCTATACTTGATGCATTTAAAAAAATTGACTCTGTACTTCACCAAGGTGTAAAAGGTATTGCCGAACTTATCACGTTGCCGGGACTTATCAATGTTGATTTTGCAGATGTACGAACAATCATGAAAAACGCTGGAAATGCGATTATGGGAATGGGAATAGCCAGTGGCGACAAGCGAGCAATATCTGCTATTCGTCAAGCCATATCTTCGCCGCTTCTTGACAATTCAATTGATGGAGCTAAAGGAATTTTACTGAATATTGTTGGCGGTGAAGATCTTACGATGAGCGAGATTGATGAAGCAGCGACGATGATCTCAAAAGCAGTAGATCCGGATGCGAACATTATTTTTGGCGCAGCGATTGATGAAAGACTGACGGATCAGATCAAGATCACAGTGATTGCCACTCGATTTGACGAAAGCCGAATGAAACTTTTCAAATTCCAACACTCAGATCAAGCAACAATACCAGAAACCATAGACGAAACTATCAATGAAAAGCCTGCAGAAGATTTTTCTCTTTACCCCCCCGAAAATACAAATCTTGAAGAAGATCGGCAATCGAAATCAAAACCAATGTCCACAACGGATTTAGATGAATTTGATATCCCCGCGTTTTTGAGGAGAAAGTAAATCCAACTCCGTTAACAATTTGATTTAGAGCAATTTTTGAGGAGAAAAATGGAAAAAGTGATAGAATGTATCATATTATGACTACTTCTGATCTTACATTTATTACCAACGAAAAAGACAATACTCTTCTTGACCGATTTAATAAGCTGATTAAAGACACTCGTTTTTTTGACGTTCTTGTTGGTTATTTTTATACCAGTGGTTTTTACGCTTTATATAAATCACTTGAGGCTACGGAGAAAATAAGAATTCTTATTGGTATTGGCACAAACAGGGATACTTATAACTTAATTCAAAAATCCTATATTCCCACTCAAGAAAGCCTGCAATTTTCTCACGCCGAAGCTAAAGAAAAGTTTTCCGACACTCTGGTTGAGGAAATGGGCGTTTCAGAAGACAATCACGATTTAGAAGAAGGGGTCAATAAGTTTCTGGAATGGTTAAAAAGTGGGAAGCTGGAAATAAAAGCCTACCCCTCGGAAAATATCCACGCCAAGCTCTATATTATGACTTTTGCAGAGGGAGACAGAGACGTTGGCAGGGTCATTACTGGTTCAAGCAATTTTACTCAAGCGGGCTTAGTTGACAACTTGGAATTTAACGTAGAACTAAAAACGAGGTCTGACTATGAATTTGCAAAACTTAAGTTCACTGAACTTTGGAAAAATGCAGTTGACGTTTCGGAAAAATATATCGAGACAATACAGACGAAAACTTGGCTAAACAACACTATTACTCCTTATGATTTATACCTAAAATTCCTTTATGAGTATTTTAAGGACGAGATAAGCCGCACCAGCGAAGTATTTTATAAATATGTTCCGACTGAATTTAAGAAATTAGAGTACCAAGAGCAGGCAGTATTAAATGCTAAAAAGATTCTCGAAGAATA
>LBTJ01000074.1:0-10861 GCA_000990445.1 Candidatus Roizmanbacteria bacterium GW2011_GWA2_37_7
TATACCCTTCTCAACTAAGATTGCAACTTCAAACTGATATTTTCTGAAAACTATCGGTTAGTAAAGTTTTCAGCTCTGCGTCGTAATGGTGAATATGTTTGAAAAAATACAGGACTTCTTTTTCAAATTCTTTAAATTTCTCAAAGTATTTATCACGATGTTTTGTATGGAAGAACTTCCATAAGCGCTCAATAATATTTAGGTTAGGCGAATAGGGAGGAAGATATGTAATATGCACTCGTTTATGGTTCTTGAGAAAGTCTTGTAACTCATAGCTATGATTATAGGAAGCGTTATCCATCAGTAAGTGAATCTTGCCTTTTGTTTGTTTTTTCTCAATCTCCATTACCAATCTCTTCATGGCCTCGGTATCAATGGTCTTTTCTGATAGAACAGTAATAGCCATATCTTCAAGATTTAATGCTCCATTTAAATTAAGTCTCCTTCTTCCTGTATTGGCTTTAATTGTTTTCGTTTCTCCTTTGTATATCCAACCATAAAAGGGCATATTATTATGTTGTGGGTGGCTTGCATCTACAAAGTAAATCCTGTCATTTCTCTTTTTGCTTTGTTTCAACTGTTCATATTCTTTTTTGAATATCTCTTGTTTTTCAAGATTTACTTTCCCTGGTATTTGTTTTGTCTTCTTGTATACAAATCCAATCCTGTGAAGGAGATGGGTCATACCTTCAATTGAATAGGACTTTCTGTAATGTTTTTGAGCGTAAACAACTATTTCTTTTACCGTTTGATAGGTATGATTTCTCAGGTGGGTAATGAGTCCCATCTCCTGTACTTTGGTAAGTACTCCATGACGACCAAAGTAGCGACATTCAATGAGGCCGTCAACTCCAACGCTCTCAAATTGTTTTTCATAACGACGAATAGTTATGTCATCAAGCATGAGTATTCGTGCAACCTTCTCATAAGAAAAACCATCGTTTAATAAAAGAACTGCTTTTATTCTATCGGCTGACTTACGCAATCGACAGGAATAGTGTGCTTCTCGTAATATCGCTATCTGTTCTTCTGATAAAAACTCTTGCATATATATTATGAGACCATATTGAAGAAAACAAATCAAGTCCAATTATTGCAATTCAATTGACGAGGGGTATATAAGGATAAATTACAAGTTTAGGGGGTATGACATTTTCATTTGGGTTTGACATCAGACAGATTGAATTTTTTGGTTTATTTCTGTGGAAAATTAATAAATATATGATACACTCCAGTATTATCGTCAAAAGAAGGGAAAATTCTTGAAAATTAATAATGATTAGCAAATAAAAACAGACATGATAGGAAATGTCAAAGAAGTCCCATTATCCGAGGTGAATATTGATTCTTTGGAAGGCCAGATAGAACTGGCAAAACTTCGCGCAAATACTTTTCGGTACCACATCTCAGCTGATGGAATCAGTGGAAAAAGTGCATATGGAAAATTATTTTCATATGGTTTAGATTGGCCTCTCGTAATCGATCATGGCCATCATCATTCTCGTCATGTGAAAAAAACAATTAGATACGCTCTAAAGGAATACGATACATTTTATCCGGGAGCACTTGATCCAAACGATCCGGAAACTTTATCAGATTTGTCAGCACTCATGCTATTTTCGTATAATCATGATGGATTGGATCAACAGGTCAGTGCGATAAGAAATTTAGTAAATACGGACATAAAACTTCCAGTTAAAAGAGGACATGCTCTTGCAGGAAGTGTCATGCTCATGGCTTATACTCCAGAGTATGCTCAAAGATGCGGTATTCCAATAGATGAAGCCTGTCTCTTCAGCTCATTGTCCATTGGCCCTCCGCCAACCATGACAAGCCTTGCATTTGGAACCTTTCTAAGCACTTCTTTGAATGCTCAGCATTCAAAAGCAAGAATATGGTTTTATCGGAGATTTCGGTGAAGACGGAGTAAGTGTTTATGGTTTGCCACCTCAATTTGAAAAAGAGAAAGCTCAGGAACTGGCAAATCTTGCCTCAAATCATGATCCGATTATGCCAAATTTGATACCTAAAAGGCGAGCACGGCTTAAGACATTGACGGAAATTGCATATTTTGCAGATACCGTAGATATGATCGCGCCGTGGCCGTTTCAGTTTTGCAGGACATGGCTTACTGATTATTCCCGCGAACGACCTTTTTCAGTGTTCTTTGGTAATGATCAAATGACAGTTGATGAAGCATTAAATATTGTCATGAACGGAAATGGTTTTCAGCCTTCTGACGATACTCGATTTTTATGGGAACTTGTCCATGCAGGCGGGTCAGATTCGAAACTGAATAAAGTACCTTGGGTACAGGCTTTTCACAAGGATCATGTAATGCTGGGCATTTTATTTTTGTCGATTCTCGGGTCTAATATAATGGAACTTGGTGAGTTATCTGATCAGGAAATTGAGGAAAAAGCGAAAATTTTGTATACAATCATGCAAACACCGAAAATTATGCATGAGCCTTTGCCAGATTTTGAAGATGCAGTTAAGAGAGATGTGGCGCATGGGGAAAGAAAAATTCCCTTGAGCTCACTTGATGTGATGTACTTTCTGCGTGCGAGAGGTTTAAGACAGATCATTGAAAAGAAAAAACAAGAAAGCAATGACCCCAAACGTCAAGGAGCACTTGATCAAGAATATGATATACGCACATACCTTTTTGTAGAAGAATTTGCAGAAATTGCAAGAACGCTGGTAAAAAAGCGCAAACCTTATACTTCGGATGATCAAAAAAAATTTGATGAACTTGTATCAAGCGTTACCAAAATGCTCATAAAAAAATATCAAGTGACTGATGAAGAATTTGATGAGTATCGTCGGCTTCTTCGATCTGGCGAGCCTGCTCCTTCTCAGCCATATGTAAATGAGTCAGTTCCAACAAGACCGCTGCGTATTTTACCAGAATCGGCAGATATTAGGGTCGGATAAAGACATCGATTCAAAACAGAAAGAAAAACCGAAAAAATCGTTATGCATTCATCAGAGAACAGGCGCCAAAGCCGCTCAAGGTAACTCCGGTATATTTTAGGCAGCAGCAAGGGATCGGGGGGATTGAATAGTACATAGTCCATTCATACGCAGTTGTGCTAAAATTAAGTTCTATGACAGATAAAAAACAAATAAAGATTGAACAGTATTCATATAAAATATATTCCTCTCAAAATGATCTTCCTGAAGACGAAAATAATCTTTGTTCTCAGGCACGCGAAGCCATGAAATACTCATATTCGCCATACTCAAACTTCAAAGTCGGAGCCGCTGTTTTACTTGCAGACGGATCAATTGTAAATTTGAAAAATAATAATTGAAATATTTTGTCAATTTATGATACTTACGCATGATGACATCATACATGAGATTGAAAATGGACATCTTAAAATTGATCCGCTTAATAGAGCTGCAATCGGGCCTGCTTCAGTTGATTTAACAGTCAGTAATAGTTTCAGAATTTTCAAACGAATCGACCACAATATTCCGGTACAAGAACACACAGACTACACGACAATCACTAAAAAAAGGATTGTTACATCAAAATATACGATCAAACCACAGGAACTGATTCTTGGAATTACAGAAGAGAATGTCACATTGCCCACCAACATTGCAGGCTGGCTCAACTCACGTTCGCGCTTTGCGCGTCTTGGACTTGCTGTTCATATCACCGCTCCATTCATCCAACCAGGCGAGTCGGGAAAACAAGTATTGGAAATTTACAATGCAGGACCAAACAACCTTGATCTGTATCCGGGTGAAAAATTGTGTCAGATAATTTTTCAGTACTGTAAAGGAAAAGCTATGTATCAAGGACAATATCAAAATCAAGAGCTGTAATACAAATAAATTCTTGTATGACCTCAAACGATCATTTTTCCAACAAATCCATCGCCGAACTTCTTCGAAATATTGCAGCAGCATATCAGTTGCAGGAAGGTTCAGAGTCAGGAAAAAATAACCGCTTTCGTATCATCGCCTATGAAAAAGCGGCAGATACGATCGAACATCTTTCCCGTGAGCTGAGAGATATCTGGTATGAAGGAAAACTATACAAAATAACTGGAATCGGTTCTGGTATCGGGTCTGCTCTTGAAGAAATTTTTACTACAGGCGAATCGCAACATTTCAATGAAATCCTCAAAGGAATCCCGCAGTCAGTTTTTCTTCTTATGAAAGTGCCAGGGATCGGCCCAAAAAAGGCATTTCGACTCGTTTTCCATTTTGGACTCACAGATACTGAAACAGTGGTACATGAGCTGCGGAATCTTGCACGAGCTAATAAGGTTGCTGATCTTGAAGGGTTTGGGACGAAATCTCAAGATGATATTTTAGAAGGGCTAAATATATTTGAGAGAAAAGATAAAAGAGAAGAGAGAATGTCTATCTCGTATGCGATGGAGATAGCTTCCGGAGTTATTCAATACATGAAAAAACTTGGCACAATCATAAAACGAATTGACTCGCTTGGTTCACTCAGGCGGAGAGTAGCGACAATCGGCGATATCGATATTGCAGTTGCGATAGACGAGATTATTGAAGGGTCTGACCCTCAAAGCGCTCATATGAGGGTCAGACCCTCTCAAGCAATTATTGACCATTTTTTGAAGTATCCGGGAAAACGATCTGTCGAAGCTGCTGGGGAGCGGAAAGCATCAATTTTGGCTGCCGGAAATATCCGCATTGATCTTCGTGTGCAAGATAGTGAGAGCTATGGTTCCATGCTTCAGTATCTCACCGGAAGCAAGGCTCATAATATCAAGCTTCGTGAGTATGCGCTTAAGAAAGGATATTCTCTTTCGGAGTATGGGATGAAAGTCGTGAAACGTAATAATCTACGTCATTCTGATCCACCGGCTGACGGAGAAGAATCCATTAAAAAGTTCAAAGACGAAAAATCTCTATACTCATTTTTGGGCTTACAAACACCGCCTCCTGAGATACGGGAAGGAACTTCTGAGATTTATTATGCAAAGAGAGGCATGTTGCCAAAACTTGTCACAATCGAAGACATCAAGGGAGATTTTCATTTGCATAGTTCATATGATTTGAAGCCATCACACGATCTGGGATTAGATACGTATGAAGAAATGGTGCGTAAAGCAAAAGAGTTGCAGTATGAGTATATTGGCTTTTCCGAGCACAATCCCAAACAATCAGGACTATCTGAAAATGATGTAAAAACCATTATGGAAAAACGAAAAAGATATATTGACAGCGTGATGAAGCCTTTACATTTTCCCTATTTCATCGGTCTTGAAGTTGATATATTACCAGACGGCAGGATCGCGTTGCCTGAATCCGCAATTGAATATGTTGACTATCTCATAGTTTCATTGCATTCATCGTTTACTATGGATATGCAAAAGATGACCACGCGCGTCCTTCGGGCATTATCTTATCCCAAAGTGAAAATTTTTGGTCATCCAACAGCGCGGCTTTTGGGGAAACGAGATGGAGTTGAGATGGACTGGGATCAGATTTTTGATCAGGTGAAAAAAAACAATCAGGCGCTTGAGATAAATGCCGCTCCGTCACGGCTCGATTTGCCAGATTCACTTGTCAAAGAAGGAGTAGAGAAGGGCGCGAAGTTTATCATCGATACTGATGCTCATGCTGTTGTCAACATGGATTGGATGAAGTATGGAGTGGATGTCGCTCGCCGAGGGTGGCTTACGGAAAAAGATGTGGTGAATACGTGGAGTTATCCAAAAATTAAAAAGTGGTTTAACAGCGCTTTCAAATCCCCGAAAATCCTACCATACTTGCATCAGGGATCATGGGTGTGAGCGCTTCCTCTCTCAAATTTGTCGAAGAAAATGGCGCAGGTGCGGTGACCTGTAAATCAATAGGCCCGGTAGATCGAAGAGGTCACAAAAATCCTACTGTCATTGCTTTGGAGAATCGGATTATTAATGGCGTAGGTCTGTCAAATCCGGGTATTGACGCGGAAATCGAGATCATCAAGGAGGCGCAAAAAAGATTAACTATCCCGCTTATTGTGAGTATATTTGCGGATACAATTGATAACTTTTCTGTAATAGCTGAAAAGTTACTTACGGTCGATCCTCAGATAATCGAACTCAATTTATCCTGTCCAAATACTGAAGATGATCTTGGAAAAATGTTTGCTCTTGATTCTGAGTCTACAAAGAGTGTTATTCATAATGTAAAAAAAGTAACACAAGGAACAAACATAAAAATTTTTGCAAAACTGACACCCGAAGAAGAGGATTTTACTAAAATGGGAAAAGTTGTGGAAGATGCCGGCGCAGATGGAATTACCACAATAAATACAGTTCTCAGCATGAATATTGATATATATAGTAAAAAACCATTACTTGCTAATAAATATGGCGGAATGTCGGGCCCTGCGATCAAGCCTTTAGGAATTGAGTCAGTGTATACGCTGTATAAAGCAGTTAAAATTCCGATAATCGGCACCGGTGGTATTTTGACAGGAGAAGATGTGATCGAGTATATCATGGCCGGCGCAACCGCAGTGGGGATCGGATCAGGTATTTATTATCGGGGTATTGATATCTTTAATAAAGTTACCAAAGAAATACAAACATTTATGGAGCGTGAAGGCTTTTCGTCTTTGGAAGAGATGCGGGGACTTGCGCACAAAAGTTGACATTTTTTCAAAAATATATGAGCGTTGATCATCCGTTAATGTTGCCAATCAAAGACATAATTATTGAAAATGAACGAGTTAAAACATTTGTTTTTGACTATAATTTTTATGTACAGCCGGGACAATTTTGTATGATTTGGATACCTGGTATAGATGAAAAGCCGTTTGGTATTGTCAAACGGGACGGCTTTGAGTTTATGATTACGGTTGCTGCAGTTGGTGACGCTACCAAGGCGCTTCATAAAATGAAATTAGGTGACCATATCGGATTTCGAGGTCCATACGGAAGTTCATTTTCTATGCCGGAGAAAAAGAGCTTCTCTATCTTAACTGGATGAAAGAGCTTGGAGTTCAGATGCATCTTTCGACTGACGATGGATCAGAAGGATATAAGGGATTCAATGTAGACTTATTTAAACAATATGTTGAAGCAAATTACCAAACAGAAAACAAAGATTCTACATTCCATATTTCACATTCAATCTTTTCAAAGGTTTACACAGTCGGTCCGGAGATCATGGAGTTTAAAATAGCTCAAATCTGTTGGGAGCACGAAATTCCATTTGAAGTCTCGCTTGAGCGCTATATGAAATGCGGATTTGGGATCTGTGGACAATGTTGCGTCGATTCCACAGGCTGGCGCATGTGTGTGGAAGGCCCAGTGATTGACGGTGAAAAACTCAAACAAATTACTGAGTTTGGGAAATATCACCGAACTGCGTCTGGAAAGGTAGAGAAATATCCATGGGCGAAGTAAGCGTGAAACATAGAAAACATTAATAGGAACTTAAAATCTTCTTGATATAATACTTTTATATGAAACCTATTCGTTTTCTTCATATCTCAGATACTCATCTCGGGCCTGATAAATATTTTATTCAACATAAAGTAAATACATACGAAGCTTTTTCTCAATTTTTGAAAGCAGTAAAAACCCTTCCATTTACTCCTGATTTTATCGTTCATACCGGCGATATCACGGCTGACTGTTATGAAGAAGGATACAGGCTTGTGGCATCGATGATACAGGATCTGAAAATTCCAATGTATTTTGTAACTGGAAATCATGACACCTCAAAATTAATAAAATCGTATTTGCCGATGAGACATATCCAAGTATTATCTGAGAAGCTCAACTGTTATCGATTTTCATTCGGCGACAATCATTTTTTGACAGTGGACGGCAGAGGCCATGATGAGATCGATCCTCACGGTGTCATAAATACTGAACAGATGGATATATTGAAGAAAGAACTGAAAGCAGGCAAAATGCTGACACTGTTTATTCATTTTTCACCAATACCATATGACAGCACTTGGTTTGACCAGAATATGCTACTAACAAACGGACAAGAATTCCATGAGCTATTGGTTGCACATAAAAGGCAAATTCGTGGAGTTTTTTTTGGACATATTCACCGATCTACGCAAATATTTCAGGATGGGATACTATACTCAGGTGTCGGCAGTACCAGTATACAGTTTATTGTACATCCATGGCAAAAGATGCCTATATTTGAATCAATAGGATACGGATATTTCAATATAGTGACTTTGGAAAAAAATCGGATAACAATCAAAGAGAGTAGTTTTGGGAATGGCCAAGAAATTTTTATACAAACAAAATAAATTATGGACATCATTCATTTTGACGTTGATACAGAATTACAGAAATATCTCAAAGGAGATGTACGGGCAGAATCACTTCAACAGATTGTTGGACGTGAGGAGTTTTTGCATATCAATTGCATTAGTATCAAATCTGGATCAAAAGCTGATAAAGATGTGCTGTCCCTGTTTCCATCCTTGCACCTTCTTATCACCCGAACCGTCGGCACGGATCACATCGATCTTGATTACTGCAGAAAAAGGGGGATTGAGGTCAAAAACATTCTTGACTATGGCGCATTCAATATTGCTGAACATGTCTTTGCATTGCTTTTAGCAGGAACCAGAAATATTCTTTCAACTCAAAGCGAGATTCGATCAGGTAAATTTACGTATAAAGGACATCTTAGCATTGCTTTAAAGGAGAAAACGCTTGGAGTTGTGGGCACGGGTAGGATCGGGCTTGAAGTTATCGCACGCGCAAAAGCATTTGGAATGACCGTGATTGCATATGATGTCATTCAGAATAAAAAAGCTCAAGAGGAGCTGGGATATGAGTATGTTGAACTTGAAAAATTAGCCGGAGAGTCAGATATTATCACGCTTCACGCGCCATTTCTTGAGAGCACGCATCATATAATCAATGAGAAAATCATCTCCACCATGAAAGACGGCGCGGTGCTTATCAATACTGCACGCGGTGAACTTATAGACACAGAAGCTTTGGTCAAGCATATTTCAAAATTCCGTTTTGTTGGACTTGATGTTTTGGAAGGAGAAAAAACATTTTCAAACGATCATCCGCTTTTGAAGTTTGAGAATGTGGTTATTACACCGCATGTGGCTTTTTACTCAGATGCTTCAGTGAAAAAGATCGCTGAGGAGACGATGCGAATTATTAGTGAGTTTACTGAATGATCAAAGCAGTACTTTTTGACGTTGACGGAACACTTCTTGACACCCATGAGTATATTTATCAAGCATTTGAGTTCGCACTCAACAAACATCACAATAAAATCTCACGATTCCAATTACAGCAAGTTATGGGTAAACCACTTGAGGAATGTTATAAAATTCTTACCAAGCTTGATGACATATCTCATCTAGCAAAAGCTCATTATGATTTTCAGAAACAAAATCCGAGTTTATCAGTGCCATTTTCCAATGCAGTGGATGTTTTAATGAAATTACGGCATGAGAATTATCATATCGCGGCAATCACAACACGTGCCAAAAATACTGCGTATGAGACATTGGAACAGTCCGATATGCTGAAATATTTAGATTTTGTAGTCACAATCGATGATGTCGTGCACCCCAAACCCCATCCAGAGCCTCTTCAAAAAGCACTCAAATATTTGGGTGTACCGCCACACAAAGCGGTTATGGTAGGGGATAGTCCTGCAGATATCGAAGCCGGGAAAAATGCCGGAACAAAAACCATTGGCGTCACGTATGGATTTCACGGAGAAAAAATACGCTCATCAATGCCTGATATGGTAGTTGACAACATCAAAGAAGTCCTGCAGTATCTCAAATTGTAAGCATTGCTCTTGGTATTTTTCTTATGTACCAGATTGGTTTTGTCCAGGGGCTTTTGAAGTTGTAAAAAAATACATGTTGATTTAGAATATGTTTTAATGACGTTTCAACAAAAATTTGACCAAATCATCACTAAAAATAATTCTCTTTTGTGTGTTGGTTTGGACTCAGATCTTGAAAAAATTCCCTCCCAGTTTCAGCATAAAGATTACCCCCAGTTTGCTTTCAACAAATGGATCGTTGAGCAAACGCATGATTTTGTCTGTGCATACAAGCCAAACTCAGCATTTTACGAAGCCCGCGGTGCAGACGGAATCACAGAGCTCAAAATGACCTGTCATTATGTGAAAAAACAATATCCTGACATTCCAATCATTTTTGATGCCAAGCGGGGCGATATCGGAAGCACGAATGAAGGGTATGTCCGATTTGCCTATGAGTATCTTGGGGTAGATGCAATCACCCTTCATCCATATTTGGGAAAAGAAGCGCTTACGCCATTTCTCAAGCAAAAAGAAAAGGGGTGTATCATCTTGTGCCGGACTTCAAATCCCGGAGCTGGTGAGTTTCAGGATATTGAAAAACTCTATAAAAAAGTCGCTTCATCTGTTGTTGCATCATGGAACGCCAACAAAAATTGCATGCTTGTTGTTGGAGCCACATATCCAAAAGAACTAGCGGAGATACGAAAAATAGTCGGCGATATGACGATACTTGTTCCCGGGATTGGTGCCCAAGGAGGGGATGTTGAAAAAACTGTGAAAGCTGGATTAAACTCAAAAAATGCTGGCATGATCATCAATGCGGGAAGAAGCATTATTTTTTCAAAAAATCCACAAAAAGAAACTATGAAGTTAAGAGATGAGATAAATAAATTTAGGAACTAAAATATGAAAAAAACAATAATCGGCGTCATGGGTCCGGGAGATGGCGCAACTGAAATTGACAATAAAAATGCGTATGCCTTAGGTAAAGCAATTGCTGAAAACGGCTGGGTACTCCTTTCTGGCGGTAGAAATGTCGGCACTATGGACGCAGCCTGTCGAGGAGCACATGACGCTGGAGGACTTGTGG
>LBTJ01000074.1:10927-11522 GCA_000990445.1 Candidatus Roizmanbacteria bacterium GW2011_GWA2_37_7
AACCGACAATCCTATTAAACACTGGAAAAAAAGCAGAGGAGTTTTTTAAAGAACTGGCACCTGAACTTATTTATGTTGCAAAAGACGTAGACGAAACTATGAAGTTGATAAAAAAATTATTGAGTTCATAATTTTTTATTAATTATTATTTTTTTGTATTATTTTCAAAAAATTTATTCTAAATTTTCTTTTCTCTGCTATAATTTGAAATAATTATTTATCATTATAATTTTATAATTCATCATTATGGAAACCAATGTTGTGGATCTGTTAAAAAATGTCGGCGGCATTATTACGGACAGCCATATCGTATATACCTCAGGCAAGCACGGAAGCGTTTATTTAAATAAAGATGCAATATATCCTCATGCAACAGAAACAGCAAAAGTCGGCAAGATGTTTGCTGAAAAATTTAAAGATTTGGATATTGATGTCGTGGTCGCGCCAGCAATTGGCGGGACATTGCTTTCTCAGTGGACAGCTTTTTATCTTTCAGAAATGAAAGGAAAAGAAGTGCTTGGAGTTTATACGGAAAAAGATAAAGGTACGATGGCTGGAGCTTCGGAAAGTGATCAGATTTTCCGCCGAGGCTACG
>LBTJ01000075.1 GCA_000990445.1 Candidatus Roizmanbacteria bacterium GW2011_GWA2_37_7
TATCGTCATGATGCCGATGATGATGTCTACTTCATGGGATTTCCAACTCGTTGAAATTCTCGCACTCTTTACTATCGGAGGGTTTATCGGATATGCCATGGACTCGTATCTTATCGGATTTTTATTTGCTGCAATCATGCATTTTATGTTTTGGAATCATGGAGAGGATTGAAAAAAGTCGTTTTCCATTCTTGGTTGTCACCTGTGCAACAGCTTGTTTAAGAAGTTTAAAAAAAGAGCTTTTATCGATCTCTTTTTTTTCTTGGTTTATCTTTTTTTCGTTTTTTTTCTCCGTAGATTGGAATTTTTTCATAAGTTTCTCCCTTGTCATCAACTATTAGTCTATGCCCTGTAATATCATTGCTGGTAAAACTAGATAAAATATTCTTAAAATTTGAGCAAAAAACATCTATATTGTCCTTTTTTAAGGTCGGATGTTCTATGAAACCCGCAAAACCTTCACCATGTTTATAATATATGTACGCCTCCTTGTCATATGTCAATAGTATTGATCGACCCTTGCCGTACTTTTTTGCAATTGCTTCATCTGTTGCATCGGTAAAGTCAGATGAAACTTTTACTACACTCCAACCTACTTCTTGAGCAACGGTAATGATTTTTGGATTTTCTTTTGCGTCAGGCGTAAGATAGCCACGTGATTTTAATCTTTTCCGATTCATTGACATTATTATGTTCAAAAATTATATCAGACATTTCGTCAAGAACATTTTTATCAATCTCTGGAAATAAATTCTTCATGTCATCAATACTCCAACCTTTTTCAAAATGTTCAGTCACATAAAAAACAGGGATACGAGTTCCCTTGAACACATACTGCCCCCCCCTGACGTTAGGTTTGCTTTCAATGAAGTTTTTAAATTTTTTTAGTAGTTTTTTTGTCATGGATTTGTATTGTAGAGTTTATTTTTTCAGCAAGTGAAAGCGCAACGTCTTTTGGTAATGTAACTCTTGATACTACAACTCCTTCACTATTATTACGAGGATTTATAAAAACAAATTCTAGTGTAACATCCATATCTGTTACAGAAACACCTACCAATTGTGCATAATTTGTGCCAACTACAGTGTTCGGGTTCACTTTAATTTCCTTGGGTTTATCTGCCATATAGTTTAATATTAACTATTTATCAATATCTTGACAAGTGCAATATTATACAATATAACCTATAGTTATACAACAGAGTGTATTTCAACTGTACAGATATTTGTAAGTTATGAAAGTAAAATCAAGTAAAAGATATGAAGTAATTTATCTACTTGTTCTTAAGATATAAGCGCCATGTGAAATAATGCAGTTCCATTCTTGGTTGTCACCTGTTCAACCTTGTCAACCTTTTCACCCTTCAACTTCGCAACCGCTTCAATCACATATCGTATATTTTTTGGCTCATTGGGGTATTTTTTTTGAGATAACAGAGGCTCGGGAAGGATAAACGGACTGTCGGTTTCTAACACCAACATTTCAAACGGAACCTGTTTGATAAATTCTTGCTTCGCTTTATCATACGTCACGTCGCCGTCAACACCGATAAACATATTATGTTCTTTGGCAAAGTTCAGTAACTCAAGATTTGGCTCGCAGCAGTGAAACACTGTCCTTCCGGACAATGAATTATCCCAATTTTCTTCTATAATCTGAAGTATATCCTCTCTGGCTTCACGATTGTGAAGAATGAGTGATTTGTTGTGTTTTATGGCAAGCTCAATCTGAAGGCGCAATAATTTTTTCTGAATATTTAGAAAGCGATTGTCGATATTGTATGCCTCGTATTTCGTATCTTCGTATTTATGCCGATCCATCCCCACCTCCCCTACCGCAACCACTTTGGGGTGATTGAGTAATTGTTTGATTTGAAAAATGTCATCTTGGACTTGATTCAGGATCCAATCTTTTCTAGATTCCGGATCTGAGTCCGGAATGACGGAGGAAGAATATTTTGCGGTATGATGCGGATGAATCCCGACCGCTGCATAGATCCCGTCATATTTTTCAGCGATTTCAATGGCTTTTTTTGAAGAGGTAATGTCTGTGCCGGGAATGACAATCTTGGTCACACCAGCATCAAATGCACGGGAAATAACCTCGTCAAGGTTTTTTTTGAATCGTTTGAAGTTCAGGTGGCAGTGGGTGTCAAACATGTGAAAATTATACTCCTTTAAAAAATACCCTCCCATTGACTATCAGCCATGCCCAAAGAGGAACAAACTCTACTGTTTTGTCATTTATAACCTTTTTATCAAAATAATTTTTCGTCAACACCGTTCCCTTATCAAGCTTAAATTCTTTTAATCCCTCAACCAATCCTTTTACTTCTCTTTCGTGCGGTTCGTCTGTATAGGAAACGTTGTAAAGCGACAGTTTCGCTTCTTGTCGTGTGTCCAATACCACAAAATCTACCTCTTGTTTTCCCCTCCAGTAATATACCGATGGATGGTTTTTCATCAGTTCCAAAAACACCACGTTTTCAGCGCACTGGCCGAGGTCTTTTCTCGGCACTACCACATTGAAATTGCGCATCCCGTTATCTATGACATATATTTTGCGTGGTTTTTGTATATCTTGTGTTTCTTTTGTTTTATAAGAAAAGTGGTTGCTTTCAAAAAACAAGTAGGCTTTATAAAAATAATTAAGATAGTTTTTAACTGTGTTGACCGAAAGTTTTTGCGGACGGCCTAAACTCCTGTAAGTGTGTGTTTTTGTAAAATCTGACAATACCTGAAGTCCAAGGCTTTCTATCTCGCTTGGGTTTCTTATATCGTGCGGGTTTATTATGTCGCGCGTGAGAATATCGCGATAATAGGTGCTCGCTATAAGTTCCTTGTTTCTCTGCTCTTGGGCTAAAACTATTTCCGGATACCCGCCCTCATTCAAAACGTTACCTAAATGATGGAGTATGGCAGTTGATTGACTGAAGTTATGATCTCTTATTTCCTCTACCGTACTCCCCTTCCCCACCTGAACATTTTGAGTCACCAGATACTCAAAAAAATTAAACGGGTACACATCAAAACGGACAGTACGGCCGGTAAGAAGCGTTGACGCTTCTGATTCTATCAGCGATTGCCTGGAACCGGATATAATAAACTTTATGTTTTCTTTCTTTTCGTAGTGGGAATAAATCCAGCGGTTAAATTCGGAAACTCCCTGTATTTCGTCTAAAAACACAAAGACTTTTCCTTGCGGGTTATATTTCTCTAAATAATACGCGTGGAGCTGTTCTAAAAGCTTCCAACCGAGTTTGAGATACGGCCTAACAAGCACGTCCTCAAGGTGAAGATATAAAGCGTTTTTCGGCTCAGTCTCCTGCTCTATGAGTTTACCTATCAGTTGTTGCATAAGGGTGGATTTTCCCGATCGCCTCACGCCGGTCAGTACTATGACATGGCGTAAATCCATCGCTTCCCAAAGTCGCTGAAGATATTTTTCTCTTGGTACACTACCAACCCAACTTCCCTTAGAAGTATCTTGAAAATGAGGATTCCATTTATTTATAAGGATTTCTATTTCTGCGTTTTCCATGATCTTTATTATACAGCTTGATTTCCTATCTGTCAACTGTATTGAACAGTTTATGATAATAACTGTAACTTAGAAACTGACTGATTCCCCTTGCTACTAACTGCTCACTACTATATACTATTTTTATGACCATCTTCATCGGCGCAGATCATCGAGGATTTGAGCTCAAAAACAAGCTGGTCGAGTATCTCCAAAACAAAGACATCCGGGTCGAAGATTTGGGAAACTACGAACTCGATCCAGAAGATGACTATCCTGATTTTGCTCAAAAAGTAGCGCAAGCTGTTCTGGCAGACAAAATGATCATATCAATGTACTTTCAATTGCATCTGACAATTTCACCGAGGAGCAAGCACAAGCCATGGTAGATGCATTTATCACAACTACTCCTATTCAAAAAGAAAAATATCTCCGAAGACTAAAAAAAATCGATACACAGAGCTTTTAGGTTCCTGATCTTTCAAATTTTTATCTGATATTTCCCTGCTTCATTTTTTTCAATAATCCCCGAAAGCTCCATAGTTGAGAGTAATGATAATACCTGATATACCGGCGCTTTGATTAATCGCGCAATCTCATCCGGAGTAAATGCTTCTTGCGAAAGAAGCTGAAATAATCGTTTTTGCTCTTCAGGAAGACTTTTCAGTGTTTCTTTGACTGTTTTTTGCTCTTTCAAACCATACTCCTCCAAAATATCCTCAACTGTGGTGACCAGCTTTGCTCCTTCTTTCAAAAGTAAATTCGGCGCCTGAGATTGATCTGATGTGATCGGCGCCGGGGGTGCAAATACATCTTTGCCCTGCTGCAGTGCATAGCGAGCGGTGATAAGTGAGCCTGAATCTTTGAGTCCCTCAGCAACAAGCACACCGCGCGATAATCCTGAAATCAATCTGTTTCGTGCGACAAAATGACCTTTTATCGTGATTTTATCTGGCGGAAACTCTGAGATAATCAAACTACCGGAATCAATAATTTTGAAATACAAATCCCGATTTGCCCATGGATAAATAATGTTCACGCCGCAGCCAAGAAATGCAATTGTACGATGCCCGGACTCAAGCGCTCCCCAATGTGCTAAAGCGTCAATCCCCATTGCCATTCCAGAGACAATTATTGCTCCGGCTTCGGCAAGTTCACGTGCAAATTTTGATGCGACCTGTTTGCCATACTCTGTGGGTTTCCGTGTACCCACAATGGCAAAATAAAAATCATCAGAGCGCGAACTCAAATCAAAATTTTTCAGATCACCTTTCACATATAGACAAATCGGCGGGTCAGAAAGATTGAGAATTTGAAACGGATACTGAGTGTCCTCACGTGTTAATACGCTGATATGTTTGTCAACAATCTTTTTATACTCGCATTCAAAATCATATGTTGATCTGAATGAAGCAAATTTGTGAGAAAGAGCAGGTCCAAGTGCCTGCGTCAACTCTGACTGCGATGCTTCAAACGCCTGCTTGACGTCACCAAAATGAGCAAGAAGAATATCAAATTTAATCGGACCGATGCCTGAAAAATATGAGAAGCCAAGGTAGTATGGAAGATTTTCATCCATGAACACATTGTAATTGAAATATGGAATATTTCATAATTATTACGACATAAGTACATATAAATATAGAGTATGTTATAATGCTGTTATAATATAAATATTTCATTAAACTCATGATACAGACTATTATCCAAGTTGGGAACTCTCTTGCAGTGACTTTGCCAGCTCAATTTATTCGAAAATCGGGCTGGAAGGCTGGAGACAAAATCATGGTTGAGCATGATGCTGAAAAACAAATGGCGCTCATTATGCCGAAAAAGATGGAAGGGACTGCTCATCTTACTCCTGAATTTTATGAGTGGCTCAATAAGACCTCAAAAAAATATAAAGAGGCGATCATAGAGTTGGCACACAAATAGCGATGGATATCGTATATATTGATATTGAAGAAGTCTACATCATCCATGAAAAAATGGGTTCTAAGCTTTAGGCTTGCAAGGACCTTGCTGTTTTTCAGGATTATCTTCCCCT
>LBTJ01000076.1 GCA_000990445.1 Candidatus Roizmanbacteria bacterium GW2011_GWA2_37_7
CGCCAACATTCCTTTTTCAGTTCCGGCGGCGCAAGAGTTTGACCAAGCCGGAGGTAAAAGAATTCCCGGCGACTTCGCCAACGGCGGTGGAGTTTTCACCTCCACTGATGAAATCCTGGCCATACAGATTCTGGGTCGGGAAGAATTCACTGATCCGGAGCGTTATAGACAGCTTGTGGCCGATAATGAAGCCCTTATCATAAGAGGCGCCGAAGAGAACTCCTGGTATCTATGGGAGCAATATACTCGCGCCGAAGGCAGGATCAATTTTGTGGAACTGGTGCAGAGAGTTACCCGGAGCATGACCGTGGTTAAGAGCATTGTTAAAGTTTCGCGCCTCGATTACAACAGCGAGGACGTCCTTAATTTTCTCTTCGACTCTCTTTTCCCTTCCATTGTTGAGACAACCGATCGTGACGAAATCATTGAACGCATGGAAGAAGACTTTATGGTTTTTGACAAACTTCAAAGAAACTTTGATATAAAAGAGCTTGATGACATGAACATCGAATCCATGACACCATATGACAAAAAAAAGATGGTCAAAAAGCTTGAACGAGAGATGAAACACTATGCAGAAGATATGAACTTTGAAGCTGCAATAGTACTCCGTGATAAAGTACGAGAAGTAAAGAAGAGCGCGGCCTAACTACTTGATCTTTTTCTTCAAACAAAGTACACTTATACCTTTCCCATGAAATCACCTATGATCAATGCTATATCTGTAAAAGGAGCACGTGAACATAACCTAAAAAATATTGATGTGTCTATTCCGAAAAATAAGTTTGTAGTTTTTACTGGTGTATCAGGCTCTGGTAAATCGTCACTTGCTTTTGACACGATCTATGCAGAAGGCCAGAGACGGTATGTGGAGTCTTTGTCCGCGTATGCACGACAGTTTTTAGGAATAATGGACAAACCTGATGTCGATCTTATTGAAGGACTTTCTCCGTCAATTTCCATTGATCAAAAAACTGTTACCCACAATCCTCGCTCAACTGTAGGCACCATAACTGAGATTTATGATTATCTTCGTGTTCTTTTTGCAAGGATTGGGCACCCGCATTGTCCGAATTGTAAGATTGAAATAAAAAAACTTTCTGTTGATGAAATCGTCGAACGGATTATTACCATAATAAAAACAGAGCTTTCAGCAGATAGAGTCAAGCCGCATACCATTCAGCTCTTGTCGCCTGTTGTCAGAAATCGAAAAGGAGAGTTTCGGGATTTGTTTGAAAATCTTATAAGCAAAGGATTTCGTAAAGCACGTATTGATACCAAAGAGTTTGATCTGGATCCCGGCATTGGACTTATTAAAACAAATAAACACACTATTGATGTATATATTGATTCATTTTCATTGCAGTATAAAGATACAAAAGATGAAATATACATCAGCAATCTCCAAACTCGTTTAACTACTGCAGTTGAGCAGTCAACAAATCTTTCAGACGGACTTGTGTTACTGACAATCGAAAAAGCTGAACATCTTTTTTCCGAACGTTTTTCCTGCCCAAACTGCAACCTTTCCTTGCCTGAGATAGAACCGCGTATGTTTTCATTCAACTCACCTCTTGGCGCATGCTCTGAATGCAAAGGGATTGGCACTGTCTACCGCGTTGATCCTGATCTTTTGCTCAATCCAAATCTGAGTATGAATGAAGGCGGCATGCTGCCGTATCCAAAATTTTTTCATCAAACAACGTGGTATATGCGGCTGGTCAAAACTGTAGCAATAACTGAAAACATAAATATTGATAAGCAAATCAGTGAATTTACAGATCAAGAAAAAGAGCTGTTACTCAATGGCAATGAAAAGACCTACCGTGTAGAAGGTAAAAATCGTTTTGGACGCGATACTGCAATTTATGAAACATGGCATGGACTTGCGCGTGATCTCGAGAAACGGTACTTTGAAACTGAAGGAAATAGTTATGAAATACAAAAATATATGCGGGAAGAAACCTGTTTTGCATGCAAAGGAGCCCGGCGACCTACATCTTGGTTACCAACGAGGTGGGGGAGGGGATCATGTTGGACTTTCTTATTTGACGATCTCCCGTCCGGCAAGAACACTTTCAGGAGGAGAACTGCAACGAATCAGGCTTGCATCTCAGATCGGGACCGGTCTCACTGGTGTACTGTATGTCCTTGATGAACCATCGGTCGGTCTTCATCCACGGGATGTTTCTGCATTAATTCACACATTGCACAACCTAAAAGACCTGGGAAACACACTCATCGTAGTTGAGCATGATCGAGATGTGATGAATGAAGCTGACTATGTTTTTGATTTTGGTCCAGGGGCAGGGAAATATGGTGGGAAAATGGTGGCTGAGGGAACACCGCTTGAAATAAAAAATAATAAAGATTCACTTACTGGGCAGTTTCTATCTGGAAGAAGGAAGATTTCAATTTTGGGTAAAACACAAGGAACTAGTCGAGATAATCTTCTTTTAAAAGGTGCTAGACAATTTAATTTAAAAAATCTTGATGTTAAAATCCCACTTGGAAAATTTGTAACAGTAACTGGTGTGTCGGGAAGCGGAAAGTCAACACTTCCCATAGGCAGAACGCCACGTTCAAATCCAGCAACATATGTTGGCTTATTTGATCATATACGTGATATATTTGCAGAAACAGTTGAGGCTCGAGCTAGGGGGTACAAAAAAGGCAGATTTTCTTTTAATGTAAAGGGGGGGAGATGTGAAAAATGCCAGGGCGCTGGAGTTATCAAAATTGAGATGCAATTTCTATCAGATGTGTATGTCAAATGTGACATATGTGAAGGGAAACGTTACAACAAAGAAACACTTGAAGTAACGTATAAAGGTATAACAATTTACGACGTTCTCAATCTTACTGTTGATGAAGCTGCTGATTTTTTTAGGAATCATGTCAAAATGTATAATAAATTATTATTTTTGCAGAAAGTAGGTCTAGGATACATTAATTTAGGACAGCCTGCACCAACGTTCTCAGGTGGTGAGGCACAAAGAATCAAACTTGCCGATGAGCTTTCCCGATCTACCCGTGGTCATACTCTCTACATTCTTGACGAGCCAACAACAGGACTTCATTTCGCAGATATTGAAAAACTCCTTGAAGCTCTTCATGAACTTGTTGAGCAAGGAAATACTGTGATTGTGATCGAACACAACCTTGATGTTATAAAAAATGCTCAGTGGATTATTGACCTTGGTCCAGAAGGAGGAGATAATGGAGGAGAAGTTGTGTATCAAGGTGAAATTGAAGATATTATCAAGAACAAACGATCATACACTGGATCATATCTAATGGAGGAGAAGTTGTGTATCAAGGTGAAATTGAAGATATTATCAAGAACAAACGATCATACACTGGATCATATCTAGCAAAAGTACTGAAGCGACCATGAGCACATGTATTGTTTCCTGTAACAAGCCCTCTATTCAAGCTGTACCTACAACAACTGGTATTTATATTTTTTGTGCAAAAAAAAAGCCTGCTTATATCGGTAAATCAATCAATCTTCGTGCTCGACTCAAATCTCATTTTGAAAATGCAAAAATCGACGCCAAGGAACGATCAATTATTGAGTCAAGCGACATGATTAAGTATATTATTACAGATTCTGAGTTTAAAGCTCTTCTTCTTGAGTCACGGTGGATACAGAAATATCGACCTCGATACAATGTCAGATGGCGCGATGACAAAAGTTTTTTGTACATAAAAATTACTATAAAGGACAAATATCCAAAAGTTCTGATCACTCGGCGCGAGGATGATCACAAATCACTATATTTTGGTCCGTTTTCCTCAGTAAACATTGTTCGAAGTGTATTAAAAGAAATAAGAAGGGTATTTCCGTTTTGTACACAAAAAAAATCTGGAGCCAAACGATGCTTTTATGCAAAAATCAACTTGTGCAATCCATGTCCGAGTGAAATAGAGAAATTAAAAACATCAAAAAAGCTTAAAGCCACAAGACAGTATAGAAAAAATATTCGAAGCCTTACCAAAGTACTTGAAGGTCAAACAGAACATATTCTTAAAGGTTTATACAGAAAAATTGATACATTAAAACAACAACAAAACTATGAAGATGCCATACAGATACGTGAACGCATAGCGCGATTGGAAGGCATTGTTATGCGAAAAAAATTTGATGAAGACTCCATAGATCAATATAATCAATCAACAAAGCAGATACATGCCTTACAAACACTTCTGAAAACATATCTTCATGTACAAAATCTTCATAGAATTGAATGTTATGACATGAGTACATTGTCATTCCAACACAGTACCGCCTCCATGGTAGTCTTTACTGAAGGTTTAAGCGACAAAAAAGAGTACAAACGTTTTAAAATTAAAGCACCTGTGCAATCAGATTTTCAGATGTTTGAAGAAGTTCTTACTCGAAGATTTGCCAATACATGGGAAAAGCCCAATCTTATTATTGTTGATGGAGGAAAACCACAGGTAAGAGCTGTTCAAAAGGTATTGTTAAAACAAAAAATTACCATACCACTTATCGGCATTGCAAAGCACCCTGATCGAATTATTTTCGGAGATGATTCTCTCATAACTATCAAACCTCAACGTCATCATCATGGATTCCGACTTATCCAGGAGCTGCGAGATGAATCGCATCGGTTTGCAAAAAGATATCATACATATATACGAGAAAAAAATATGTTAAAATAATCACAATTCTCAAATAACATCGAAATAATGACCTAATACTAGATTCAACAATTTTTTTATGAAAGAAATTCTATTAATTGTAAATATTGTTTTGTCACTTGCTATTGTTGCTCTGATTGTTCTTCAGGGAAAAGGGGCTGGTTTGGGAAGTGCATGGGGCGGAAGCGGCGAAATGTATCAATCGCGCCGTGGTATTGAAAAATTTACTATGAATCTTACCTATGTATTAATTTTTCTTTTTTTCCTTCTTTCTGTGACGAATTTTTTTATACAATAAATTGATATGCGTTTTGATCAAAAACGTATACGTTATCTTTACTGGGTCACGTCTGCGTTTATCAAAAAAAATATTCAGTCAATAGCATTGAGTTTTTTAATTAGTCTGCTTGGTGTTATTACAATTGTTTCTTTTGCTCCCTATGTCATAAATTTACTCTCAACAAACAAACAAGTAATTGGTATTTCTGGTGAATACACCTTTGATACCTTACCAATAGAAATTTTGTCAAAGTTTTCAAACGGACTTCTTTATATCAATGATGACGGAGAACTTATTCCCCTTCTTGCTGATTCGTGGGAGCCGGTAGATGGCGGCAAGGAATATCAATTTCACATAAAGAAAGATCTGATATGGAATGATGGTACGCCATTTAAGGCTCAAGATATCCAATACTCATTTAAGGATGTTGAGGTGATTGCTGATAATGATTATATCTTGAGGTTTAAGTTAAAAAAATCACTTGCAATATTTCCAAATTTTCTCATAAAACCAATTGTGAAGTATCCATTAATCGGTGTTGCGGGAATCTATAAAATAGATAGGATAAAAACTCAAGAAGGTAAAATAACACTTATCCAGATGACACCAAATCAAGAGGGTGATCCTGTTATTATCTATCGTTTTTATGATACAGATAATAAACTCATTCAGGCGTATAAACTTGGCGAAATAACTCAGATGACTACAAATCGCTCAAATGTGGCCGAGGTGTTTAAAGACTGGAAAAATACAAAGATCAATCAGCTTGTTGATTATACAAAGACGATGACATTATTTTTTAATTTAAATGACCCTATATTAAAGGAGAACAAGGATATACGACAAGCAATCGCGCAGTCTATTGATAAGTCAAAATTCTCAATCTATGGTGAAGAAGCCAGATCTCCGATTCCGCCATATTCATGGGCACATAACAAGGGAACGAAACAGTACGCATACAATCCAAATGTAGCAATAAAAATCCTTCGTAAATATTATCAGGCAACAGAGTCAGGGCAATTGAAACTGTCCACATATTATGACAATTTGGCTATTGCGGATCTTATAAAAGAAAATCTTGAAGATGTCGGTGTAGACACAAAGATACAAGTTCTTGCAGAAAGTCTTCCAAAAGATTTTCAATTATTTTTAGCTCAAATGTCACTTGCGAAAGATCCGGATCAGTATTTTTTCTGGCATTCAACACAAACAGGGAATATTACATCGTACAAAAATGTACGAGTTGACAAACTTCTTGAAGATGGAAGAAATACATACAATCTTTCAAAACGGAAAGAAATTTACTCTGATTTTCAGAGAATTATTGTTGATGAGATGCCGGCATATTTTCTCTATTATCCGTTCACCTACGTGATAACGAGGAAGTAGTAGTTTGTTATTCAGTTTGTTATAATTCGTATAATGGGTAACGTATAACGCGTATCGCAATACGCAAAACGTTTTAACGTTACACGATTTGCGATACACAACAATAGCCCGGGTGGCGGAACTGGCAGACGCGCAGTCTTGAGGAGGCTGTACCGTAAGGTGTGGAGGGTCAAGTCCTCTCCCGGGCACCATAGAGAACTTTTTAAATAGTTTTTGAGATTAGCTTGATCTGACGGTGTGTTCTTAGGTTCGAGCGAGCATATTTTTTCTTTTGTCTTTTTAATCCCTTCTTTATGGCACTGGTAAGCTAATCCTGACTTCATAAAAACGATTTAGAGCTTTATAAAAGCATAAAACCTCTACTTTTACCTCGTTTGAGCCTCACTTATACTAA
>LBTJ01000077.1 GCA_000990445.1 Candidatus Roizmanbacteria bacterium GW2011_GWA2_37_7
CGGCTTTTGTATTACGAGCTAATAAAATATATAAGCCACAAAAATGTTCTTCTTATTACTGGAATGAGGCAAGTTGGAAAAACCACGCTTATGCGTCAGGTATACGAGGAGGTAAAAGAGCCTAAATTGTGGTTTGATTTTGACAATCCACTCGACCAAAAGGTTTTTGAAGATGAAGATTATAAAGTAATCTATAAAAGACTCATCGATATGGGGAAAAAAGCTGGAAAATTGTCAGTGTTCATTGATGAAATTCAAAATTTCCCTGAGATTACGAAAGTCATTAAGTATCTTATTGACCATTATGGTGTTAAATTTTACTTAACAGGTTCTTCCAGCTTTTATCTTAAAAATCTTTTTCCTGAATCATTATCCGGTCGTAAATTCTTATACGAATTACCTTCCTTAAGTTTTCAAGAATATCTTTATTTTAAGGATGTGGTTTCGTTGAAAGAAGTTCAAAACTTTACTTTGCAAGATGCGTATAAGAAAAGTAGTATTTTTACTCATAAAGCGCGTATTGCTGAATACGATGACTTTCTGAGGTATGGTGGTTTTCCTGAAGTGGTAGTAACAGAGGATAAAGATACAAAAGTAATGGTCTTAAGAAATATCTTTGCTTCATTTTTTGAAAAAGATATTAAGATTTTATCAGACTATAGTGATATTCGGGAGCTTCGGGACATGATTTTACTTCTTGTACCTCGAGTTGGTTCAATGCTTGATGTGACACGCTTGTCAAGTGAGCTTGGTATAGACAGGGTAAAAGTATATAGATTTCTTGAGTTTCTACAGGGAACATTTTTTATTAGACTTCTACCTAGACTTAGTAAAAGTATAGATCGAACTGTTGCCGGAGGGAAAAAGGTTTACTTTACAGACACAGGATTATTAAATGTGATTGGAAAAGTAACTGAAGCGCAAGCATTTGAAAATGCTGTTATTAATCAACTGTCAAGTTATGGTAAGGTTAGTTTCTATAACAAACGTAATACTGCCGAAATTGATGCTATTTTAGATAGAGATACGGCTTTTGAGATAAAGTTAACCGGTACCCAGAAGGATCTATCTAAACTTACAACATTGTCCTCAGATCTTAGTATATCTCGGGCGTTTGTAGTCTCAAAAAAATTCCAGGAGATGGATGGGTTTTTGTCACCGGTTGTACTCTAAAATCTGAGCAATTTGTAAGGTACCCTATATATAGCATTTTAAGAAGTGTCATTATCCGAATTAGAAGATCATTTCAACGTGGTACAATCATGTCAAAAGACGATAAAAGGTTGCCGGAACTATTGACTATTAGGCAGGTGTCAAAGGTTCTGAATGTGCTTATATAGCCACGCTTAGGAGGTGGGATAGGAGCGGAAAGTTAAAGGCCATTCATGTAGGCACGAGACGAGGCGTAGGCGAAAGACGCTATCGCCGAGAGGACATTATTAAGCTGATAACAAAGTAGATTTATGTATACACCGAATAAATCAATCATTGATAACATGGTTTAATATTGGAAGAAAATAATATGCAAAATTTACTTGAAGATTTAAAAATATTACTCCAAAAAGACGAACAACTTGTTAGTGAAGGCGAACTTTTGAAGAATAAGGTTGTAGAACTGGCAATAAAGCTGGATGAAGATTTAATAGAGCTTCTTTTGTCTGATGAAAAGATGAAAGAGGCTTTTTTTGTACAAGCCGGAAAAGCGACAATTTTTGATAAGGACAAATTCATCAAGTTTGTTTCCAATAAGCAGTTTTTGCCGGACAGTTACACGGCGTTTAAGAATAAAATAGGATTGACTGAAAACGGGGAATTTATAGGCGAGAAGAAAGAAATGGTGCTTTCGTGGCCGTATAAAGACTGCGTGCTGGAAGGCGGCATGACAAAGGAGGACCAAAAGCGAGACGAGATTTTTTGGAATCAAACGCTTGCGCCAGATGAAATCAGTCGTTTGCTCGATCCAAAAGTGTTTACCAATGCCAAACGAGTAGATGCCAAAGGCGAACACCCCTTCCGTCATTCCCGCGAAGGCGGGAATCCAGTATTCCGCACTGATGAAAACGGCGACATTAAAGACAATCTCATCATCAAGGGCAATAACCTTTTAGCTCTTCATTCTCTCAAAAAACGCTTCGCCGGAAAAGTAAAACTCATCTACATTGACCCGCCGTATTATTTTGCAGACAAAAAAGATGGCGATTCGTTTAATTATAATTCTAATTTTAAACTCTCAACATGGCTAGTATTTATGAGAAATCGCTTAGAGGTGGCTAAATCGCTACTTTCAAAGGACGGCTCTCTTTTCATACAAATTTCTGATGATGGGTCTGCACACCTCAAATTGTTACTTGACGACGTCTTTGGCCCAGAAAATTTTGTTAATGTTTTGAGTGTCAGAATGAAAAATATTGCTGGCGCAAGCGGAGGTGGTGAAGATAAAAAATTAAAGAAAAATATTGAATTTATTTACATATATTCTAATGATGTTGGCAACTTTAAGTCATTTAATAACATTTACGACTATAAAGAAATATATGAATTAGTCCAAGATTATAAAGAAAACGAAGTAAGTTGGAAATATACTTCTGTTCTATACAATGAGGGATCGAAAAAATATATCACTTCTACAAAAGATGGTGATGGAAATGACATAAAAATATATAAAAGGTTAAACCCGGTTTATAAATCCATAAGTCAATTATCTAAAGAAGAAAAGCTTCCAGAAAAAGATATTTATTACAAATATATAGATAAAATATATACAACAGCAATGCCCCAGAGCTCAATAAGATTAAGGGTTTTAGAAGCAATTAAGTATGATCTTAAGGAGGATGACCTGATTACAATTGAATACATACCACGAAGTGGTAGAAATAAAGGAATAGTTTATGAACAATTTTATAAGGGTCATAAATTAAGATTATTTTCTTGGCTAAAAGATGTTTCTGAGATAAAAGATGGGATAATTTATAAAAAAGAATTACAGGGTACATACTGGGATGGTTTTAATCTTAATAATTTATCTAAAGAAGGACGGGTGCAGCTAGAAAATGGGAAAAAGCCGGAAGCACTTTTGCAAAGGATAATGGACATGGCAACAGATAGAGATGATTTAGTGTTGGATTATTACCTTGGATCTGGAACAACTTGTGCCGTAGCTCACAAAATGGGGAGGAGATATATAGGAATTGAACAGCTAGATTATGGGGAAAATGACAGTATAGTTAGATTAAATCATGTTATCAAAGGTGATCAATCAGGAATTTCAAAAGGTGTTGACTGGAAAAACGGAGGGGATTTTGTGTATGTGGAACTCGCGCCGCGTTTGATAAAAACGCCAAGGATTTTGCCGATCTATCGCTTGAAGACCAAAAACGCTTCCTCCTTGAAACACTGGATCAAAACCACCTTTACATCAATTACAGCGAAATTGATGATGATGAGTATGCCGTAAGCGAGGAGGATAAAAAGTTAAATAAGGAGTTTTATGGCAACGAGTAATACAAAAAATGATCCTAGAGGTTCACAGTGGCGAAAGTGGGATTTGCACCTACACGCCCCAAGTCGATACACGTGCGCTAAGCGTGATGATTTTCTAGGGAAATCTTTAGAAGAAAAGATCCAAAAGTTTATTGAGGAATTGAATGGTTTAAAAGATATCTCCGTGCTTGGTGTAACGGACTATTTTTCAATTGAAGGCTACAGGAAAACTGTAGAGTATACCAAAGAGCTAAAAAACATTGATTTAATAGTGCCAAATGTCGAGCTTAGGATTACTCCGGTTACAGGTAACAATAGAAAAATTAATCTGCATTTTATTGCAAATCCTCATGCTCTATCTGAAGATGATATTGAGAGTTTTTTACATAAATTTGAGTTCAAATACGGAAGAGAAAATTACTCTTGTAAAAGGGACGATTTAATAAAACTAGGTAAAAAAATAGATAGCGGCTTAAGTGATGAAGCCGCTTTTCAAAAAGGATTAAATGAGTTTAGTGTTACTTATAAAGAATTCTTTGAAAAATACAATGACTCAGGAGAGGAATTTAAAAAAAACACGCTCGTAGGCGTTTCCAATAGTAGTAGTGATGGAAATTCAGGAATAAAAGATATTACTGCTATTAGAAATATTATTTATCAAGGAGTAGACTTTATTTTTTCTGGAAATCCTACCGATCCTGATTATTTCACGGGCAGAGGAGTTGATGATGAAAAAAAAATTAAGGAGGATTGTGGTGGGTTAAAGCCGTGCGTACACGGTTCGGATTATCATGGTTCAAAATCAGGTAAAGTTATTTGTGTTCCTGATAAGAATAGATTTTGTTGGATAAAGGCTGATCCAACATTTGAGGGCTTGAAACAAATCATCTACGAGCCTTATGAAAGAGTTAAGATACAACAAAAAAATCCGGACGATTACGTAAAGTATATCATTGATGATTTGGAAATTAAATCTAGCGATACAAACCTTTTAGTTCCTCAAAAAATACTGTTCAATAGAAATTTAGTCAGTATTATAGGTGGTAAAGGTACCGGAAAATCGTCACTTCTTGCACTGATCGCTAATTCGTCTGAAATATATGATCCACACCCGGCTTTTGAAGGCAAAAAGACAGATGTTGATTTTCAATTTTTAAATAAAGACAGCGAAGCAATAAAGTACTCACTTGATATATCACAAAAAAGTAGTGGGTACACGTTACCAATTCTGTATATTGCGCAAGAAGAGCTTGCCAAGGAATCTTCTAAAAAAACGGTAGTGAGGCAGGCATATTTAAATGAAATCGGGATTGAAGATATAAGTATTAATTATTCTGATTTATCGGTTCAGATTGAGGGTTTTCTTAATCAAATCGTAAAACAAGAGGAGTTAATCGGAGAGCTTAAAGAGAAGGTTGGCTACGACCCTGAAGAACAAGGTGAGAATTTTGAGAAATTTTTAGCAGAAAAAATAAAAAAACAAAAAGAAATAATAAAGCTTACTGGCACAAAATCTACCAAAGATTTGATAGATTCAATCACAGAAATTATTAAGCATGGCAGAAAGCTTAATCAATGGCTTCAAGATCCTGGGTTTACGAAAATTGAGTCCGAGATCCAAAACGTTAACAGAATAATTTCTTCTTTTAACATAGCGTTAGAGAAATTAGGGATAAAAGATGGTCTTGAGGGAATAAATATAAAAAGCAATAAAGATAAGTTTGCTGTCATAAAAAAACAAATTGAAGAAAATCTTGTAGAATCAAGACAAGAATATTCAAATAAGAAAAAGGAGTTAGAAGCAGTAGGAATTAAAGAAGATATTCAGACACTACTTAAGACACTTGAAACTGTACAAAACGAACTAACGCTTTTTGAAGAAACGAAAGAGAAATACAATTTGGCAAACGAAGAAATAACCAGCGTACGCAATGAGGTTGTTAAATTATTTAAAACTGATTCAAAAGACGGTGTATTTGAAAAAGTAAAAGAGGCAAAGACGACTATTCAGAAAAAATATAAGGATTTTCATGAACAAAGAAAAGATTCGGAAATATTTAAAATTTTGTTTCAAGGTGTTGAGATAAAGCCTGATGTCTTTTTTGATGTGAAGAGTTTAGAGGAGGAAATTACTAATTGTTTTTTCAAAGATCATGTTAAAGATGTTAAAAAAGAAATATTTGGTAGTGCGAAACCAACTTATCAAATTTACTGTGAATGGGTTAGTGATAAATTCTGGACTTTTTTTCAGGAGCACATTGAAAAAAATAACTTTAAATCAAGGATTGTAGGTGAGGAGTTAGATGGTAAAAGCATGATTTTAGATATAGTTTTTCGAAATTGGCATAACTATATATCAGTATCAACGGCGATAGAAAATGATTTTGACGGAAAGATGAAGGAGATTGAAGACATGTCCACTGGAGAATTAGCTACAGTTTTATTAAAACTAAAGCTTGTAACAGAGGGCTTGGATAAGCAAATTATATTACTTGATCAGCCGGAGGACCATCTTGATAATAATTTCATTGCTAACGGACTAGTGGATTTAATGAAAAAATTAAAGCTTGAGCGTCAGATTATCGTAGCAACCCATAATGCAAACCTTGTCGTTGGCGCCGATTCGGAGCAAGTTATTATTGCAAATTTCAATCAGAGCGACAAAAAGTATATGAGCGGTAGTCTTGAAAACCCAACAATCCAAGAGGCTATAATCAAAATTCTGGAGGGAGGAACTACGGCATTTGAGAAAAGAATGAAGAGATATAATCTTGCAAAAATTTAATATTATGCTCTACGAAACTGTTAATTCACTGAAATAAGCACACGGAGGGGATTATTTTCCTGACTTAGGACATTTAGTGTCCCACCGCCCGTATGTGTTCAATTAATTGGCTCAGTTTTGTATCTTGAATTATTGTCTCTTTATCTACAGTTTCCC
>LBTJ01000078.1:0-2706 GCA_000990445.1 Candidatus Roizmanbacteria bacterium GW2011_GWA2_37_7
CCGAAGGGGGGAGGTGGTTATTATCAACCACCCCGCCCTCCGAATCGGAGGACACCCCTCCTTGAAAAGGAGGGGAATTCTATACTTTCCAAACAGGCTTTAAGACAATCCTTTTACAAAATCTTTGATCCTACCCACTGCTTCTTTCAAAACATTAATTGAGCTTGCAATAGAAATTCGTATGTTGTATGTGCCGTATGGCTTTTTACTTTCTCGGTCAATCATTCCGCCTCCAAATGACGCACCAGGCAATACACAGACATTTTTTTCTTTAAGGAGCCGATGTGCAAATTCTTCACCGGTCAAACCTGTTTTGATAATATTGGGAAAGACATAAAAAGCTCCGCCTGATTTTGGACAATCTATTTTGGGTATGGCGTTCAGAGTCTTCACAACAAAATCGCACCTTTTCTTAAACTCATTCTTCATTTCTGAAATATAGCTGCGTACTTCAGGATGATTAATTGACTTTGCAAGACCAAGCTGTTCTGGAGTTGGAGGACAACTGAATCTGACATTGTTCAGCTTTCTTACCGGTCCGTCAATAAATGTACTGGGTCCTATGATATACCCTATTCGTATCCCAGGCACGCAGTTTCTTTTGCCAGGCCCATCAATAACAACAGTTCTTGTATCCATGCCTGGAAAATCAAGTATAGATATAAAATCGCCGTCAAAAACATGCCCTCGATAAATTTCATCAGTGATTACTGTAAATTGATATTTATTTGCCAGAAATGCGAGTTTTTCCAACGACTCATATGAGGCTACTCCTCCTGTTGGATTGCTTGGCGAGAGAAGAAAGACGAATTTCGCACATGTTTTTTTTATCTGTTTTTCTAAATCCAAACAATCAATATCGTATTGTTGTTCAGGCAATAGTTTATAAGGGAACCACACCCCTCCGGCATCAGAAATCCCGCCAAAATGCCCTGGATAGTCATAACAGGGAACTAGTACTTTGTCACCCGGATTCATTAAGCTCCGGCAAATGATTCCAATTGCCATTTTCCCGCCTCCTGAGGTGATGGCTACGTTGTCTTTTGTAATTTTTGCTTTTTTGTAATACGACTGTATCTCCTTGGCAACTTCAGTCCTCAATACATCCTGTCCAAGTGGAGGCCCATAACCTGTTTTCCCTTCCTCATAGGCTTGAGCAATCGATTGCCTGACTAAAGGATGGGGCAAAAAGTCTGGTTGGCCAATCTGCAAACGCATCACTGGCTTGCCGCTTTCTTTTTCCGCAGTCGCTGCATAATCTCCCCAAATAAAAGCACCTTCTGCATACAGTCTATCTAGACTATTTGAATATTTCATTTCAGATTTTTTAAATGAATAATTTTTTGCACGATAAATTCAGCAGTTAATCCAAAAACCTTAAGAAGCTCCCAAGACTCGCCTGACTCACCAAAACTGTCGTTGACTCCAATCATGGCAAAACGTGGAACTGATCCAAGGTTTGCTTCTGTTATTACTGCGGCAACAAGATTTCCCAGTCCTCCTTTTTGATGCTCTTCTGCTGTCACCATAATTTTGACTTCGCTTGCGGCTTTAATGATCGCTTCTTTATCTAAGGGCTTAATCGTATGCATGTTAATGACACGAGTTTCCAAATGAAAATGCTCTTTTAAAATCCAAGCTGCGCGCATTGCCTCAGGAACCTCTGGTCCGCATGCAACAATCGCCACGTCTTCCTTCTCGTTTTTATAATCTGTTGAAAGATAAATATCAAAAGCATCTTTAAATGTATCTTTAATGCTTTTGGTTGCTTTTTCAGTTTCTATCGAATCACAGGGTAAAACTAAATGCATATTTGGGAGGCCTCCTATGGTAAAAATTTCTTCTAAAGATTGATGTGTGGCGCCATCAGCGCCTACTGACAATCCTCCATGTGCACCGCCAAAAAATACATTCAAATCACCATAACAAACAGTTGTTCTGATCTGATCTGTATTTCTTTGTGAACAAAATACACCATATGTTGACATCACTGGCAGTTTTCCTTCTCTGGCAAGCCCAGCCGCAACTACAGTTGCATTTTGTTCCTGAATTCCCATAGAGATAAACCGAGATTTTCTTTCGGGAAAGTTCTTATCAAAATCGCTAATTTTTACAGAATCGGAAATGTCCAAACCCAAACAAACAACACGCGTATCTCCTCCATTTTTTTCCAACGCTTTGCCAAAACCAAATCTTGTGGGCTCCATCTCAACCTTCATTTTTGGCTGATGGTTCCAAAAATAATCTTTGGTAAATGTGGGAACCAGAGCATTGATTTTACGGTCAATCTTATTTTGAAATGAAGCTGCTTTTTTTTTGAGTTTCGTAAGGTCAATTTTATCTGTGAGTTTGAGCTCCTTGAGAGCTTTATCAAGCTGCTGATCATTTGGTGCGACACCGTGCCAACTGGCATTGTTTTCCATAAAAGAAACACCTTTTCCTTTTATAGTCTTTGCAATAATTGCAGATGGTTTTCCTTTTACTTTTTTAGCTCGTTCAAGAGAACGAATAATATCGTTTATATTGTGGCCGTCGATGGTAAATACCTTAAATCCAAACTCTGACAACTTTCGATCCAATTTTCCAAGCTTCATTACAGTTTCCGTACTGCCGTCAATTTGCAGATAATTTCGATCTATAATAACAATCAAATTGTCGAGTTTATGGTGGCTAGCACTCATAGCCGCCTCCCACATAGATCCTTCG
>LBTJ01000078.1:2798-5999 GCA_000990445.1 Candidatus Roizmanbacteria bacterium GW2011_GWA2_37_7
ATTTTTCCCGCTAAAGCAATACCTACTGCAATTCCAAGCCCCTGACCAAGCGATCCTGTAGATACCTCAACTCCTGGTAATTTAAGCCAGTGAGGATGTCCTTGAAACCGGCTTCCAAATTTTCGTAAGGTCACGATTTCTTCAATCGGAAAATACCCGGAGATTCCTAGCCCAAGATATAAAGCTGGAGCTTTATGACCTGCTGAAAAAATAATTCTATCTCGTTTGGCCCAGTCTGGATTTTTGGGATCGTGTACTGCAACTCTAAGATATAGGGCAGTGACAATATCCATGATAGAAAGAGTTCCGCCTGGATGGCCGGATTTTGCACAGTTTATTGCTACCAAATCCATTCCGCGTAGATAATTGGCAATTTCTTTTAGCCTAGGTATAGAATAAGTTTTGCGTACTTTTCCGGTTTTGCTGTTTACAATAGGCATATTCTTTTGTATAAACTAGTAAATTATTACAAACTTGACTTATCATATAATATCATACGGTATTTTTTATCTTTTTCAATATATATTCAATATATAAAGGTGTCTCCAAGCACTGAAGTAACGGAGGAGAAGCACCAGCTGAATTTGAGAAAGTGCTATTAAGCCAAAATGCTGGCATAACGTATATTTCTAACTACTAGCTTAAAATATTGCTACAATAGAAACATGAAAACAGTTCCCACCCTTCTTACCCTTGACCGCTTTGAGCTAAGCGACGAGCTTGAGCTTTTTCAGACATATTATGATCGTATTCAGATCGATGTTGCAGATGGCGTGCTTGTTCCAAATGTGACGACTCAAATTGACGAGTTTGTTGAGCTTATCGAGCATGATTATATTGAGATGAAACCAAAAACAAAACTTGATTTTCATCTCATGGTGAAAAATTACAAACCTGAACTTGAAAAAATCACAAAACTTCAAGAAGAAAGTAATATACAAATAAACACTGTTTTGATTAACTCTGGAAATCACCCAGATATCAATAAACTTAAAACTTTATATACTTTTACTATAGGATTAGATATCTTCCCTTCTACAGAGATTGATGATATAACCCTTTATCACGATCTAAATAATATTAACCACATTCAAATAATGACAGTCGAACCTGGATTTCAGGGATCACCTTTCCTGCCTGAAATGCTCAATAAAATTACTCAGCTACGTGAGCATCACTATAGCGGCGAAATACTCATTGATGGAGGAGTGAATAATACAACTCTTCAACTAATACAATCTCAAAAACATCGACCAGATATCATCTGTATTGGAAGTTATTTGACCAAGGCCGGAGATGATTTGGAGTATAGAGTCAAAGCACTCAAAAAATTTGAGTAATACGCATAAGTTTGTTATTTTCTTTTTATATATTTTTCACAGCAGATTATACTATCATCAATTCTTTTACCGCAGATGGTTTCAATGCGTATGAGTACATATTTAAAGCCCTAATTGTTTTTTGATCGTACTTGAGGAAATATGTTTTTTTTGACGTCTTGCCTGAGCTATTTTTGCACGATAATTTGGTGAAGAAAGCGCCTCAATATCCTCAGTAAGGCTTTTCCACAAAGAATCTGGCAATAATACACCAAGCGCCTGATCATTTTTCAATACACGATAATATGAAGAGGTTTTTTCCGCGTCAATAAATAAGCGCGTCAGTCCTGCCTGTGCGTTTTGGATATTGGTAAATTTTTCATAATTTACGAATTGTTTGTTCATAGAAGATATGATAACAGAATCATTACAGAATTGTCAAAGCATTCTCAAGTGTGAAGGGTATATTATATCAACCTCTTGCCGATAGAGAATACAGTTGGTATAGTTATACATATACATGAAAAGGCCATTATATTTACTTATTGTCGGAGTTTCAGTATTCTTGATATATTCCTTTTTTAACCCTTCCCAAAAGCCTGTTTTTTCAGCAGCAAATGAGATACAGATTGTCGGCGACTATATCCAGCAGTCAATCGTCAGTAAAGACGGCCTGCAATCATGGTATCGGATTTGTCCGATCGACCTCAATAAACCAGAAAATGTTACAGACTGGGGGAAATGTACGCCGTTTCAAGGACCGGTTATGATTGATGAGCTTGGACTTCCCTCGTATACTCAAAAAACTGGGATACGAGATATATCAGGATATATTACCTTAATAGACAACCAGCCCCATCTCCATCAATCTCTCCTTAGTTCTGACGGCAAAACAATCTGGTCAATGTCTTGTCCGGTCAGAGATACCATTGAGTGGAACAACTGTGTAAAAAATGAGAACGGCAAGATATGGTCAATTGAAAAAGTGACTGACTTTACCCTTCCAAACGGAGCAAACGCCATAATCAAAAACCTTTCTGAGCTTGCGATCAACGTTGAATCAATTGATGCTGAGACTGACCTATCTGGACTTCTGACTCAGTTTCTCATCAGCGAAGATGGCAAAATGTGGATGCGGATCTGCATGACCAACAATATCATTGGCCTGGGACAATGTCTTCCATGGTTTCTTGAGAATATTTCTGAGATGACAACCGGAGCTCCTATTGAAAATATCAAAGATATCGAGGATTTTTCGTTGTATGCGATTCAAAAATTTGATAAAGAGATTGAGTTTACGATCTCTCTGCTTCACGCCGATGGAGATCGTGTATATGAACAAAAATGTAATATAGATCTATCTGAAGCCCTAAATGCCGATTTATCCAAAGCAGGAAGCGACATGCAGTCAGTGTTTGGCTGTGAAACTACGTGGGAAGAAGCGCAACTCAGCAAGTTGTTTGTCCCGCCGATTGGATTTGGCAACAAGTACGCAAGCTTCAATACATATGCATATCAAACATTTCATCCCATGAAACTTTGTGTGTTGAAAGATCAAGGTGACATAAGCTGTAATGGGATAAAAGACGAGGAAGATCATGCACTTTGGTGGACCGAACATACCGGAATAACCACGCCGCAGTTTGCAGATATTGATGATGACGGCAGCGTTACAGGGACAGATTTTGAACTCTTGCGGCAAAAACATTTTCCCAATAGTCCTTAAAGACAACTCATATATGAATATTCCAAAAATACCAATTCACCTAACATTGAAACGCATTATTTTCATTCTCTTCAACAGATGAAGAAGCTATGCCTTGAGTTGCTAAATCATAACATTTTGTTGTATCAGCATGTTTCAACAAAAGAATTTTATTCG
>LBTJ01000079.1 GCA_000990445.1 Candidatus Roizmanbacteria bacterium GW2011_GWA2_37_7
GCGGCGGCTGGAATGGTCATGTTTGTGCTGTTGCAAGTGCTTGGTCAAGTCCTTGATTTCCTCGGTCAAGATGGCGATTTGGACTTCGGCCGAGCCGGTATCTGTGGCGTGCGTCTTGAATTTGTTGATAATTAACTGCTTTTTCTTCGCGTCTAACACATGGTTGCGTGCTCCACCGCGCGGCCGAGTATTCCATGAATAAGCTCGAAAGCCGACGCCGCAGGGACGGGTTAATTTATGATAAGTTGATGATAACAAACGCCACAGATGAAGCAATAATGGTAATAATGAATACCTACATCGAGAAAGGAGACGAAATCATATTGCCAATTCCTACATTTGCGATGTTTAAATTCTATGCGCAATTGGCAGAAGCAAGAATAAAGGAAATTCTCTACACATCCAACTTAACATTTCCAGCTAAAAAAGTATTGACTACAATAAACAAAAAAACAAGATTAGTTATTCTATGCAATCCAAACAATCCGACAGGAACACCAATAGACAGAAAAGAAATAATTCAAATAATTGATAAAGCGCAAAAATATAATGCATTGGTTCTCTTGGATGAAGCTTATTACCAATACTCAGGAGAAGAATGCCTTGATCTGATAGATAAATTCAATAATTTAATCATAATCAGGACATTCTCAAAAGCATATGGTTTAGGCGGATTAAGATTGGGCTATGCTGTTTCAAACCCAGAAATAATAAAAAATATGCTGAAGGCAGGCTCTCCTTATTCTGTCAATACAGTAGCAATGTATGCTGCTTCAGTTGCAATCGATGATGAAGATTATGTCAAATGGTATGTAAATGAAGTTAAAAGAGCAAAAAAGATTTTATATGACACATTGGCAAAGTTAAAAATCAAAACATATCCTACATCAGGCAACTTTTTAATAGGGATAGGCACTGTAAAGCAGACACAGCAGCTTATTGATGCATTAAATGAGATATTAAAAAAATGAATCAAGCATTAATCTTAATATTATCAATTGTAGGCTTGTTTGCCCTTTACTGGGTTCTGATAGGCCAGTGGAGATGGAATAAAAAATTAAGAGAAGCAGAAAATGCCCAAACAAAAGAAATCAAAAAATAAAATTAAGGCAATAATATTTGATATAGATGGAGTTTTGGTAGACGTAACTCAATCATACAGGGTAGCAATAAAAAAAACAGCTGAATTCTTCCTTGGCACAGTCTTGACAATGCAGGATGTTGAAGAGATTAAAAACAGGGGAATAAATGATGACTATGATGCAGCAGAGCTATTAATTCAGGAGCGTGGAGGAAGTTTCAGGAAAGATGTCATAATAAAAAAATTCCAGGAATATTACCAGGGAAGGAAATTTGACGGTTTAATCAAGAATGAAAAATGTTTGATTAGTGAAAAAACATTAAAGGCCCTAAAAAAATACAAGCTTGCAATATTCACAGGAAGGCCAAAGATAGAGGCAGAATTCTGCCTAAAAAGATTTAATATTAAAAAATATCTTAAAGCAATTGTTGCAAAAGAAGATGTTAATGAAAGCAAGCCCTCCCCAGAAGGATTGTTAAAGATAATAAAAGCTTTAAAGGTTAATAACAATGAGGCAATATATGTTGGCGATAACGTGGCTGACTTAAGATCAGCAAAAAACGCAAATATCAATTTTATTGGTGTTTGCCCTCCTTATGCCAACAAGCAATACCTAAAGACATTGTTCAAATCAGAAGGAGCAGAGATAGTATTAAATGATGTTAATGATATCAAAAAGGTGTTTTAAATGATAAGAAAAACAAAAGAAACCGAAATAGAAATCAACCTAGAGATAGAAGGTAAAGGAAAATCAAAAATAGACACAAAAATAAATTTCCTTAACCATATGCTTGAATTATTTACAAAACATGGAGCATTTAACCTGGAAATAAAAGCAAAAGGTGACTTGGAAGTTGACCAGCACCATTTAGTAGAGGATATAGGCATCACATTAGGGCAGGCATTTGATCAGGCATTAGGCGATAAAAAAGGAATCAACAGGGCAGGCTTTTTTGCAATGCCGATGGATGAAGCATTGGCAATTCTTGCAATCGATATAGGTGGAAGGCCATACTTAAAGTTTGAAGCTAAATTTAAAGAAAATAAGATAGGAGACCTGGACTCAGAACTGATTCATGATTTCTTTGAAGCTTTTTCTAATAACTTAAAGTGCAATATACATGTCAGAAGTTTTGAGGGAAGAACAGACCATCACAAAGCAGAAGCCCTCTTTAAGGCATTTGGAAGGGCATTAAAGATGGCTTGCAGCAAGGATAAGAAATTAAAAGACGCTATCCCAAGCACAAAAGGATTAATTTAAGAAATGAAAAAAATTAAGAAACATCAAGTAAAGAGATGGGAAATCTCAATTATTGAACTTAAAAATAATTCAGGAAGAAGATTCAAGGTAACAAGAAGACTACCAGAAATATCAGTGTCTGAAACAAAGATGTTTAATTCGAAGAAAAAAGCAAAAAAACAATTTGAAGAATGGCTAAAATAATTCCTTCACCTTAGAATTCAATATTTTTATTAATTCGGATTGGTTATAATGGTAAACGTCAGGAATGTCCAAAGAAAGAATCTGTTTTTGCATGTACAACTTAGGAAAACGTTTAGCTATTTCGTTCCTTTGGGAATCCTCCATCACAATAATCAAATCAGCCCAGGAAAGTTGTTTTTCAGTAACTGGGTTAGTGTTATAAAGGCCAGCAGATTTGGTTTGAAATCTACCTTTAAATATCTCCTCAGCTGTTTTGCTCCTGTTTTGATTTTGATTGCACACAAACAAGACCTTCATAATTCATATAATATATGTTGGAGATTATAAATTTTGCTAAAAATGATTGCTATAATAGATTATGGAGCAGGTAATCTAAAGTCTGTTACGAATGCTTTGGATTTTCTTAGAGTTAGCTATAAAGTTACAGACAAAGCAGAAGACATTAAGAAATCAGATAAAATAATATTTCCTGGCGTAGGCTCTTTTGGAGATTGCATCAATTCATTAAAGAAAAAAGGAATTTTTGAAACATTAAAAAAAGAGATATCCAATAAGCCTTACCTGGGAATCTGCCTTGGCCTTCAGGTATTATTTGAAGAATCCGAAGAAAGTTCTGGCATTAAAGGACTTTCAATATTCAAAGGTAAATGTAAAAAATTCAAAAATAAAAATCTTAAAGTGCCGCAGATTGGCTGGAATTCAATAAAGATAATTAAAAAAAATAATCTATTAAAAGATGTAAAAGATGATTCATACTTTTATTTTGTCCATTCCTATTATGTTGGACCAAAAGATAAAGGAATAATAGCAACAAAAACAAACTATGGCATTGAATATTGCTCTGGTATAACCAAAGATAATATCTTTGCATTTCAGTTCCACCCAGAAAGATCAGGTGAGATTGGGTTAAAGATATTGAAAAACTTTGTAGAATTATAAAGGTTAAAAAATAAAAAAAGAGGTTATTATTTGGATTAATAAGAAAAAACCACCAACATTGGCACCGACGAACCGGGGGATGTCCCTTACGGGGTGGTTCATAGGACAAAACGAAGTTTTGTCCGTAGGTGCCTATGTTGTTGGTGGTTTTTTCTTTAAAGTTGATTAAATAAAAATACCAAACAATAAATATTAAATGATCAAAGCAATCTTATTCGATATGGACGGCGTATTGATTGACAGCCATGACGCATGGTTTGACAGGTTTAATGCTGCGCTTGAGCACTTTGGCTTTAAAAAAATAACAGTAGAAGAATTTACAATCAATTTTGCAGAAACCGCTGCTAAATATTTCCCTGGAAAGACAGTTGAAGAAATAAGGGAATACTACTTTAGCACATTTGAAAAATTCACAGCCAAAATAAAAAAGATTAAGAATGTTGATGAAATCTTGGATTATTTAAGGAATAAAGGCCTGAAAATAGCGCTTGTTTCAAACACGCAAAGCAATATTGTTGAAAACATCTTAAATAAGTTTAAAATAAGAAAATATTTTGATTTAATAGTCGGTGGAGAAAAGGTTAAGCACGGCAAACCCAATCCAGAGATAATATTAGTAGCCTGTAAAGAACTTAAGCTAAAACCAAAAGAGACAATCCTAGTGGGAGATACAATTTATGACAAACAAGCAGCTGAAGCAGCAGGTTCTGGGTTTATTGGTTATAATGTTGATTGCGATAAAAGAATCGATGATTTAATTGACATAAATAAGATGGTATAAAATGTTAGCAAAAAGAATTATAATATGCATGGACGTTGATGCAGGTCGTGTAGTTAAAGGAGTGAAGTTTGTGCAGATAAAAGATGCTGGCAACCCTGTCGAATTAGCAGAAGAATATAACAGGCAAGGTGTTGATGAATTAGTTTTTTTGGATATAACCGCATCTAGTGATAAAAGGGACACCATGATTGATGTCGTTAAGAATGTAGCTAAGAAAGTGTTTATCCCCTTTACAGTTGGTGGGGGGATAAGATCAGTAGAGGATATGAGGAAAATCCTTAATGCAGGAGCAGATAAGATAAGCATGAACACAGCTGCTGTTGAAACTCCTGAATTAATCGAAAAAGGAGCAGAAAAGTTTGGTTCACAATGTATTGTTGTAGCGGTTGTTAACATCGATGGACAGGGATGGCACCAAGCTAGGATTTGATCTTGAACTAACCAAAAAAATAAGCGAATCTGTGAATATACCGGTAATAGCCTCTGGCGGTGTTGGTGAACTAAAACACTTTGTAGATGCTTTTAAAGAAGGAAAAGCAGATGCAGCATTAGCAGCTTCAATATTCCATTATAAAGAGTATACAGTTAAAGATATCAAAGACTATTGTAAAAAAGAGGGAATTGTTGTAAGAAAATAAGTTACTTAATAGTAGTTAAAAAAGAAAGGTTTATAAATCTTAATTGAAGTCCAATGCTTATGGCTCAGTACAAAGTAGTTGTTGTGGACAGTGATGTCAGTTACTTAAGGCATGTTTTAGATACTCTTAAAGGCCTTGAACCTAGATCAGATAGTTTTACAATTAATGGATTGCCTAAAGCTCCGAAAGAATTTAGGGAAGTGGCTGAGAATGTTACTGTTACTGTAGTAAACAAACGACAGCTTGCAAAAGAATATGTGGAAGTAAATTCTGTTGATCTGGTGGTGTTGGAAGCAAGTGATTCTGATGCTGACATCAGCGCAGTCGAGGCAGCAGAGCAAATGAGAGAGCTTGGTTATAAAGGAAGGATTGCAATGCAGACCCCATCAATAGTGGATGGATACACTACATCTGTCCTGACTAGAGTGATTGATGATGTCTTCATAAGACAAGATGCCGAGGGCCTTTTTAGATATATTGCAGAACAATATGCAAAAAGAGAGAGGCAGTAAAAATGTGGTTCCATTCAAACTTTTTTGTCCCGCCAAGTGAATTTTTATTTAACGGAGAACAAGCTCAGCTTAAAGCTACTTCTTTTACTTTTAGTGGTGAGATGAAAGAGAAATAGTATAATCCTATTAAAAGACGCGGAAAACAAGTTTTTCTATCCGCAAACAAAAGTTCTATAACACAATAACATAGCGTTTAGCGGTTACATTTCATTCCACCCAAATATGCTCAGAAAAACTTGGTTTTTCTGGCACCCAAAAATCTTTGATTTTTTAGGGTTTTCTGTACGGAATCGGGGGCTAACGGACTAACTAAACTGAAATAGATCTGTACTAATCAAGACATTTTTTGATTATTAAATCTTTATGCAGAATAAACCAACCATGTTTTTGCCTAAGCTCACACGAATAACCAAAAGGCAGGAAAGCACTAACAACATCTTTTTCTTGTTCTTTGATTAAATCCATTACGGGAATAAAATCAGCGTCGCCCGATATCAAGATGCATAGATCACATTCATTCTTGAAAACACTTAAATTGAGCATATCTATCGCTATGTTAACATCTATTCCCTTTTCTTTTTTCTTTATAGTTCCTAAACATTCCATGCAATTCTTTTCAACTATTGAGCTGCATTTATTACATAAGCTTAGTTCACTTAATATTTTCTTTTTCTCTTCTATCTTCTCTTCATTTGAGTGCCTTTGAAGTTTTCTAGTTATAACTTCAAAATTAGGGTAACTTCCTACTTTATTTAAGTACCCCATATGCTTTGAATACAACTCACTTCCATCATCGATACTAGGAACTGAATTGTAATAAAATGCTCTTTTATAATTAGAATTAAAATGTTTACAAACTAACTGAGCTAGTTTATATAAATTAACACGACCGGGTGTTATACCAAGGGCGTTAAGATTATGGTAAAGATTGTTTCCGTCTATGAAAACTATTGCTTCCCTGGTTGCTATTTTATTACTTTTTTGTTCTTCCATACTCAAATTAATCCCCAATAGTATTTAAGTGATTAGTTATAATTTATAGAAAGTTACATGGTGATAATAACAAACCTAGCATTCCTTACCCGAAGGCAAGGTAATACTAGGGACTTAATATCTATAATCATAGCCATATAATATTTAAAGATTTCGCTTCTGTAGTATATGTTTGTTATCATTAAGAAGTTATCACTAATTTCGATATAAAACTCTTTTTTCTAAATTAGATAGAAATCGGCTCTCCCTTCTTACTAAAAATCTTCTTCCTCATCAATATTTTTTCTTCTCTTATCTTTTTAGGCCTTCCTCTTGTTTCACGTTCAGGTTAACAGGCATCCATACGGCTTACGTGAAAAAGTCCAGCTAAAAAAGAAATAATATTATGTAAGATTATCCGCGCAGCAACTTCTGAATGCTGCGTTCGGAAATTATCGCTTCT